>CAYMOG010000006.1:0-47687 GCA_964392065.1 uncultured Oscillospiraceae bacterium
TTTCTTCGATAGGCGGGGAAGGAGTTTTCTTAGGGAGTGGAAGCGCTCGTAGAACCTCTTGGTGCGGATTTGTATGCGTTTTTGTAGGATGTGACGGATGGTTTCTAATTTGCTGTGGAAGTTCTTGAGAGGATATAGGTGCTCATCGTCGAGGACGATAACGTGATAGCCTATGTCCTCCAGGATCTGTGTGCGCAAGGCGTCGTCTTCTCGGGTGAGTTCATGTTCTCTGCCGTAGTATTCGACGATGAGACGGTGGGAGGGGTAATAGATATCGGCAATGTAGTTTCTCTTAGTGGTCAGGTAGTGGTATTTCGGTGGGATGGGGATTTTGAATTCGAAATCGCTGTGTCCGAGCTTGAAGCCGCCGAGGAGGTGGGGGAGATCTAGGAGCATTCGGGTCAGGGCCTCCATAGGGGAGCGGCAGGCGTCGGAAATATAGCGGAGGGCACGCTTGGCTTTGCGATGGCCTCGGACCCAGGATGCACTGGAGACGAAGGCGGAGAGTTTCTCTCGCGTTGTCAGAGGCGAGAGGCCTGAGCCTCGAGTTGAGCACATGAGGTTACCGAGGAGGATGCCTTGCTGGAGGTCTAATTCGTTCACCAATTGCAAGAAGACATACTCGATCGGAACTACCCATGTACCGAGGTGCAAGAGGTAGGATTTGGCCATCGCGGGGATGGTGCAGCAACGGACTTGGTAGCCTTTGCGACGAAATCGCTCTTTTCTGCGGAATACGATAACTTGCTTCGTGCCCTCCTGACCGTAGTGTGCAAGTTGTGCAGGAAAGAATTGATTTAGAAAAGGAATCTCCCAGAAATCTGCTGCGGTCCAGTGTGTAAGAATCATACGTTTATGCATAGTAGAAGCATAGGATGAAACGACAACGCAGCTTACCAATAAATTCCTACAATTTCCTACAAGTTTATAGAATTAATAGTGGATTCAAGGGATTTTTCGTTGATTGACAGGGCGTGCAATGGTATGATTTGAGAATATCAATGCTTGTAGGGAGGGCTAGTCCTATTACTAAGAGAGAGTTTATATATCCAGGTTCGTTTGATCCATTAACCAATGGGCATGTAGATATAGTAGAAAGAGCCGCAAAATTATGTGATGTCTTGCATGTGGTGATTTTAATCAATCCTTCTAAGAAACCTGCATTTAGTGAACAAGAACGCGTAGAAATGGCTGAACTTTGCTTTGAGAAGTGGGATAATATTGTAGTAGATTCATATAAAGGTCTACTTGTAGATTACATGCGTGAGAAAAACATTAAGGTGGTAGTAAGAGGCTTGCGTTCAGAGTCGGACTTTCGCTTCGAAACCGAGATGGCAGCAACTAATAGCTTAATGTACCCGGATTATGAGACTGTATTACTGTCTAGTAAGGCCAACTACTCTTATACGAGCTCGACTATTGTTCGAGAAGTGGCTTCTTATGGCGGTGATATTTCTCGTATGGTCCCTAGTGAAATCTTACCTATAGTTAGTAAGCATTTTGAAAAAACATATAAACAGAAATAATAGGAGATAATTATGGATAAATTAGATAATGTAAGAGGTCTTGAGCACGATGAGGATTTGAAGGATTCTTATGAATTAGTTGAGCGTTTAGAACAAATGCTTATACAAGCAAAATCTGTACCATTTTCCTCTAACTGTATGGTAGATAGAGAAGAGGCACTTGTGCTAATCGGTCTACTTCGTGATGGTTTACCAGTAGAATTAAAACAAGCAAAATGGCTGTTAGAACAAAGCCGTGAATTGCTCGAGACAGCAAGACAACAAGCTAGTGAAATTGTAGAGGATGCGCAGTATGAAGTTGCCAAGATGATTGATGAGCATGAAATTACGCAACAAGCAAGACGTTATGCGAATGAAACCGTAAATGAAGCCAATGAAGAAGCAGATGGTATTCATAATGCAGCGATTGCTTATACGGCACAACATTTAACTCAACTTGAAGATCAACTCACAGAAATATTAGTTACAGTAAGAAAAAACAAAAAAGATCTACAAGAATAAGGAGTACTTCTTATGAGTGACGACAAACAGAGAAATGCCTATCAAGAATTCACGAATTTCGAGAATAATCAATCCGAACAGGAGGGGTCTAGTGTAGCAGAAGATGAGACGATACGAGACACAGAACCTTCTAGACCTAGAGTTCATATCGATGAGCCGAAGACTAAAAAAAGAAGAAAATTCTCCACAGATTTGACTAGACCTTGGCGCTATGCAGGAATATTAGTCTTAGGAATTGTTCTGATTCTAGCCATCATCGGATTAATAGCATCTATTGGATTTATCCGCAATCATTTCAATACCATGAGCACTCCACAGAAGGCCGGAGAAACACTGATTCATACAATTGCTGCAGATGATTATGATAAATACCAAACCTTATGGAGCCAAGAAGAATTCACCCGTCAAGATGCAGAATTGTTTCAGACTCTCCAAGGGAGCATAAATCTAGCCGAAGACGCTATGGTATCCAATTTTATTTTGCTACGTTTAGAAAGCGGTAAACAATACTTATGTTCCATTTTCTATGATAAGGATGCCAAGCAATATAAGATTCGCTCGATTAATGAAGTACCCACAGATACCTTCGGCTTATTCGGTGCCCAATAGGAGTAATTATGCCCAAACAAACTAAAGTCTGTCTGCTTTTTGGTGGACAGTCAACAGAACAAGCCATTTCGTGCCGTTCAGCCGTTACGATATGGAAAGCCTTGGAGTCCGCAGGTTATGAAGTTTATCCTGTAGGCATAGATCTGAACGGGAATTTTCATCGCTACGAAGGCGAACAGGATGCACTATTAGAAGGTGAATGGAGTAGTCCTATAGAAACAGATTCTGTGCCTGCCCACTACTTATCATCCCCTAAGTCATTCTTAAGTTATCATTGCGGAGGGATTACACCAGACATTATATATCCAGCGGTTCATGGCATTAATAGTGAGGATGGCGTTTTGCAGGGTTTCATGGAAATGACCAATCTGCCGTATGTCGGTAGTGGTGTCCTGAGCTCTGCTGTTGGCATGGATAAGGCATTTGCCAAACTCGTCTTTGCTGCAGTAGATATCCCTCAAGTTCCCTACTACGTAGCGTATCGCACCGCAATTGAAGAAAACCTACCTGAAGTTATAGAAGAGATTACGAGCGAGATGCGTTTTCCCCTATTCCTCAAGCCATCTAATGGTGGATCGTCTGTAGGGACTAGACAAGTGAAGACGGCAGATGCTTTGGCCAAAGCCCTCGAAGAAGTCGCTCATTACGACGAAAAGGTTCTCGTCGAGTCCTTCATTGATGCGCGGGAAATTGAAGTTTCAGTAAAAGGAAATTGGAAGCCTCAGGCCGCACAAGCAGGAGAAGTGGTAAAAGCGCAAGACGTTGCGTATTATGATTTCGAAACGAAGTATGTAAAATCGGGTGCCCATGTGGAGATTCCTGCTAAGATTTCCTCAGAAATAGCAGATGAAATAACGAAATTAGCACTCAAGGCGTACCGCGTATTAGGATGTAGTGGCTTAAGTCGTGTGGATTTCTTCTTAGATGAAGAGAATCATATATATCTAAATGAGATTAATACACTACCTGGATTTACTTCGATTAGTTTATATCCTATGGCCTGGGAGAAGGCTGGTATAGATATGCCTGCTCTAGTTTCAGATTTATGTGATTTAGCATTGGATCGCTACAATAAAGCAGGGAAAAAATTGGAGAAAGACTAGAAAATATTATGACAAAGAATTATCCCGTTTTGATTAAATTTGAGAATAAACAAACTGATGAGCATAATGAATCCAATGTGATTCGGATACGTACAGAAGGTAAGATCTACCATAGAGCAGAAGAGACGGTGCTGTTTTACAAGCAAAATGAAGCGCTGGAGGGAGAAGACACAAGTTTTACTCTAACTATACCCAAAGACAAAAGAGAAGTGAGCATGTTGCGTTTCGGAGACCATAAGCTAAGCATTAATTTTTGCGAAGGCAGCTTATGGGAATCGAGCTTAAGAACACCCTATGGCGACATGCCCATGCAGTTTGCAACTCAAGTGCTTGATTATGAAATAGGCGAGCAAGAAGGCTATGTAAACATCCATTATACGATGGAGTTAAACCATCAGAAGCCTTTGCGAAATGAAGTCAAACTTAGTTACAAGCCTATTTAGAAAATACCTCCCTAGTGTAGGGAGGTATTCTTTTAATTATTTACTAAGCGTTTATAGAGTTGGGCGTTTTCTTTGGCCGCGGTTGGGCCCAAGAGGATATAGCCTAGGATGGGACCGTCTTTGGCTTCTGTTTGGTAAATCACGCGGCGATACGTGTAGGCTTCTTCGTCCATTTCTATCTCCTCATAGGGATATTCGTCCTGGGTAAATTCGCCTGCAGAGGCAAGTGTTGTGCCCATCGTGTTTAGTACGTAAGGTGGTGTTTCCAAGTTCAAATTCTCGTCGCCACCGGCGGCATTGATACCGGCTACACGTCCTTGTTTCATAGAAACACTCCATAGACCAAACCACAAGCCATCTTGGGTAGCCACATCTCCTGCCGCATAGATGTCTGGTAGTGAGGTTTCCATTCGGCCATTTACGATAATGCGTTTGTGGATATCTAGCCCGGAATCTGTCAGCCATTCTACATTGGCTCTTACACCTGTAGAGATGATGATAAGATGACACGGAATTAGCGTGTTGTCGCTTAATGTGACGAGTTTTCCTGCAGGACTGTCTTCAATTGATTTAGTGGATACATTGAGCTTCACCTTGATCCCCATAGACTCCAGCTTACGTTGAAATAATGCAGAAGATTCTGGGTCGGTTTGTCTAGCCAGAAGCCTGTCCATGGCCTCTAGAATCATGACGTCTTCTCCAGCCTCGTAGAGTTTATGAGCGGTTTCCAAGCCGAGTAAACCACCTCCTATAACAATCGTTTTACTGCCTGCACGCATGTGGGCTTTGATTTCATCCGCATCTTCTATTGTCCAAAGCGTATACACTTCTCGGCCATCGGCACCTTCTATAGGTGGAACGAAACTACGAGAACCTGTAGCAATGATGAGCTTCTCATAATACAAGACGCTGCCATTTAAGAAACTGACAGATTTTGCATCGGTATTGAGACCCACTGCTTCCATACCGTAGCGTACGTTAATTTCCCTTAAATCGTACCATTCGTCTTCGTGCAGCTCTAAATTCTTCTGCGCTTCAATTAAACGCTCTTGCACACGCAAACGGTAATAAGGGTGAGCTTTCTCTCTCGTGCATACTAGCACGTGTAATTCTGGATTTTCTTTACGAGCAGCATCTGCAGCTGAAATTGCAGCGATACCTGATCCCAGTACAAGCACATCAATTTTTTCCATGTCAATCTCCTTTGTTAATCTAGTTTAGTTGTACTACTTCTGCCTTCGAAAAGCAAACGTAAACGTTTTTTATGTACGATAGCTTCAAACTCCAACTCTTGACGCAAACCGTAATAATCCTCATCGGCTAAGCTCCCTTGAATATGAATATGCTCTGGGGCCAAAGCTTCAAACACCACTGCATTCATATCCTGTGGGTCCTCTAAGCGAACACTCTCACGTAGGCCAAAGGATAAATCCTTCAGTTTTTTGGCAAAAGTTTCGAAGTGCGCTTCGGTAGATTCAATATAGGCATTGGCCGCAAATCCATTGGAAAATACATAGATGCCAAGCCGACCCCCATCGCTTGATAACTCCAAGATAAATCCTTCCTCTTGTATACGAAAGTTCATATTTACACGAAATGGGTATGTTTGGTAACCCATTGTTTAACCTTAATCGTTAACCAGAAACCGTAGATTCCACAGGTCAAGAAGCTAAGTAGAAGCCACTTAATGTATTGTCCGAAAAGTCCCATAGCAGTACCGTCGAAACGTAAGCTTCTCCCATCAATTATAGTATGTTTGGTCTCCCAACGAATCTTCATAACAACAGCCCAAGGATAGCAAATACCAAAAGTCAGAATAGTAATTAGAAAAGCTAGTATGTTAATGCCTATTAAGCCTGAGAGGCCACCTGTAAATTGTGATTGATTATGATACATATTTTGTACGCTCCTTTAATACTTCTATTATCATAGAAAATGCCTCGCTTCACAACTTGACATCTTAGCTTATTCGTGGGAATATACATAGTCGAATCTAATGAAGGGAGGCTATGCCATGAAAATCAATATTACTCCATTATTAAGGGATCCTCACGATGTACTAGAAATTGAATTTCTAGGTGAACAAGCTATCCCTGTAGAGAATTTCGGTGATTATCAGTTTACAGGTCCACTAGAATTTAGAGGAGAGTTACTTTCGGAGGACAGTGGTGTCCTAAGACTTAAGGGTGAATCTTCAATTCCATATAAGACACACTGTGTTCGCTGTGTGGAAGAAATTGAAGATCAATTTAACGTTCGAGTCGATGAAAGAATTTATCCCGACGACTATAAGCAAAAACTTATGGAAGATTTGAATTTATCAGAAGAAGAAGGCAATCAGCTCTTCCCCCATGATGAAGAAGATCCGGATGATTTGGTGTTTCATAATCGGTCTTACGTTGAACTTGAGAAGTTTCTCGTCGATTATCTCATTTTATCTCTTCCAATTGGACAATACTGTGAAGCAAACTGTCCAGGCCTCTGCGTACAGTGTGGAAGAAAATTAGATGATCCCGATTGTAAATGTCAAGAAGTCCTATCAGAAGATTCTCCATTCGCGAAGCTAAAAGAATTACTATAAATGCATTGCCAATCACACAAGTAAGGGGGTGAGAAAAAATGGCAGTACCTAAGAGAAAATGGTCCAAAGCAAGAACAAGAAGAAGCCATGCCAACTGGAAGCTAAATCCACTGAATTTAGTAGAATGTCCACAATGCCATGAGCAGAAATTACCCCACAGAGTGTGTATGCACTGTGGTCATTACAAAGGTAAAGAAGTGGTCCAAGTAGACTAATTGACAAGCCCCCGTTGGGGGCTTGTGTTGTACTTGGAGCTTTGGCCAATGCTTACTATTGCTTCTTGGATCGCCGTAATAGTATAAAATGCAGAAGTAGCCAATAGGCAAAAATTGCAACTAAAGATATGATCGTCATTCCTGTGGATTGTGGCGCTAGCCCAACAAACAAGAGAATAGGTACCGAGAAAACTATTGCGGAAGAGCTTCCTGTAATGAGATTGGTAGACATAGGCGTTTGGAAGTTGGGATCAATTTGCTGCAAGAGCATGATTCCGGTACTGGCGGTTCCTGTCATCATTCCATACATGCCAAGCATGCCTGCTAGAGGATAAGTGGGATATATTTTTTTCGACATATAGTGGTTATAAAGTAAGGTTAGTATACCACCTACGGTAGTTAAAATGATAAAGACTAACCATTTCTCCTGGATATCACGAAGGGAAATGGAAGAGATACCTGCTATAATCATCGCGTCAAAGGCTACACCTGAAATTCTGTTGAGTAAATAGTTATTGGGATACTGGTGGGTCATAATACCTATATCTTGTAACTTCTTCAGTACGCCTCGCATGCCTAGTGCGACAGAAGATGCAATGATAAAGTTGAAGCCCCAGAGTAGAGGGGATAGCGTATTTAAAATACCTTCCGTTCCAGGAATGAGACTAATGCCGAAGAGGAGACCATAAATAAGTATAAAACTTATCATATATACCAAAGCGATAAGTCCCAACTGTAAACTCAGGCGATCAATGGGCTCAGACAGAGGAAATTCATTTTCGGCTTCAAAAAACTGCTTATCTCTCTTATTTGCACGGGCGGCCATCACATCATTAGGTATTCGATTCGTTCTTTTTATATAGTATAGGTAAGCTATCCCGCCAATACTTGCCCAGAGAAAACCTGCACTGGCAATGCCTAAGCCGAAGCTAGTGCCACCCCTAAACCCGAAAGTTCCATACATACTCCCTATGTTATTGGCTTGTCCAGGGCCCTGTCCATAGCCCATTGGTAATAAGATGCCAGCAGCTTGAAAGAAGCCAGGCGCGAAGGTATAAGAGGCAATCAACGTGATAACTAGACCAATCGTTCCTTGCATTAAATAATTCGAAACGATTAGCATCCCAGAATTAATACCTGTTGCTAATCCCTTGTTTTTCGCTTTACTCTTTATGCGATCTAATGTTGGAAATCTAAGGCTCAATGCGATGAACCCAATAGCAAGGGCGTGGTAAGTAATTTGCTCCATAAGAGCTAAGTCAATTGAGATGAGACCGAGTTGACTGGCAAGTAATCCTAGAAAACCCGCTAATACTGAGGTGGGAATCAATGCTTTTCTAACGAACGCTAGTTTTCTTCGCATGAGGTTTGCTAATAAGAGTAGTATGGCTAGACTTCCTACTGAAAGGACACTTTGCCACATGGTCGCATCATAAAGTTCTATTTTCATAAGGCCTCCAACTGCATATAGATTGAAGTAAATATAACAATATCTGTTCTGTTACGTAGGCTATTTTGCTTCGGAATTCTTGAAATCGTAGAGGAGTGATTGTTGTTAAGGAGTTGGGGTAGATTATTTTTGCAAAAATCTTATTCCTATTAAATTCAAAATTGTAATTTGAATCGAATTGAGACATCAAGCAAATTTCAATCACCAATATCCGTCATTTTCAGTAGTTTTCTTGACAAGTCTTTGGAAATGTAGTAAAAGTATATAGCTTAAGTTTTTTAGAAGATTACTTTAGAGATAATTTTGATGTAAAGTTTGGAGGGATAATAATGGCAGTACCGAAGAGAAAGTGGTCCAAGGCGAGAACACGCAGAAGTCATGCGAACTGGAAGTTGAAGCCTTTGAACTTGATTGAATGCCCACAATGTCATGAGCAAAAGCTTCCACACCGTGTGTGTAAGAGCTGTGGTCATTACAAAGGTGTAGAAGTTGTAAATAAAGACTAATCATCTTTTGTCTTGATGGATTATACCGGCGTGAGGTGCAAGCTTCACGCTTTTTTATTAGAAAGGAGATACTTATATGCTAAGGGGTATGGTTGCAATTGTTGGCAGACCAAACGTAGGGAAGTCTAGCTTTTTCAATTATCTTGCGGGAGAAAGGATCTCCATTGTGGATGATACACCTGGAGTGACAAGAGATCGTATTTATACTAGAGTCGAATGGCTGGATCGTGAGTTTAATATTATTGATACTGGAGGGTTAGAGCCTGACTCGGAAGATATTATTTTGAAACAGATGCGTGAGCAAGCTGAAATTGCTATAGAGATGGCAGATTGCATTATTATGATGGTTGATGCGAAGGCCGGAATACAAGCTGCGGATGAGGATATCGCAAATATTTTGCGTAAGTCAGGTAAGCCAGTTGTATTAGCTGTGAATAAATGTGATGTTCCCGGACAAGTTCCGATGAACTTTTATGATTTCTATTCTTTGGGCTTCGAGCATATTATGGGCATATCGGCTTCGCATGGTTTAGGTATTGGAGATTTATTAGATCAAGTAGTGCATTTCTTACCGGATGAGTTGCCTGAAGAGGATGACGATACGATTCGTGTAGCCCTTATTGGTAAACCCAATGTCGGGAAGTCTTCGTTACTTAATAAAATGCTAGGGGAGAATCGTGCTATTGTTTCGGATATCCCAGGTACAACACGAGATTCTACAGATACTCCTTTGGAGAATGCATATGGAAAATTCGTATTAGTCGATACTGCAGGAATGCGTAGAAAGAGTAGAATTAACGATGTTCTCGAACGCTACAGCACTATGCGAGCAGCTGCTGCTATTGAAAAAGCAAATGTCTGTTTATTATTGATTGATGGGACTGAGGGTATTTCTGAGCAAGATACGAAGATAGCAGGTTTAGCCCATAACGCTGGCAAAGGTATTATCGTTTGCGTAAACAAATGGGATTTGCCTCAAGATCAAAAAGCGAATACTGCGGAGGAAACCAAGAACTTAATCATGGAAACCCTTGCCTTTATGCCTTATGCAGAGATTATTTTCATCTCGGCGATGACGGGTTTGAAGCTTAATTCGGTCTTCGAGCATATCGTGGAAGTCTATGAGAGTACGAGAACTAGAGTGCCTACAGGTAAACTTAATGATCTCATTGGTGAAGCCCAGCAGATGCTTCAAGCGCCAGGCTATAAGGGGCGTCGTTTGAAGATAAATTATGCCACCCAGGTGGCCGTGGAACCGCCTACGTTTGTATTATTCGTGAACTCAGTAGACTTATTACATTTTAGTTATGAACGATATTTGGAGAATCAGATTCGTAGAGCCTATGGCTTCAGAGGAACCTCCATTCGATTTATTTTACGGGAAAAAGAAAAGAGGAATTAGTTTAGATGGCGACAGAGAGCCTAAGAAATATTGCAATTATTGCCCACGTTGACCACGGTAAAACCACCCTGGTCGATGCGCTTCTAAGAGGAGCAGGGACTTTTCGTACCAATGAGCAAGTAGCTCTAAGAGTAATGGATTCCAATGATTTGGAAAAGGAACGGGGCATCACGATTCTGGCCAAGAATACGGCCATCAGTTTCGGTGACGCACGCATCAATATCGTCGATACACCAGGACATGCGGACTTCGGTGGTGAAGTGGAACGTGTACTGAAAATGGTAGACGGGGTTTTATTGGTTGTGGATGCTTTTGACGGACCGATGCCACAAACACGTTTTGTTCTCCATAAGGCACTGGACTTAGGCCTCAAGCCACTCGTGGTAATTAATAAGGTGGACCGTCCAGATGCGAGACCAGAAGAGGTTCTTGATCTTTGTCTGGATTTATTTATTGAGCTCGATGCCGATGAGGATCAATTGGATTTCCCAGTCATTTATGCATCCGCTAGAGAAGGCTATGCAACAGATGATTTAGCAGATATTGAACAGGCTGCTCAGACGGGGAACATGCTTCCTCTACTAGAGAAAATTATGGAAGAAATCCCTGCTCCTACGGGTGACCCAGAGGGCGGATTACAGCTTCTTGTTAGTAATATCGAATACGACTCTTATGTGGGCAGAATTGCTATTGGTCGTATTGAACGCGGTGTCATCCATGCGAATCAAAATGTTGCGATTGTGACCCATGGAGAAGACGGTATTTCACGAGGGAAAATCGTTAAACTCATGCGACACGAGGGATTAAGCAAGAGAGAAGTTCAGGAAGCAAGGGCAGGAGAAATTGTCGCTATTGCTGGAATTAGTGATATTGAAATTGGTCAAACACTCTGTGATCCCAATCAGATTGAAGCGTTAGATTTCGTCGAAATTGATGAGCCTACAATTGCTATGACTTTTAGTGTGAATGACTCTCCTTTGGCCGGGAGAGAAGGGAAATTTCTAACTTCTAGACATTTGCGAGATCGACTCTCCCGTGAGATGGAGAAAAACGTCAGTATGTTGGTAGAAGAAACGGGCTCACCGGACGCCTTCGTTGTAAAAGGCAGAGGAGAACTGTCACTATCTATATTAGTTGAAACTATGCGTAGAGAAGGTTATGAAGTACAACTTTCGAAACCACAAGTTATTGTGAAGGAGATAGACGGAGAGCCTATGGAACCGATTGAAGAGCTATTCATCGATGTTCCTGAAGAATATGTAGGTACTGTTATAGAGAAATTAGGCCAAAGAAAGGCCGAAATGACCACTATGCTTCCCCAAAACCGTGGCTATACTAGGATGGTGTTTCATATTCCTTCTCGTGGGCTTATTGGCTACCGATCAGAATTTTTGACCGACACGAAAGGCAACGGTATAATGAATTCTGTAGTAAAAGATTATGAACCTTGGAAGGGTGAAATCCAGAGTAGAAATAACGGAGTACTAGTCGCTACAGAAGCCGGTGAAGCCGTGACCTATGGTCTGCATTCGGCCCAGAGTAGAGGCGAATTATTTATTGGTCCAGGAACACAGGTATATGAAGGTCTCGTGGTGGGAAGAACTACCCAATCCGAGGATGTGGATGTAAACGTCTGCAAGAAGAAGCATGTAACAAATATTAGAGCAGCGGGGTCTGATGATGCCTTACGCCTTGTTACTCCAACGAATTTGAGCTTAGAGCAGTATCTTGAGCTTGTTGCGGATGATGAACTTGTAGAAGTTACACCACAACATATTCGCCTAAGAAAGAAGATTCTTAATATGGATGCAAGACGCAAAGCAAAATCTAGGAGCCGTAAAGAGTAAACGTAAACACGAGGAGAAATTATGCTAACGACTCGATTGAAAAACATAATTATTACCCTAGTTATTATTATGGTATTGGCCATAGGCTTATATATAGGTTTCGATGTAGGTTTTCGGTTCATCAGAAATCAGGATGCCCGACAGCGCATGGCAGAGCAAGCAAGGATTTACGACCAAGCGGCGACTCCCACAATAATTGATGCCGAAGGCCAAGTGATTGAATTAACACCTACACCAATGCCTAGAGAATTGGAAAATGTTAAACCTCCGAAGCATATTCGCCAAGATACACCAGGGGCGATTGAAGTATATGTGGAGAGAGGATGGGGTTCCGAGGAAATTGCGGATTATCTCTTAGAAAAAGGTGTCATAGAAGATAGAACGCCTTTTATTGTCATGGCTTTCTTAAATGGTTTTGATGGTAGTTATCAGATGGGAACGCATTTTGTCTTGAAGGGAATGGATTATAACGAAATTATGTATAATCTTTCACTACCGGCAGAAACTACTCAAATAACTTTCTACGAAGGTTATTCTTACATTGATATTAAAGAAGCCCTGAGAGAACATGGTGTAAACTTCGATGAAGAGGAAATGGATCGCTTGGTAAATACACCATCGCTCTTTACAGAATATGAATTCATTACGTCGGTACCGACCGAACGTAATCGCTATTTCACACTTGAAGGTTATCTGTTTCCAGACACCTATCGTTTCGATCTAAATGCCAGTGAAGAGGAAATTATTCGTACATTCTTGCGCAATACTGAGAATAAATTGACGGATGAAATTATTGAGCGGGCAGCCTATCTGGAAATGAGTTTAGACGAAGTGATTACTTTGGCCTCCGTTATTCAGAATGAGGCAGGAAACTTGGTAGAGATGTATGAAATTTCTCGCGTTTTCCATAATCGTTTACTACGTGATGACCTCATGCAATCCTGTGCGACCACGAATTACCTAAGACAATTAGAAGGCAAAGAAAAGGTTTGGTACGCTACAACTGAAGATTTACAGAAAGATAATCCTTATAACACCTATATGTATGGCGGTTTGCCTGAGGGACCCATAGGTAATGCAGGATACGAAGCTATTCTAGCATCTGTTTATCCGGATACACAAGATACGGATCTCTATTTCTTCGTGGCCAAAGGAGATGGTACGAACGCATTTGCGACAAACTATGATGAGCATGTGGCAAACATCGAGAGGTATCGTGAATTCTGGACAGATATTAGAAACTAATACATCCATAGAAGGTAATTAATATGAATCAATCTTATACGAAGGAGCATGGCGCTCCGGAATTGCTTATGCCTGCAGGCAACATGGAAAAGCTCAAAACAGCGATACTATTCGGTGCGGACGCTGTGTACATGGCAGGCGAACGCTTCGGTTTACGGGCAAGTAAAACGAGTTTTGGTGAAAAAGAGATGCAAGAAGCTGTGGATTATGTGCACAGCCGGGGCAAAAAAATATATATTACGCTCAATATTATTGCTCATGAAGAAGATTTACAGCATCTCGAATCCTATATCTATTTCCTAAGAGACCTTAATCCCGATGCACTAATTATTTCAGATCCTGGAATTCTAGCTACGGTTAGAAGTCTTGCACCGGAATTAGAAATTCATCTTAGTACACAGGCATCCACGTGTAATAGCGCATCCTGTAAATTCTGGTACCAGATGGGGGTCAAGCGTATCGTGCTGGCTAGGGAGTTGACGTTAGACGAAATTAAGAGAATCCGTCAAGAAATCCCTGAAGATATGGAGTTAGAAGCTTTTGTTCATGGCGCCATGTGTATGGCCTATTCTGGTCGTTGTTTGTTATCCAATAGGTTTACAGGAAGAGATGCCAATCGAGGAGAATGTGCCCAACCTTGTCGTTGGGAATGGAAACTACAGGCCCAATCACAACAGCAGGATACTTTCTTCTTAGAAGAAGATGAGCGAGGTGCTTATTTCTTCAATTCAAGAGATTTATGTTTAATTGAACATATTCCTGAATTGGCAGAGGCAGGAATAAATAGTTTCAAAGTCGAAGGCCGTATGAAAGGCGCATTCTATGCCGCTACAGTCGCTAAGAATTATAGAGAAGCGATCGATTCCTATATTGCCGATCCAGATGCCTATCGCTTCGATCCACGCTGGAAAGAAGAACTCGAGCAGATGGTCCATAGAACTTATGATACCGGCTTCTACTTCACTCGTCCTCAAGAGGATAGCAAGGTGGATTTAGAGCGTTCTTATCATAAGGAAGCCGTCGTTTGCGCAAGAGTGTCACGTACCGATGGCCAAGAGATTTACCTCAGCCAAAGAAACAAACTTCGCCTAGGAGACGAGGTAGAAATTCTTCGTCCTCATGGCAGAAACTTAAAGATGACGATTACGAGGCTATGGGATGAAGAACATAACCCAATTTCTTCGACACCACATGCCAAGATGCATTTCATTATGAGTAGGGACGATTTAATCGCTGAAGATAAGGCAGAAGAAATCCCTGAAGGCTCTTTTGTTCGAAGGGATGGAGATAAGGATCTCGCTAAAAACTAAGATCTTAGAACAACAATTGTTGTGAAGAGTAAGAAAAGACCTAACATAAACTTCCAATCAGCTGGGAACCATTGTTCTTGTTGTAGTCGTTTATAGATTGGGTCTTTGTTTATTTCCTTGGCATTTCTTAAGGATTGTAGGAAATAGTTTGTTAGAGGAATGAGTACGATGGCCGCTACGATTGTGGCAATTAAAGAAGCGAAGAACATGCTTTGGCCACTTGAACCTACGAAAGCAGTGGAACTGGAGTAGGTTGGGAGTGTGGGTTGGATGAGAAGTAAACTGGTATTCATAACGAAGTGTATAATCATCACCTGATAGAGATTATCCGATTTATGTCGTATAAAACCTAGATAAACACCTGCTACGAAGGGCGCCACAATGAAATAGGGATTTGCATGGAAAAGTGAAAATGCGGTTGCACTTAGGAAAATAGCAAGACGAGATCGCCCGGACAGCGAGAGAGATGTTTGTATGACCCCACGAAACATGAGTTCTTCAGATATCGCCGGAACGAGTGCAGTTGCTAGAATAATAATGAGAAGGCTAAGCCATGAACTATGTTCGACTTGACCTAAGATATTGGTGCTGATTGGATGGAAGCCTAATTGATAGAGGATAAATAAGGTAATGTTGTTCAAGCCGGTAAAAACAAGCGCAGCGGGTATACCGATTAGAATCGCCAAGAGATAGGAAACTAAGTTCTGCACTTTTCTACCAATGATAAGATCCATATCCATATTGTAAAGGAGAAGGATAATGACACTGGGCAGAAGTATGGTAATGGCTTGTAAACATAGAGTTGAGAACAATGCGCCGTTTAATTGGAACTTATCGATTCCTAAGATTTCCCTAGGAAATGCAGCCCATAAGACATAAAACAGTATACTTAAGAGGGCATGGAGAAGTAAGAGACTACCTGCCGCACCGCGTTGTCTTCTCAGCTGAATAACATGTTGCTTGCGTCTCTCGACTGGGGTATTTCCATTGATGTGGATAGGCTTAAATTCAGAAACCACACTGCGTTTGAAGCTCTCCCAGACATTTCGCGCAGAACTATGTGTATTTCTGTGTTTTCTTAGTGTTTGGATTTCTTCATCGCTGTCGCCTTGGATATGGATTTCTTGTGCATGCTCAGGTTCTACAGTGCGTGTTTCTGGGATAGTCTCCGTTTCTGTTGAATCTTGGGCCGCCGAGTTTTCTTCCGTAAGCGGATTTTCAACATCTTCGACTTCGGAACTTGTGGGATCCGTCTTTTCGGCTTCATTAGTGGGTTCATCTGATTGATCGACACGCTTAGGGCGAAGGTTGAAATGCATTTCTTCCTCAGTGGGCGTATTATTCTCATGTTCTGAATTCTCAAATGTGTTTTCTTTTTTCATGTTTAAACCCTTACCCTAGCTAATCTAATTTAAGATTATAACAGAATAGCATGTATACGATGGTGAAAACACAGCAAATTCTTGTGCGTGAATGTGAGAGTGCTGAAAAGAATATTTCCAATCCTATAACAGGATGTTTTCACTTTTTATAGTAAAATAGATTACAGAAATGAGGTGATGTTATGGCAAATGTGCGTTTGTTTGATGGAGCTATGGGAAGCCCTAGTGGAATAGGACTTGTTACGGAGAATTTAGAGTATCCGCAAGAAGAGCTTCTTAGAATTGCGTCTATATTATATTTTCTTAAGGAAGATGGTGTTGAGGTCTTCCGTGCAAATATGAGTACGAAGCCTGATGCTTTTTGGTCAGAGCCTAATCTCCTCGATAAGATGATGGAAGAAGGCAATAGTATCCTACCAGTTTGGTACGATGGCCAAGATTTACTATGGTCTGGGCGCTATCCAACAACAGAAGAAGTTGCTGCTTATTATCAATCAGATACGCTTGCCAATGGCGTTCCTGAGCTTCCTGAAGAAGAGTTTAAGCGCTTATGGGCAGAAGCAGAAGCCTGGGGTATGTGTAGTATGATGGATTGTAGTTCATGTGCCGGTTGTGGATAATAACACAATGGGTTCATGCTAGAATAGAATTGTTTAAGAGATAAAGGAGAGTCATTATGGATAAAGATTTGAATAGAAACAAGTCAATCGAAGAAGAAGCAAAACAGTTTCGCAAAGAATTTCAAGAAAATGCAGAAGAAAAAAGCCGATTAAAAGAAAGCACGAAGAAAACCTTACAAGATGTACCTGGTGAAGAAACAGAGCTACATGAGCGCTTGGAGTCTATCGAAGAGAGAAACCATCGCCACGTAACTCCAGGTGCTGTACCTCAAGGCGTACATACGGATGAAAAAGCTGACACGATTCGATTGAACGATGGCAAGAATGAACACATTAAGACTTAGTGACTTTTGCCAACAGGTCTGTTATAATTTCCGTTAATAATAGAATGTTAGCCGTTGAAGGGAATGTGAAGTCTGTACTTCGTCCCACCCCTGAGGCTCCTGGGGAAATAACCTAGGCGTGTGCTGTAGACACGTTATCTCTACGTTAGCGAGTGGCTTAGAAATAGGCAATTCGGGTGGTACCGCGTAAGAACGCCCCGGAATCGGTTTTATGACCGTGTCCGGGGTTTTTATATGGAGAAAGGATATAAGAAATGGCGAAAAATAAGAAGAGAGTGGAGAGCATAACTTCACGGGATGAGGACTTCGGCCAATGGTATACCGACGTGGTTTTACAAGCAGAACTTGTAGACTATACGTCTGTTAAGGGGTGTTTAATTCTTAGGCCAAATGGTTGGGGGATTTGGGAAAAAGTACAAAAAGAGCTGGATAAAATGTTTAAGGAAACGGGACATCAAAACGTCCAGATGCCAATGTTTATTCCGGAGAGTTTATTGCAAAAAGAAAAGGATCACGTAGAAGGTTTTGCACCTGAAGTTGCCTGGGTTACCCATGGGGGGACAGAGGAATTAGAAGAGAGACTATGTGTAAGACCTACTTCTGAAACTTTGTTTTGTGAGCACTATGCGAAAATTGTTCAGTCGTATCGCGATCTACCTATTAAGTATAACCAATGGTGTTCAGTTGTACGTTGGGAGAAGAGTACGAGACCATTTCTACGCACCAGAGAGTTTTTCTGGCAAGAAGGGCATACGGTTCATGCCACTGAAGAAGATGCCATGGATGAGACACTCTTAATGCTTGATGTTTATACCAAGTTTTTCGAAGACGTATTAGCCATTCCTGTTATTCGTGGAATAAAGACGGATAAAGAGAAATTTGCGGGTGCCGAGAAAACGTATACTATCGAAGCACAAATGCATGATGGTAAGGCTTTACAATCGGGTACCTCACATTATTTCGGTGATGGTTTCGCCCGCGCCTTTGGCATTCAATATTCAGATCAAAATAATGACTTACAATATGCCCACCAGACATCCTGGGGTGTTTCCACGCGCTTAATTGGTGCCCTTATTATGGTTCATGGCGATGACTCAGGTCTAGTTCTACCTCCTCGAATTGCTCCAACAGAGGTCGCCCTAATTCCTATTGCTCAACATAAAGAAGGGGTTCTCGACAAAGCAAGAGAGCTTCGAGATATTATCACTGAGCAATTCTCTGTGATAATGGATGATTCAGATAAAATGCCAGGATGGAAATTCAGTGAATATGAGATGCGCGGTGTGCCTCTACGTATTGAATTAGGTCCTAGGGATATTGAGAATAATCAATGCGTGGCTGTAAGACGTGATACCAATGAAAAAATTGTTTTATCGCTTGATAATATTAATGAAGATATCGCAAAACTGTTGGATACTATTCAATTGAATCTCTATGAATCGGCTAAGAAACTTCTCGAGTCAAGAATTTATGAGGTTAGAGACTATAATTCCTTCAAGGAAACAGTAGCAACAAAGGAAGGTTTCATCAGTGCACCATGGTGTGGAGATAGAGCCTGCGAAGATAAGATAAAAGAAGATACAACAGCTACCGCACGTTGTTTGCCTTTTGGCAACAGTGAAGCACCTGAAGATTCTACCTGTGTATGTTGTGGAGAACACGCTAAACACAATGTATATTGGGGTAAAGCCTATTAATATTAAGGTATTATAAAACAAAGGGGAGCCACGATGCTCCCTTTTTATTTATTATGGTCTATGCAATAATTCACCACTTCACCTAGAATCGGTTCGAAGCTGACACCGCGATCTTGGAAATCCTTTTGTCCAACAGAGATACAAATCGCGTGGTAGACGAAGTCGGCTGCAAACTTGACAGCGCTTTCTAGAGAATGACCACTGAATAACCCTGCTGTTATGCAAGATGCGAAGAGATCACCGGTACCATGCAAGGAATTGGGGTGGAGTTCGTTGGATAACTCCTTGTAAGGAATGCCTTCACCCATAATCGCATTGTAAATCGTATAGTCACGATGGATACCCTTCAACACCACATGTTTGGCTCCCTTATCTAGTAGCGCCTGACAAATAGCTTGACCTTGTTCCTGTGTGATCGCTTGTCCTGAGTAGGGCCGGTCCAGAAGAATAGCCGCTTCTGTTAAATTTGGCGTCAAGACATCGGCCAAAGGCACTAGTCTCTTCATTCCTTCACACATCGCATCCGTGTAAGTTCCATAGAGATAACCATGGTCACCCATTACAGGGTCCACGATTCTATAGGCATTGGGATACATTTTGCAAAAGGCAATTATCAATTCAATTTGTTCAGCTGAGCCTAAGAAACCAGTATAAACACCATCAATTAGAACGTCTAATTCTTTCCACGTGCGGAAAAACTCTGGCAAAGTAGGCGTCGTGTCATAAAACGAATACGTAGGGAAGGCGGTATGGGCAGATAATACGGAAGTTGGAATAGGACAGGTATTGATACCCGCACACGATAAGATAGGTAATACAATCCCTAGAGATGCAGCCCCATATCCACAAATATCATGGATTGCAGCCACCCTAGGAATAATTCCATCTTCAATTATAGGGAAGTCTGGCCTCTCATCCTTAGCTTCTTTATGTAACATCCAATGCCTCCTAACTACATTCTTAAGATTATAAAGGATTTCCTATCAAGAGGGTAGTAGGAGGATTAATCATTGGGACGAGATTCTGATTGATCTTCAGATAAAGTCGTGGGCAAGGTCTCGTTACTAAAGTCAGACGTATCCGCTTCATTAGTCTCGAACCATATACCATCATGCGCTCTAGATAAGAATACTATATAAGGATTCTCATCGGATTTGGCAACTTGGAAACAGATATAAGCAATGGAGGTTTCGCCAACGCGTAGAGGTTCTAATACGGGCGTAACGGCACGAAATAAATTGACATCTCCATACATGCGCCCATCTTCTCTTGCTAGAGAAAAGAAATAGGGACTCACGCCTACAATCTCATCATTTTTTGACTCCGTAACTTTCACCAGTACCTGTGCAATAAGATATTCATGATCGGGTTGAGGAGCAGGATTTATCGGACTAGCATCCTTTACCATTTTCTGTGCAGCATAACCACGATAGATATTCTGAATCATCACATCTGCCTTGAAGGGATCAAATATAGTATCGTACCCATCAAATTTAGCGATTTCTCCAATACTATAAGGCTCAGCTATGGAACCCTTCAAAGTAGTTCTCGAGCTGGTCGTAGGTTCTGTTACGCGATTGCTGGTTTCTCTAGAAGTACGGCTGGTCGTCGTAGTAGGGAAAGTTCTTCTAGTGGAACTTGTCTGGAGAGTCGTAGTTCCTTCTGAAGTCGTTACAACACTGTTATCTGAGGTTTCTATAGGAGATGTAGAGGGAGCAGTTTCTTCTGAACTTGAACTGCTAGAGGTGCTCGTAGTAATAAGCGGATCACTTATCTGAATTGTAGTTGTAGGTATTGAGGGGGAAGTAGTAGTTTGAGTTTCAGTTTTTGAAGTTCCGGGCAACGCTAAATCACATCCTGAAACCAGAATGCTAACACACAGACATATGCTTAAACTCATTTTCCTTATAAACATGAAACTCCCCCTTGACTGTCTATAGATTATACTAGACAGCGACTAGGAAATACAAGATAAAGCACAGGATAGGACCTAAGAAATATGTATTGTTTAATGTATTTGTAAGTTATCCACCAGCACAGAACTTAGAATTTCGCCGGCAGTTTCCTTAAACCAGGAAACTGCTTACAACATATTGAGATTTATGCAATCATCACGCGTAGAATCAGCCTAGATTAGCGTTAGCTGGAGTTTAGTTTCAATAGAAAACATGAGTTAAGAACTTTATAATTGATATTTAGATTACTACTTGTAATTCTTTGTTATAATTGTGGTAATACCTAATAAGTTATTTTAGTGTTTGGAGGATAGTACTATGGATAATAATAACAATCGTGATTATCAAGATAAGAATCGAAATCCTAGGGAGTTTTACCGAGAGGATAAGGATTTCTTATTCGAGGGGGAAGAGAGCCGGTCTCCTACACCCGAGAAAAGAAATGAGGAGCCGTATTATAGACCATTTTCACCAGATTCTATAGACGACTCTGAAGAGGACTCGGATTCTGCGACCTATCCTAACAGTATTCCAATGGATCAAACGACAACGAAGCCTAAAAATGATGTGTTTGACGACATACTATACGATATTCGTACTTGGACTAAGAAGTTATTTAGTTCAGATTATACGGATGCGATGGTGGAAGCTAGAGACAAGGAGAAATCTAAATACACTTGGGCTGCGATTTTATTAGTTTATGTATTATTAAATCCTATACTTGCATCCTTATATCAATTTTTCCGGGGGAACTTATTCTCATGGGTTGGAATGATTCTAGTGTTTCTGTCCAGCTTGTTGCAAAGTGTGATAGGATTCGCACTAATTGTTTTAATCTTATTTCTTACTCAAAAGGTATTCGATTCCAGTGTAAAAGAGCGTAAATTTTCAGTTCTTAATGCAAGTAGCCTGTTATTAATTCCTCGTATAATGGCGCTCGTAATTATGTTCTTGTTGAATTTGATTCCATTGATTAGAGAACTAGCCGTATGTGTTTTAGCAATTTATTTGGCTTTGAGTACGCTGTTATATTTGAGATTTGTTCCGGCTCATAAGAAGCGCAAGCATAGTGGGATATATGTGTTGCTTCTACTAGCATTCCTAATCTTAGTATTAGGGACAAATTTAGTTGGCGTACACTTCTAATACAATAAACCCTCTTGGTTCTGGAACCAAGAGGGTTTTTCTTATATGTCTTCTTCTCGGAATGAGAGTGTTAGGTTTTCACCTGAGGATTGGAATTGTCGGAACTTAACACCGGAAGCGCCGAACATTTTCTTAGAAACTTGTACTCCAGGCGTATTGTGGTATTTATCTGAAATATATACGACTTCCTGGATTCCTGATTGGATTATAGCTTTGGCACATTCATTACAAGGGAAGAGTGCCACGTAGATTCTACAATTTTTGAGGGAGGTTCCGGGATTGTTTAGAATTGCATTTAGTTCAGCGTGACAAACATAAGCATACTTCGTTTCCAGGAAATCCCCTTCTCGTGCCCATGGAAATTCGTCATCACTTAAGCCGATTGGAAATCCATTATAGCCTGTAGAAATGATTTTATTATCAGGACTAACGATACAGGCACCTACTTGAGTGCCAGGATCTTTGCTACGTTGGGCAGCGAGCATGGCGACCCCCATAAAATACTCATCCCAAGAGATATAATCTTTACGTTTATTCATGTAGTAAACCTCGTACTTTCTAAATTACGCCACCGTAGCCATAGCCTTTGCCCGTTTCCATGAAATCGACATCGGGTTGGAAGCGGTTTTTCGGTGTATCGGCTCTAGAGTGTACACCACAGGGTTCAGTGGGTGTTAATGGGCTATTGGCTTTGAAATATTCAGTTCTAGTATATTTACCGCAGCCTGGTGTGGCCAATTGACCGGAAATCGTGCATATTTCGAGGGCTATAATTCCAGCGGGTTGAACCCAATCCGCAGCGGGTAAGTCTTGATGAATTTCATGCATTAAGTCACCTACAAGAAGCTGGATGTTATAACGGTCGGCATTGTCGATTAAGGTTGCTTTAATTCTATTGTCGAATCCATACCAACCTATACCGGTGTAATAAGGGGTTTGAAGTACGACCCACTCATCAGAGTGGTCATCGGCTGTACCAGTCTTAGCAGCGGAGGCTATGGATTCTCCCTGAGCATTTTCGATAGGTCCTATCCGTCTACCTGTACCTAAGTGCCAGAGCCCTCCGGTTTCGTAAAGAAGCACATCTTCCATAATCTTCGTCATCATGTAGGAGGATTCTGGTGAGAACACGCGCATGTAATCAGGCGAATTTTCGAGAATCACAGTGCCGTTCGGATCGAGCACTCTAGAATAACCTTTGGCCAAAGTATATTGCCCACCATTCATGAAGGTAAGGTAAGCATTTCCCATTTCAAATGGAGTAGGTGGTAGGCTAAAGGAACCAACGGTGATGGAGAGTCCTAGGTCCTGGTTGGTCATGTCCAGACCCATAAGACTCATGAAGTTTTTCGATACATCTAGTCCGATTTCGTTAAGAATTTTCGTTGGAGGAACGTTATTCGATATCTTAATGGTATCTCTAACGTTCATATCGCCAACGTAGTCTCTAGAATAGTTTAGAGGCCATGGACGGTCAGGGTTCTGGAAGTCCATGAAAACCTCCTCGTCTTTGATAATGGTTGCACCTGTGATGAGTTCGAGTTCAATGGCGGGTGCGGTAATGGCAATAGGCTTGATAATCGAACCTACAGGTTTATGTCCTTCTGTGGCACGGTTGAAGACGAGGTTTCTATCCTTCTCCCCATAACCACCTTGCATGGCTGCAACGGTATTGGTGGCATTGTCGAAAATAATACTGGCTCCCTGGGGACTCTCTGGCATATTGATGAATGCGCTTGGATTCTTCTGGAAGCGTTCTTGGTCACGGAAGAGTTCGTCTAATCGATCTTGAATTTCAGTATTCTGAGTGGTATGAATTTCTAAGCCACCATTCATAACCATCGCATTGGCCACGCCATAGGAGTAACCATATTCTTCCATGAGATCTCTGGTGACTTCGTTCATCACGTATTCTTCGAAATAGGAAAATACTTGGTTTGCAGCACTGTTTGTATTCTCTTGGTTATAGACGATTTCGTAATTAAGTGCATCTTCAAATTCTCGTACCGTTATCAGTTCTTCATCTAACATGGCTTGAAGGACTATACGTTGACGACGTTGGGCGTTCTTGCGACCTAATTCTGTACGTAAGTTATAAGATGAAGGACTCTTGGGAATACCTGCTAGAATGGCACTCTCTGCCAAGTTTAGTTCAGAAGCAGGTTTGCCGAAATATGCTTTGGCCGCGGATTGTACACCAACATAGCTATTTCCCATAGGGACATGGTTTAGATAGAGTTCCATGATCTCGGCCTTGGACAATTGATCGGTCAAGCGTACTGCGCGATACCATTCTTGGACCTTGCGCTGAAAAGATAACTGGTCGTCACCTGTAATCATTTTTACCGTTTGTTGGGTAATAGTGGAACCCCCGTGGTCTGAATCACCACGATTTACTACCGTACTAATGACTGCAGAGATAATACGTCTAGGGTCAATTCCTATATTTCTGTGGAAGGAACGATCTTCTATGGCGATGAAAGCATCGTCGATATAGGTGTTTGTTACTTCGCTAAAAGAAATACGCTCACGATTAATATTACTAGCCCCTGTCATGGTGGCTATGAGCTCTCCATCCCTATCATACATGTGAGAGGTTTGTTCTCGAATTGCAAATAAGGAATTAGGAATTTCTTGTGTGGTATTAATATAACCTGAGAGAATACCTAGGCCTGTGCCGCCAATTACCATAATTATAACTAATACAATGACAATAAGTACGATAGCGATTTTGGCTGAGAATTTGCCTATTAAGCCTGGGAACGTAATATCATTTCTAGGTCTCGAGGGTTTACCGGATACTCTCTTCCTTACATTGTGTTTAATGCGTTGGAACTCTAGCTTCTGAGCTCTCTTACGGCGCTCTTGCTTGATGATTTGTTTATTCTTGTTATTATTTATAGAGCGATCTTGCATATTTCCTCCGTTTAACATAATTCGTGTAGCATAGAATTATGAAACATTATACCACCATCTGCTCCGAATAGAGTAGTATATAGGGCATGGAAAATCACTATTACAGCATAAATCAGCATTATAAAAGAGTTTACGGACACAAAGTATACAAGTTAGCCCTCGATATAGGCGGTACTTGTCCCAACCGTGACGGTCTATTAGCTATAGGAGGTTGTACTTTCTGTTTAGCAGGCTCTGGGCATTTTGCGAGTAGACAAGACGTAGATATCAAAGCGCAAATTCAACAAGCTAAAGACTTGTTAAGAAATAAAGTGGATTTAAATACTAAATATTGCGCTTATTTTCAATCTTTTACAAATACCTATGGAGATTTGAAACATTTACGGGAGATTTTTCTAGAAACAATTCATCAAGAAGATATAGTGTCTATGAGTATCGGTACGCGCCCAGATTGCTTAGATGATAATGTAATGGATTTACTCCGAGAACTTCAGAATATTAAACCTATTTCCATAGAATTAGGATTGCAAACCATACATGATAAGACGGCGGAGGCCTTTAATCGAGGTTATAAAACGGAAGTTTTCTATGAAGCCGTGGAGAAGTTACATGCATCAGGTATAGAGATTGTTGTGCACTTGATCTTTGGCCTGCCTGGAGAAAGCAAGACGGACATGCTTGCTACTGTGGAAGCCCTACAAGCGTTACCAATACAAGGGCTGAAGCTACAAGTCTTACATATTCTCAAAGGTACGAAAATGGCCGAAGAAGATGTTCGATTACTTGAGGAGGAGGAATGGTTTCAGCTGTTAGCTCTATTGCTACCTAGGATTCCCGAAGATGTGGTTATACATCGTTTAACGGGAGATGGGCCCAAGGAATACCTCATAGGACCTCTGTGGACTGCTAATAAACGGCAAGTGAGAAATCATATGGAAAAATATTTTCGTGCCCATAATGTTGTACAAGGTAGTCTTGTAGAAGGTTACAGAAATAGAAACAAAAGATGAAATAACAACGAAATTTCCGTCAAGACTTTACCTACTGCAAATTTACTTGTTAGAATAGATATACTTAGAGGTAAGGAGAGTACAGATGTCAGAGAAATTAGGACCTATTCATTATCATATGTTTGAGAAGCTTAAATTTCAAGATGTTCTCGCGAAGAGACTTTTGTCATCTAATTTGCGAGAGCA
This sequence comes from uncultured Oscillospiraceae bacterium, assembly GCA_964392065.1. Classification (GTDB taxonomy): domain Bacteria; phylum Bacillota; class Clostridia; order Saccharofermentanales; family Fastidiosipilaceae; genus JASBZA01. Next base: position 25,995 of record CAYMOG010000006.1, read on the forward strand.
AGTAGAAATGAATGAACGCTTCGGATCGATTCCTAACTTACCTATGGAAGAAGTTTTAGATGAAGCGAATATCCACGGTTCCCTACAGGAATTAGTAAACTTAGCAGAACAACGTCTGCAATTTGCATTAGCCCACGCGAAAGACGCAGAACAAACGATTTATCAGGCAGGACGGGTGGCAGGAGCAGGTAAAGAACTGAAGAGTGCAGACGCAATAGCAAAAGAACTAGAGATATTTTTTCTAGATGGCATGCCCTCTAGTCATGCGATTAAATTTGATGTTCTAGAAGACGATTCTCTACAAATTGCTCAGAATGTGGATTGTCATAAAGAATATAAGATAGAAGATGGAAACATGGATTTCTATCAAGCGAGAGAAATTTTCATAAATGGTTTCTTAAGTGAAACGGCATATCATGTCGAAAGAATTGGTGAGCAAGCGTATTGGATTAAGAAACGTTAGCTCTATCCATTTATATTAAAAACTAAAAACCTCCCGGCTGGGAGGTTTTTGAATTTAATCGCTTAAATCGTCGAAATAGCCTTGCACCCAGATGATAGGAGTGCCCTTGTCCCCAGATCCTGATGTTAAATCCGCAAGAGATCCTAATAAGTCGGATAAACGACGGGGAGTTGTACCGAGTCGAAGTACTTCTTCTGCAGCATCCGTTACATCCTCTTTTTGTGCAATTGCTTCTTGAATAGCTTGCTTCAGGTCGTCACCTGACAGGGAGGCAAAGTCATTATCTGCTAGGAATTTCAATTTTAGTTCATGAGGAACACCTTCTAAACCGGAAGTATAGGCAGGAGAAACGACAGGGTCTGCCAGTTCCCATATTTTACCTACAGGATCGCGGAATGCTCCATCACCGTAAATCATTACTTCTATCTGCTTGCCTGTTGCAGTTTGTAGTTTCTCTTGGATACTATCGACTACAGTCTGACAATCTCTAGGGAAGAGCTTAACAGATTCATCGGATGACATATTGGAACCTAGTAATCCGAAATCTGGATTATAGCCGGATCCATTGATGGATTCTGTTAGGATGTTTTCTAGATTTAAAATTTTACCACCATGGCTGGCTTCGAGAAGTTTGTGGTTTGTTTTTCTACTATGAATGTCACAGGTTAATACATCTTGTACATAATTAAGAATGACTTGGCTATTATTACCAAAGTATACGTCTATTGTACAGTTCTCAGACTCTGCAATATTTCTATAGAGATCCACATAATCAACACCTGTGAAGGGGTGAGGGTTCTGGCCGAAAAGCTCTCTATATTTCGATAGGTCTAGAACATCATGCCAAGGATTGATACCAGAGGCTTCTAATTTTTCATTGGAAATTAATTCATTGCCTACTTCGTCAGAAGGATAGGAGAGTAAGAGGTGTACTTTATGCATTGCTCTACAAATTGCTCGTAACAATATAGAGAAACGATTACGACTAAGTATAGGGAAGACAAGACCGATTTCACCACTAGGGAATAAGCTCTTTACATGGGCAGCAATCTGGTCCACGGTGGCATAGTTACCTTGTGCTCTTGCTACAACAGCTTCTGTAATGCATACCACATCGTTATCTCGAAACGGCACCTGACCTTCTCGGGAGGCTTCAAGGACGGTATCCACTACGATTTCCACGATATCGTCATCTTCTCTAATAATGGGAGCCCTAACTCCTCTAGAAACAGTACCAAAGTATCTTGTCATTTCAATCTCCTTATTGCATGCATCCATGCATCCACTATGCGTTACTTACGAAAAAATTATAATGTAATACTACTCCGTTTAGCAAGAAACTTCGTTATAATATAAAAAAGTGAGGTGCTTATTTATGGAAGAAAATAAAAGACAAGAGCAATATACTTGGGATTTAACCGTGTTTTATGACGGTCTTGAGGACCCTAAGTTTATACAAGATGTTGAAGCAATCGATCGTTATATGGAAGAAGTGGAGACTTTGTCCGGTGCTTTGGCAGAAGAGTATTCTGAAGATAAATTAGTTGAAGCTATTCAATTATTAGAGAGAGCGTCTACAGTTCTGAAACCCTTATCTTTCTTGTCGTTGTCTCAATCTGCGGATACAAATGACTCGCGTTATGCATCCTATATGAATCAAATTCGGATGAAACTAAGTCCTATGAATGTGTTGAATGTACAGCTTAGCAAGGGCTTGTTGGAACTTTCCGATTTCGAAGGATTTATTACAACTAATAATTTGGATGACTACCGTTTTTTCTTAGAAGAGGCGAAGAATGAAGCTTCCCATAACTTGAGCGAAGAGCTAGAGAGTATCCTGGGTAAATTAAATATTAGTGGTGGCGCTGCATGGGGAAGAATGGTTTCTTATTTAAGTTCAACACTTGAAGTGGAATATCAAGATGAAATCATTACTTTGGCCGAAGTAAGAAACTTAGCGTCCGATCCTGACAGAGAAGTTCGTAAGGCGGCTTATGAAGCGGAATTGGCTGCTTATGAGAAAATCAAGGATCCTGTGGCCTTTGCCTTGAATTCGATTAAGCTACAAGTGAATACCTTATTAAGTAAGAGAGGTTTCGAATCGGCCCTGGATCAGGCTCTGTTCCATTCACGCATGGAAAAAGAAACACTAAACAGCATGATGGAAGAAATGCGTAATTATTTCCCCCACTTCCGTCGTTATTTCTTGGCCAAAGCAAAGTATCTTGGCTATGAAGAGCGTTTAGCTTGGTATGACTTGTTCGCTCCAGTAGGTAAAATCGACAAAAAATTTACTGTGGAAGAAGCCGAAGACTATCTGGTGGATAGTTTTTCCCACATTTCAGAAGATATAGCGTCCGTAATAAAACGTTCTTTCGATGAGCATTGGATTGATTTCATGCCTCGCAAAGGCAAGGTTGGTGGTGCTTTTTGCTCTAATCAAGCCAACTTGAAACAAAGCAGGATTCTTACTAATTTTGATGGCTCTTATGGTTCCGTGAGTACGCTTGCCCATGAACTTGGCCATGCCTACCATGGGTATTGTATAGAAAACCATAAACCATTGAACCGGTCCTATTCCATGCCAGTTGCAGAGACCGCATCGACATTTAATGAAACGCATATTTCTTTACATGCATTAGAACAATCGGATGACAGAGATCAGAAATTAGCGGTTTTAGAAGAATTATTGGCAGGTGCCTCTCAAACCATAGTAGATATTTCGTCCCGCTTCCTATTTGAGCAAGAAGTATTTACTCGTGTTGAGAAAGAGTTTTTGGATGCAGATGCCCTACAAGCCATCATGCTCAAAGCTCAAGAAGAAACCTACGGTGAGGCTTTGGCCGAAGATTTACGCCATCCTTATATGTGGGTGTGTAAGGGCCATTATTACTCAACAGGCTTGAGCTATTATAATTTCCCCTATGCTTTTGGAACATTGTTCTCTATGGGTTTATACGCAAAGTATAGGGAAGAGGGATCAAGCTTCATGGTGAAGTATAAGGAAATGCTAGAGAAAACCACGGTGGCCTCGTGTGAAGATGTTGCTAAGCATGTGGGTGTGGACCTTACAGGTTCCGAATTTTGGAAGTCCAGTTTGGATATGTTGGTAGAGTTAATAGATACATATGAGGCTCTAGTAAATCAGTAGGGCAATAAAGGAGAGCATATGGCGAGATCATTTCGTGAGTTTCAAGAAGAAGTCGACCAGGAAGTTATTCTCTGGCAAGATCGTAAACGTTATTTCGGTTTACCGATTAGTTTTACGAAGTATAATTTAACCGCAGACCGTTTCAGTAAAACGAAGGGGTTGTTTAACACCAGTTCTGAAGATCTCTTGTTGTATCGTATTATGGATATTTCTGTTTCCAGAAGTTTCGGCCAGAAGTTCTTCGGTGTTGGTACTCTTACTATTCATGCTCGGGATAAATCTACGCCTACGCTCGTCTTGGAAAATATTAAGAACCCTACAGTGTTCGCTAGATATCTGGGAGATCTTGTTGAAAAAGTTAGAGACCAGAAGAGAGTAACTGGAAGAGAGATGTTTGGATCGAGTGCTTATCATGCCCTCCCAGGCGATACGGATCTGGATGTAGATCAGGACCTAGGCCCAGAAGGGTATGATGAATAATATGTGATTTATAAGTCGCGTGGATGTATTAATTTTCTAGCATGTGAAATTATTGTGCGTTATGGAGTGCGTTTGTTTTCAAGACAAGCTCCATTAATTCTTTCACATAAGAATTATCTGTATTTAATTCCTGTAAGGCGTTATAGATATTCTCATAGGTGTATTCTCCAATGTATTCAGAGTCTCTTAGTAACATTCCGAAGGCTGCAATGTTCGCTGCTAGAACCGTGTTTCCATCTTCTAGATTTGTGGAATTGGTCCAATCTTCAGAAGAGAGAGGAATATTCAATTCTTCGCTTGTATCTTCGTGGGGGTCTTTATAACGAATGTTAAGTTGTAAGAGTTCATTGTTTTCAATTCCACTATTTTTCTCATTTTTATACTTACTATCTGCATGAGGGATTTCATAACTTGAATCTTCACTTACCAGTTCGTAGAGAACCGTAATCTGATGACCGGATCCTAGTTCGCCACCATCCTTGGAATCATCTCGGAAATCTTCATCGGCCATCAAGCTGTTTTCGTATCCAATTAAGCGATAGCCCTTAATATAATAAGGATTGAAGTCTACTTGTAGTTTCACATCTTTGGCAACGGTAAGCAGGTTCTGGCCAATTTCTTCAAATAGCACTTTCCTAGCTTCATGGATCGTATCAATATAATGATAGATTCCATTCCCGTTGTTTGCTAGGGTTTGTAACTTATCATCTTTTAAGTTCCCTTGGCCAAAGCCCAAGACAGACAAGAATACGCCACTTTCTTTCTCCTTCTCGATTAATTGCTTCAGTTCGCCTTCTGAGCTTATGCCTACATTTAAATCACCATCAGTTGCTAGCAAAATTCGGTTATTACCACCAGGGATGAAGTGTTTTCGTGCGATTTCATAGGCTTTTTTTATACCTGCCGAGCCGTGGGTAGAGCCTTGTGCTGTTAAATTTTCAATGGCATCCATAATTTCTGCTTTTTCATAGGCGGTAGCTCCATCGAGTACAACCTGATCACTTCCGGCATAAGTAACAATAGAAATACGGTCTTGATTTTCTAGCTCTTCTAGTAGACTAATAAATGTACGTTTTACGAGATCTAATTTCTCAGGTGCATTCATAGAACCCGAAACATCAATTAAGAATACTAAGTTATTAGGTTCTTCGTTCTCTACTTCATGAGCTTGTGTTTGCATAGCAATATGTAGAAGTTTAGTCTCTGCATTCCAGGGCGTATCCGAAATTTGCATTTTGACAGCAAATGTTTGGTCGGCTTCAGGTGTCTCATAATCATATCGGAAATAGTTGATCATTTCTTCCATGCGAACAGCATCCTTAGGGGGGAGCTTGGACGCATTCAAGTATCTTCTAATATTTGCGTAGGAGGCTGTATTAACATCTGCAGAGAAAGTAGATAAGCCTCTTTGGGCAGCTAGGATAAAGGGGTTTTCATCGAAAACCTTATAGCTTTCTGTATTGAAATTCTCTTCGGGATTAACTACATATACACTAACATCATGATCCGTTTCGGAGCGATCCAACATAGGTGATGTATGGATTGGATTCTCATTACTTAGATTGTCGGCGCTTCTACATCCACTTGCTATAAGTGCTGTAACAAGTAAAATGAGTACAGTAAATAAACTAGGGCTAAAATTTCTTCTTGTCATAATCTTCTCCTGTTTTTCCCGAGTTCGGAATATTTAATGTTTTCTTATAAATTGATACAATTCTTCTGCCGTTAAATTCTGGCTTACGTAAATATAATGGTACTTTTCATCCTTCCATAAGGCGATTAGGGCGTCCCCTGCCGATTGATGAATGACTACATGGGACGAATCTCCACGTATTGCTCGATCCATGATTACATTCTCGCTCATCTCTAAGCCGATTTCTTCGGGTTGGAAGTTTTCTGTAGAATAGTACTTTCTAACTTCCTGATTTTCATTACTAACATAGTGTTCTACGCGGATCTTTCCTTTTTGTAGAGTTTCCGTACTTATATGTTGGTAGCTAGAAGCAATGAATGCATTAGAATCAGAGTCGTACTTGGGCTGAGTACTGGTTTTATTTGTCATTTGCATAGGGGCTTCCATAGTTCTGACGGGAGATATCCATTGAATTAGTCCAGGTAGTAAGAAGACTACGGCTAGTGCTGCAGCTACGGCAAGACTTCCAAAGCGGAGAAAATGATAAGTACGTTTTCTCTCAGCATGGATTTGTTCTTGTTTTGCCTGTGCTTTGGCCAAAATAGCTTGTACCCGCTCGTCGGTAGTTTTCATAGTGCTTCCTCCCTTCCTAGTATTTCTTCTAATTGCTTCTTACCCCGATAGATATAATTGGTAATTTGTTTTTTGCTCTTGCCCATAACATGCGCGGCTTCTTCATAACTTAATTCTGCGAAATAAATGAGCTGCAAGGCTTGGGCATAATGTTCAGGTAGTTCTTTAATAGCTGTATACAGAACTTTCTTATTCTCTTCTTGAATTATAGTTCCTAGGATTCTACTATCTTCTTTGAGCTCACTGCTGGCATCTTCTTCTGTTATCCAAGTAAAACGTTTCTGTCTTTTGATATGATTCAGTGCTTTGTTCTTAGCCATTTGAAATAAATAAGTTCGAAATTTGCTATCTCCACGAAATTCTGGTTTCTTAACCAGTAAGTCTACAAAACAATCTTCCATAATATCCTCGGATAGATGATAATCCTTTACATAGGTATTAATGAATAATATTAGTGGGTTAGCATATTCTTCTACAAGTTGACCTAGCGCTTCTTGGTCTCCTTTGAGAAAGTCATGGTAGAGTTTAGCACCATAATCTAGCATTTTATTTCCTCTATTGTTTTCTCCTTTCTACTTATAAGACAAGCGAAAGGTAAAAATTTCTCACTAGAATAAAAATATTTCTTCTATTCTACTATGAAAGTTCTAGAAAGAGACTATCTTTCATGTTCACATTTAATGTCTATGTTGGCTCTGTACTTAGATAAAGTAATCCTTAATCCAATAGAATTAGGCTTTTGAGAATACATAACTTAATACTCAAGTTAGATTTCATTCAAAAAAACTTCACTATTCTGTCAAAATCAGCCAAATTTGCCGTTTATGCGGTTCATTGCGTTTCAATCATGAAATGTTTGTGCTAACATTCATTACTAATTAGTAAAACAAAAATCGAGTAAAAAGGGTTTTGGCTAATTAAAATGTCAATGGAGGAAAAGATATGAAGAAAATTGCAAGAGTATTCAGTACAGCTCTAGCGTTAAGCTTATTCCTATCTGCTTGTAATACTGGCGGTACTACCACTACCGACGGTTCACAACCAGTTAGTGAAACGACAGCTTCGACGAGCGGTGACGATGTTGATCCTACTGATGGAACAACAGACGGCGGAACTACTGATGGCACAACTTCTGGCGAAGGTGAAGAGTGGACAGGTGCAAGACACCAAGATCCTAAATTCTATACCTATACAGAAGCCTGGGCTGCAGGTCCTAATACCACATGGAGCCCACATGCATGGGAAATGGACACAGAATCTGGTTTGATGGAATTAATCGATACCGGTTTTGTAAACCCAATTTATGACGTGGAAACAGATGGTTGGGCATGGAAGTTTGAAGCCGCTACCGAAATTAATGATATTACGGGTAGCTTCGAAGACAAAGAAAAATATGGCGTACCAGAAGATGCTACAGAACAATATGTTTATGAAATTAAACTTAATCCTGATGTAGTATGGGAAGATGGCACACCAATCAATGCGGATTCTTATATGTATTCCATGAAAGAACTTCTAAACCCTGAAATGAAGAACTATCGTGCGAATACCTATTATACAGGTGCACTTGGTATCGCTAATGGACAAGCTTACTACAATAATGATAAAGCCGGTGATACGCTTTATTCTCCAGTAATTACAGAAGAAGGCGATCAATCTGAGGGTAAAACACTCTTATTTAGCGTAGAGCAAGTCGTACCTTTCTTTAATAACAGTTCTGCAAAATCCTACTACGATGGTGGTTCAGCAGATTCGTTTAAAGTAGATGGTGAAGACCTATACGCTAAGTATGCAGAATCTGGTTATGTTGAAGTAACCGAAGAAGTACAAGCCGATTTAACAAAAATCGCAGTATCCTTCGGCGACGAGAATCCAGATGCGTGGAAAGAATTTACAGTATTTGAAGATGGTGTCGTTCCAGAAACTCCATTTGAAGATGTTGGTTTAATTAAAGTAGATGATCATACTTTGATTTATGTTCTCCAAAACGCTCTCTCTCAATTCCACTTCCAAATCAACATGGGTTCAGCTACATGGTTAGTAGATGAAGAACTCTATGAAGCTGGTAAAGAACAAATTGAAGACCTAGTTGCTACAAACTATTACACCGATCAAGCAACCACAAAATCTTATGGTCCATATAAAATGGTTTCCTATGAGAAGGATAGACAAATTGTTCTAGAGAGAAATGAGAACTGGCATGGTTATAAGACTGATGATTATGATGATGAATGGCAGTTTGATGCAATTCGTATTGAAATTATCAAAGACCACAACACCAGACTCCAAATGTTCCTACAAGGAAATCTAGATGTTGTATCTCTAGAGTCTGCTGACATGGAAACTTATAGATTCAGTAACTATCTGTTATCTACAGATCAAACCTTCACCAACCGTTGGATTTTCAACTCTGATCCAGAATCTCTAGTTAAGCTAGAACAAGAAGCTGGTGACGGTGGAAACAAACAAGTTCTACAATATGATGATTTCCGTAAGGCACTCTCACTATCGATTGACCGTGGTCGTTTCGTAGAAGAAGGAACAGCGGCTTATAGTCCAGCTTACTTCCTACTAAACTACTTATACTACTATAATATCGAAAATGATCCTGAATCTGTTTACAGAACTTCAGATGCTGGTATGAAAGCCATCTTAGATCTCTATGAAATTCCATATGATGATAATTCTAACCTCCTAGAACTATTTAATTCTATTAGTGGTTATGATGAAACAGAAGCAAAAGCCTTGTTTACTTCGGTATACGAGACGGCTATTGAAGAAGGAACCTATACAGATGGTCAAGATATTCTCTTGAACGTTATGGCTACCGGTGCTGATGCTCTAAGTGCAGACTTAACAAAACAACAAGACTTGCTACAAGACTTCATCAATGCTGCAACAGCAGGTACAGGATTTGAAAGTAAAATTAAGCTTAACTTCCAATTCGGTTCTTCTACACGCTATGCAGACGTAGCTGCAGGACGTATTGAATCAATCATGGGTGCATGGGGTGGTGCTGCATTCTATCCATTCTCTACAATCCGTGTTTATACTGAGCCTGATTACATGGGCGGTCTAGAATCTATCCATGAATCCGGTGGTTGGGATCCAACAACGGACGAACTAACCATAGCATACGATTTCGATGGCGATGGTACAGCAGAAGAAGTAACAGATACCTTCCAGAACTGGGCTAAGTCCATCAATGGTAGCGGTGAGCATGCCAATGATCCTGAAGCTTCTCTAGCTGTTCTAGCAGGAATCGAACGTGGAGTTCTGAATACATATCAGAGTATCCCACTTGCTACTCAAACCTCATCTTCATTACGTTCTATGCGTATGGAGTATGCAACCTATAACTATGACATCATGTATGGTTACGGCGGATATCGTCAATATGAAATGACCATGGATGATACGGAATGGAAAGCATTCATTCAAGAACAAGGCGGCACATTAAACTACGAGTAAACCTTATCGTAGGTGTTGACTAAAATCACTAGATAACCTGCATTGCTGTGCTACGGCGCAGCAATGCAATTTTCTTTAATTACCAGTATTATCAAATAACTTTAAGAAGTAAGAAATGGTGAACAAAATACAACGTATTTTGACTATTCGCAAGATTTCTTATGATTTTTTTAGTCAAGGTATAATATTTTTTGCTATAATATACGCTAGCTTTTTAATAGAGAAGGAATTTAACTATGGATAAGGAAATGATCAAATATGTTTTTAGACGTTTGATGTTGGTAGTTGTCACTGCATTCATCATAATGTTTATAAATTTTATCTTCATTAAGATGCTTGAACCTGAATTGCCAATGATGGGTCCACAAGCACAAAATGAATTAGCAAGACGAGAAGCTCTAGGTTATAACAAACCCATTCTAGTGCAATTTGGAATTTATATTAGAAATATTATTACAGATTGGGATTGGGGTACATCTTGGAAAATCTCTTATATGACACCGGTTGGTGATCTTCTTGTTTCCCGTTTTCCACCCACAGTTTTACTAAATATTTACTCTACCGTTATCTCGGTACCACTTGGTGTTATTATTGGTATTATTGCGGCGTTGAATAAGAATACTTGGTTGGATCATTTTCTTTCTACTGCCGTTATGGTGTTTATATCCGTTCCAGCGTTTGTATATGCTTTCTTATTACAATATACCGTTGGTTTCCGTTTGGGCCTACTTCCTATTGTAGTATCTTCATATTATGATGCAGGACTAAGTTGGTTTTCGCGTGAAATGATTATCTCTATGATTATGCCTACTATGGCTATGGCTTTCGGTAGTATTGCGTTCTTCGCACGTTTCACAAGAGCAGAATTAGTTGAGTCTTTAACTTCTGATTATATGCTCTTAGCAAGAACAAAAGGTTTAAGCTTGTATCAAGCAACTGTAAGACATGCACTTAAAAATGCTATGGTTCCAATCTTACCTGCAATTCTAGCAACTTTCTTAAGTGTATTAACTGGCTCGATTGTTATAGAACAGATATTCGCCGTAGGTGGCGTTGGAAACCTAGCTTTACAAGCGATACAGTTTAGAGATTATGACGTATTTGTTATGACTTCAATGTTCTATTCTATGTTTGGTTTAACACTTGGTATATTAGTTGACCTAAGTTATGGTTTCCTAGATCCTAGAATCCGTATGGGGGTTAGATAAATGAAAGACAATACACTACAAAACATCCCACAAGATAAATTCCAATTAGTACAAGCGGATGAAAAAATCTTCGACGCAGCACCCAAGACAAGGCCTGTTGGTTATTTCGAAGATGCTATGCGAAGATTTGTTAAGAATAAGGCTTCGGTTGCCGCTGCAATTATTATTATCTTAATCATTATATTCTCTATAGTTGCACCTATGATAACACCACATGATTCAAGTCATTTCGATGGTGTTTATGCAAGAGTAAGACCCAAGGTAAATGCTTTTGAAGGTAGTGGCTTTTGGGATGGATCTAAGACTATGCGCTATAATGACCGATACTTAATGTATGTTATGGGTATAGGTATGGGTGCTGAGGATCATACAGGTGCAGGTAGAGTGAGCTGGGCTACAGGTGAAGCTAGTAAGTACAACCCTATTAATGGCATTGGTGATTCCTTCATGTCTGGTGGTCAGGCTTATCAAGATGTAAATATTGATTCATACCATATAATTGGATTCCGTTATGTTTCTCTAACTCAATCACGTTTTGAGCAACTCATGGCTTGGCAAGAAGAAACAGGTATTCCAGTTGTTTATCCTATGATTGATACAAATAGTAAGTACTTCTCTCAAGTAGCGGGTACCGATGCAAACTACTGGTATCGAATGGCACCCAACGGTGCTCCTGTCGACCAGAGAGGTCGCCCAATGGATATAGAAGATATGCGCGAAGGTGAATTAATTGATAACTATCTTCGTGATGAAGAAGGTAACGTTCAATATTCACGTCCTAGAGATCGCAGTATGTTGGATGTTCGCGTCCTCTACTATAATTACTATCAGTTTATGAATGGTTATGAGCCCATACACTACTTCGGCTCTGACGCACAAGGCTATGATATTATGGCACGTATGGCGCAAGGACTTAGATTCTCACTCGTACTCGCTATCGCCGTTTCTGTCATTAACCTAGCTATTGGTGCTGTTATCGGTGCTATTGAAGGATATTATGGTGGTCTTATAGACTTAATCACAGAGAGAATCATTGAAATTATTAGTGGCTTCCCCTTCTTCGTTGTAGCCTCATTATTCCAGCTGCATCTCGTAAGTACGGGTAAAGTATCACCTATAGTAGGTCTACTGTTTGCCTTTATATTACAAGGTTGGATAGGTATGGCAAGCCGTGTCCGCACACAATTCTATCGGTTTAAGAAGGAAGAATATATTCTATCTGCAAGGACACTTGGTGCAAGTGATGCTAGATTAATGTTCAAACATATTTTCCCCAATGCTATAGGTACTATCATTACTCAGTCTGTGTTGGTCATTCCAAGCGCTATCTTACAAGAATCGACTTTATCCTACTTAGGTATCGTCAACTTACAAGGTAGAAACATGACATCACTAGGTACCATGCTCAGCAATGGTAGACAGTACTTAGCAACAGACCCACACGTGTTATTCTTCCCAGCTATCGTCATATCCTTATTGATGATTAGCTTCAACTTATTCGGTAACGGTCTGCGTGATGCCTTTAACCCATCATTGAGAGGAGCAGATGAATAATGGCTAAAAAATTAGAAGTAAACGATTTACGTATATCCTTTAGAACGAACAGTGGAATTTTGGAAGCGGTTCGTGGTATCTCATTTGACCTTGAAGAAGGAGAAACGCTTGCAATAGTTGGAGAATCAGGTTCAGGAAAGTCTGTAACCTCCCGTGCGATTATGGGTATTCTTGCGAAGAACTCCATAGTAGAAGGTGGTGAAATCTTCTATAGTGGTTTGGATTTACTCCAGATTTCTGAAGATACTTTCCATCAACTTCGCGGAAATAATATTTCGATGATTTTCCAGGATCCATTAAGCTCGTTAAACCCAATTATGCGCGTAGGTCAACAGATGACTGAAGCTATGGTTGCGAACAATAAGTCACGTCGTAAGGAAGCTACAAGGAATTTAAACCAATATAAAAAAGCTATTCAAGACGCAGTACTTGCAGCTAACCCTAATTCTCCAATCAAGGATAAAATGGGTAAGTTTACTGGATATTTAAGTAAATCTAATAAATTGGCAGAGAAGTATTTCAATGCCCATTCTGCAGCAGAAACTACGAGCAAGCGTGTTCAGGCAGCACTTATTGAAGTACAAGGTACGGATGATAAGCGTATAGAAAATAATCTTGACGAAGTTGTTCAAGACTTGAAACGTGTACATCATCCTCTTACCATTACGGAAAAGGATAAAGAATTTCTAGCAGCAGAAGAAACTTTACGCACCTTAGCGCCTCGCTATGCAAGCCAAGAGGACCCTAATAAAAAGGCAAAAGTTACAGAAGCACTAGAGGTACTAGATAGAAGACTTAACGAAGTGCTAGAAAGAGATGAAGTGGACTTCCCACCTCTCGGTTATGCGATTTCTAAATCTTCAGAAGAGGAAGTCCTTAGAGATTTCTCCCATGAAAAGAATATACGGTATAAGCAAGCGTACGAAACGGAGTTCTTAAATTCCTTCCGCAATACAATGGAAGAAGGAATTGTGTATGAGGATAATCGTGCAAGAGAAGCCGTAAAGAAAGCACATGCTGAAGTCACTCGAGTGCTTAATGAGAATAGAGACAGTTTCGATATTAATCGTATTAAGAAAGAAAAGGCGGATTTAAGTCGTCTCGTCGAGGATACGATAAATCGAGTCAGTGTACATAGAGATTCTCTTGCAACGACGTTTAAAGCTTCTCTTGAAAATCATATTGAAAACTATGAAAGTCAAAAGAGGAAAGTCAATTCTAAACATAAGGTAACAGAAAAAGAAGGATCACTAACACCTCAAGAAAAGCTAAGTATAATCGAGGATAATATCCTACGTTTGTTTGCTAGGATTCAAGGTGATTATGAATCACGTCTTGAGAACAAAAGAGATGCCAAAGCGCACGCTGAAACTTACTTAAGATACTTAGAGAAACAAGCAAATACGCAATCTTATAAAATAGACAAGGATCTAGCAGAAACCAGAGCCGTTGCGATTATGCAAGAAGTTGGTATCGACAATGCTCGTAGAAGATTCAAACAGTATCCATTTGAATTCTCTGGTGGTATGAGACAGCGTATCGTTATTGCCATTGCGCTATCTTCTAACCCTGATATTCTTATCTGTGATGAACCTACAACCGCTCTTGATGTTACGATTCAGGCACAGATCCTAGATCTGATCAAGGAATTAAAAGTGAAGCGTAATCTGTCGGTTATCTTCATTACCCATGACTTAGGTGTTGTTGCTAATATTGCCGATAAGATTGCGGTTATGTATGCAGGTAAAATTGTGGAAATTGGTGCTGTTGAAGAGGTATTCTATAAACCCGCTCATCCTTATACTTGGGCACTTCTATCGTCTATGCCAGACTTGGAAACAAAAGAGAAGCTTGAATCCATTCCAGGTGTTCCACCCAATATGGTACGTGCACCAAAAGGAGATGCTTTTGCAGAGCGAAATCGCTATGCTTTGGCCATCGATTACGAAGAACATCCACCTTTCTTCGAAATTTCTAAGACTCATAAGGCAGCAACTTGGCTCTTGCATCCAAGTGCACCCAAGGTAGAGCCACCTAAGATTGTTACTGAGAGAATTAACCGTAGTTTAAGTAGAGGAGATGCAAATGAATAATACTGAGAATATGAACACGCCAGTACATGAGGATGTTCTCCTAAGAGTAGAAAATTTAAAACAATACTTCAAGATGAAGAGAGATTATCTAAAAGCAGTAGACGGAGTAAGCTTCGACGTAAAACGTGGTGAAGTTTTCGGTATCGTTGGAGAATCAGGTTGTGGTAAAACCACTACTGGTCGCTCAATCATTGGTTTATATGACATTACTGGTGGTGATATTTATTTCGAAGATGAGCTAATCAATACGGGTTTCCCTGAGAGAAGAGAAACAATTCGTGAGGCAAATCGTCAAGGAAAAAAAGAAGTAGCCGATCAGCTATTTAAAGAAATGAAACAAGCGGAGAAGGATGTTTCTCGCAATCGAAAAACAGAAGTTCATAAGAAGATTCAAATGATATTCCAAGATCCTGTGTCTTCATTAGACCCACGTATGACGATTCGTGAAATTGTAGCAGAAGGTCTTGTTATTCGTGGTGAGAAGAACAAGGAAGTAATCAGTGAGAAAGTTGGCAAAGTTCTTAACATGGTAGGACTCTTGGAAGAACATGCGGATCGTTATCCACATGAATTTTCAGGTGGTCAACGCCAGAGAATTGGTATTGCTAGGGCCATCGTTATGGAGCCTGAGTTAATTATTGCTGACGAACCTGTGTCTGCCTTGGACGTATCCATTCAAGCACAAGTTATTAATCTGCTTAATGACTTACGTAAGAATATGAATCTTACCTTGATTTTCATCGCCCATGACTTATCCGTTGTTAAATATTTCTCTGATCGAATTGCCGTTATGTATTATGGTAAGATTGTTGAGTTGACGACTTCGGATGCCCTCTTCGAGAATCCTTGTCATCCTTATACGCGTTCACTCTTATCGGCTATTCCAGTACCTGATCCAAGAGCCGAGAAGGTGAGAGAAAGATTTGTCTATACCCCTGCTACAGCCCATGATTATAGCCAAGAAGGGCCAAGCATGCGAGAAGTCGTTCCTGGACATTTTGTGTATTGTAATACAGAAGAAGAAGAGAGATACCGTCAGGAGATTATGGGATAAATGTCCGATCATTATTTCAGAGAACCTTATACAGCCAAGGACTATCTTAAGACGATAGCCCTTGGCATTCTTGTCACGGGACTTGCTATTCTGGTTCAAAAATATGTAGAGGAAGGACAAGTCCGACCCCTATTTTCTTTACTTAGTAATGGGTTTCTTGCAGCAGGAGCGCTTCTTTTCGGAGGTGGCGTATTATCTTGGGTTAAGAAGGATGGCTTATTTAATATTTTTTCCTTTGGTTTCGGCCAGGCCTTTCGTTCGGTTTCTACTACTTTTAACCCAACTTACGAAAAGCGCGACCGTGACGATTATTTCTCCTATCAACAGAGAAAGGCAATAGAAAGACGAACCAATATTCCATGGCTCGTCGTTGGTCTAGGCTTTCTTCTTTTAGCCATTTTATTTACTTTTTTGTTCTATCAATTTTCTTAGTTCCCTAAGCTTATCGGGTACCATTAAACCATTGGTGTTTATCTTGTGTCAGTAATTTCTCTGCACTAGGAGGTCCCCAGGCTCCCTGTGGATAGATTTCAACTTGCATCTTGTTTTCTTCTCTTAATAAACGTAAATTGTGCATCCATTCCCAGGACGTTTCGATTTGGCGCCAGGGTGTGAAGAATTCTTTTTGGCCCTCATATACAGCTTCTAATAGACGCTCATAGGCTTCAGGCGTATTGCTGTGGGTCTGTCCGTTGGCGTTTTGCAAGAAGTCCATGACGACTTCTTTGGGCGCATTGCGACTGCCTGGTTCCTTAATAATGAAGGAAACATTTATACCTTCTTGAGGTTGAATAACAATGTGGAGCCGGTTAGCAGGTTGTTCCTTGTCTACTTGTTTATAGTTTATTGTGACGGATGTTTGCTTCTCGGCCAAAGCCTTACCAGACCTCAAA
This sequence comes from uncultured Oscillospiraceae bacterium, assembly GCA_964392065.1. GTDB lineage: Bacteria > Bacillota > Clostridia > Saccharofermentanales > Fastidiosipilaceae > JASBZA01. The sequence goes on from CAYMOG010000006.1 coordinate 42,628, forward strand.
TAAAACGGTACACCTTCCCAACGGGCATTATCAATATATATTTTCAATGCGGCATAGGTTTCAGTTTGGCTATCGGGACGTACATCTTTTTCTTCGCGATACCCCTCGTATTGACCTAAAACCAACATGTCTTCTAGGGGTTGTTCAGGCTCACGCAAGCTCTTCAAGAGATATTCTTGGGCAATTTGAAAATTCTTAGAATCGAAATCTTCTTCCTCCATGGCGACGAAAGTTAAAATCTGGAATAGATGACTCTGAATCATGTCCTTGAGAGCCCCTGCCTCATCGTAGAAGGAACCACGTGAACCGATGTCTATAGTTTCTAAAGCATTAATCTCGACATAATCGATGTGTTCCTTATTCCAAGATGCTCGGAATAACGCGTTTTCTCTTCGTAAAGTCATGATGTTTTGCACCATCTCTTTACCTAAGTAATGGTCTATATGATAGATATTATCCATGCCAAAGGCTTGTGCTAATTCTTCTGTAATGTCTTTGGCCTCTAAGTAATTTCGTCCAAAAGGTTTTTCGATAATTACCTTACGATTCGCCATTAGGCATCCTGTATCCAATAAATTTCTAGAGATTATTGAGAAAAACTCAGGAGCAACCGCTAAATAGAAGATGAAATTCATATCTTTTCGATTCTGCCAGAGCTCTTGATCATAAAATGAGTAGAGACGATTATACTCGTTGGCTTCTTTGAAATCCATTTGGAAGTATTCGATATGCTTCGTGAAACCATTAAATCTTTCTTCGCTTAAATCAAATCGTGCATTTTCGGCTATGGAATCCCGTAAACTCTTAACATAGGCTTCTTTACTTAAATCACGGCGTCCGATAGCTAGAAACATAACATCCTCGCCTAGCAAATCTCGACAATAGAGATTGTAGAAGGCAGGCATAAGCTTCCGATAGGTCAAGTCACCTGTAGATCCGAATATTGTATATACTGCGTTATTTATCATTTATACTTCTTCCTCCAAAGGCCAATCATGATGGAAAATACCGTGGCGATCGGTTCTCTGAAAAGTATGTGCACCGAAGAAGTCTCTTAAGCCCTGAATAAGATTGGCAGAGCTTCTGCCACAACGTATTTGGTCATAATAGGAAACACTTGCAGAGAATGCAGGTAAGGGATAGCCACTACTTACACCTACAGCGGTAAATTTACGTAAAGAGGGGAGAGCATGCGCCATGATTTCCTGGAATTCATCCGCTAAGAGCAGATTTTCTAATTCAGGGTTCTCATCATATGCACGCATGATAGGGTTTAGCAAAGCTGAACGGATAATGCAGCCTTCGCGGAAAGTCGCTGCAATTGCACCGTAATTGAGATTCCATTGGTAGGCTTTGGCAGCGGCTCGGTAGAGGGCAAATCCTTGTGTATAGGCCATGACGCGAGCGGCGAGGAAAGCTTGTTTTATTTCCTCAATGCTAATAGAGAATGATTTTTCTTCTACAGGATAGACTTCGAGGGTTTCTGCGGCCAGAACACGAAGACTCTTATGCATACTAATGTATCGGGCATTCAGACCGGAAGCTAACACCGATAAGTCCACACCTAGAGCGAGACCTTCTTCATTGGTCCAGCGTCCAGTACCCTTTTGCCTAGAAATATCTAGTATGTGATCGAGGATATAGGGACTGTTTTCTTGAACTCCATATTCTCTTACGGCATGGGCAAGTTCTTCAGGTTCGTCGGAAGAGAGCAGATAGTCGTCTGGATTTGAGACGTCTTTTTCTAAGAGTATCTTCACGGTGATTTCGCTTAAGTAGGAGGAGAGTTGGCCTTCGTTCCAGTTTTGGAATATTTCAGCAATGGCTTCGTTCGTCATGCCTTGTGCTTGTAAGTAATGATAAATCTCGACAATAATCTCCATATCTGCATATTCGATACCATTGTGAACCATTTTCACATAATGGCCCGCACCGCCTTCGCCCATATAGGAACTACAGGGTTTGCCGTCCTCGGCTTTGGCCGCAATGGCATCGAAGATGGGTTTCATGTGTTCGTAGGCTTCGTAGTCCCCTCCAGGCATGAGAGATGGGCCAAATCTAGCACCGCTCTCGCCCCCGGATACGCCCACGCCTAAGAAGTAGAGTTTATGTTCGTGGAGTAGTTTGGAACGGGCCTCGGAATCTTGGTAATAAGAATTTCCACCATCCATGATAATATCTCCGGTATCCAATAGAGGAATGAGACTATCGATTAATAAATCTACAGGGTCTCCAGCCTTTACCATTAGGAAAAGTCGGCGAGGTTTCTTCAAACTCCTAACTACGTCTTCTAGAGATTCACATACTAGCAAGTCGTGTTCTGGATTCTCATCGGCGGCATCTTGTGCCCTATCGGTAGAACGGTTGTATATGGATACTTTGAATCCATTGTCGGCCATGTTTAGCGCCAGATTCTTCCCCATGACGGCCATGCCTAATACAGCGATATCTCTAGTTTCTAAATGTTTTTCATCAATCATAATTAACTTCAACCTAGTCTTTCATTAATTTCATTACTAAACATTTTACGTGATAATACTGAATGCCTAAGTAACTTAACTACTACTTTTGCGCTCTATCCTATGCTTGCATGTTTTCCTTGAGCAGTTTTCTAGATCGATTGCCAAAGCAACACGTGCCAACTACAAAAAGGTGTTCTTTTCACAGAGCGGTTCCTCCTTTATACTTATAAGACAAATAAGATGTATTGTTAAAGGATAGAAAGATATTAGGAGGTGTCCTATGGCAAAATTAATAACAAGACAAGAACAAGAGAAGCAGAATACTTGGTCTGTGGATAGAATGTTCGATTCAGACCAGAAGTGGGAGGAAGCGTTTCAAGCACTAAAAGAGGATATGCAAGAGGTTCTGAGTTTCCAGGGTCGTTTAGCAGAAGGTCCTGATGTGATGGCTCAAGCCTTAGAAACCATATATGGATTACAAAGACGTTTGGAAAACGTTTATGTATATGCCAGTATGCGTTCGGATGAAGATACAGCAGATGCCCATTATCAGGATCTAAACATGCGGGTGTCTAGCTTATATAATCAATTTGAAGCTTTGACAAGTTTCTATGAGCCTGAGGCTCTAGCACTTGGAGAAGATACGCTAGAGAAATGGTCACAGCATGAGGTCTTGGAAGCTTATCGGCGTCCTCTAGAAGAACTCTTGAGAAGAGCTCCTCATACCTTGGATCAAGAGCAAGAACAGCTATTAGCGGAATCTGCTGAAGTACGAAGTGCGGCTGGAAATGCCTATAATCTTCTGAATAATGCAGATATGCGTTTCCGTTCAGTGACACATAATGGAGAAGAAGTTGAAATAACCAACAGCAATTTCGTAGCGTTACAGATGTCATCCGATAGAGATTTAAGAGAGAAAGTTTATAAGGCGTTTTACTCTTCTTATCAAGAACATGAGAATACCATAGCGTCTTTATTCCAATCGAATATTAAGGGTTCTAGATTTATGAGTAAAGCGAGGAAGTATCCATCGAATCGCGCGATGTACTTGGCAGGATCTAATATCCCTGAAGAAATTTATGATAATTTAATCCAGACTGTACACGACTATCTACCGGCTATGCATGATTATGTAGGTTTGCGTAAAGAAGTATTAGGCTACGACCGCTTGCATTTCCATGATGTATACGCTTCATTAGTTGGTTCTTACGATAAAACGTATACTTTTGATGAGGCGAAGGAATTAATTATCGAAGCTCTAAAACCTCTAGGCGAGGAATATGTAGCGATTGTCCGAAGTTCCTTCGAGGATCGTTGGATGGATATCTATCCGAATAAGGGTAAACGCTCCGGTGCGTATAGTTCCGGTAGTTACGACTCTTATCCCTATATGCTCTTGAACTTCAATGGCACATTAGATTCGGTGTTTACTTTAATTCATGAAATGGGTCATTCCGTACATTCTTATTTAAGCCATAAGAACCAGAGTTATGTTACCGCAGGCTATAAGATTTTCGTGGCGGAAGTTGCTTCTACTTGTAACGAAGCCTTACTCACCCATTATTTATTAGAGAATACAGAAGATCCAGAAGCTAGAAAGTATATCTTAAACCATTACATGGATTCTTTTAAATCGACACTCTATAGGCAAACAATGTTTGCAGAGTTCGAACGTATTGTTCATAAAAAAGTAGAAGAGAATGTCTCTCTGACAGCTCCAGTGTTAAACGACATCTATAGAGATTTAAATGAAGCGTACTTCGGCCCAGAAATGGTGGTGGATGAATGGATCGCGCTAGAATGGGCGAGAATCCCTCATTTCTATAGACCATTTTATGTATATCAATACGCCACCGGGTTCTCTGCGGCTACAGCACTTAGCCAAAAGATTCTAGAAGAAGGTCAAGTTGCTGTGGATGCGTATCTGAAGTTCTTAAGTTCAGGTTCTTCTCATGATCCTATTGAACTCCTGGAAATTGCAGGCGTCGATATGCGAGAAAAGGAACCGGTTGCCAAGGCACTGGACGTATTCCAAGAAACCATTAAACAATTCAGAGAATTGTTATAGTGCAAAAGGTCAGAGAAATCTGACCTTTTTATTTTATTAAAATTTTTATAAACTATTCAATACTGATGTAAAACGCATACAATTTTATATTTATTCTATAGCATTGTGTGTTATTAAATTCACAAATAGTTAACAGGTGATGTCTGGGAAGTATGCCTAGTACTGATGAGATTTACCTTTTGTCTTCCGACATTCGCATCTAGCGAGACTTATTAGGAGGGTTTATGAAAAAATTATTGGGAATTTTACTCGCTTCTGTCATCGCTTTGCAATCGACAAGCCTTGGCTTCGCTCAGGTCAGCACACAGGACGTAGAGGAGAGTGAAACGCATGTTACAAGCACTCTTGTGACCGAGGAAAGTGTAGAAACCACTACCCCTGACTTAACAACAGAACTAGAGCTCATAGAAGAGAAGAGACTACAGAAACATCTGAGACGTCATTAAAGTAAATGATGAGGAGAGAAGTATTCTTATTGTGAATCAATATGATGTGCCTGTTACGGAGCCTAGTGAGACGGAGCCGACCAC
>CAYMOG010000006.1:47787-62828 GCA_964392065.1 uncultured Oscillospiraceae bacterium
CCTACGACGGAGCCAACGGAAACAGAACCTAGTGTGACGGAACCTACCACAGAACCAACGACTGAACCTACATCAGACTTGACCACAGAGGAGAGTTCCGAAGTCAGCACCTCGAGTACTACAGAAGCTCGGGTTACAGAGTCCGTTCGTGAAACGACTACAAAACCAGGAGAATTGCCAACGACTGGTGAAGGTTCCAAGAGTTTGATTATAGGTTTAAGTTTCATTGCTCTAGCCCTTGCAGGTGGAGGTTTGAGTATCATACGCAGAAGAAAGCATAGAGAAGAATAGAGTATTCTATTTTATAAAGGCAAACTAATTAATAAGACCAGGCAACAGTGCCTGGTCTTTTTATGTTTTTCGTATCTTGTACGATTAGTCTTTATTGTACTCTTGTGACGTTTCGGATAGTTGTTTTAGTGCTTCTTCAGCTGTATCGGGTGGCGCTAAGTCCTCTGGCTTGGATTGTTTTAGGAAACGACTCTTGTTCTTAAGAATTTCTTGTTGGAAGGCTTCTTTTAGGAGAGAGGCGAAATTTTCCTTATTAATTTTCTTGTTGTTATAAATCCCCGCGGCGTAGCGTAACATGACTTTATTATAAGCATAGCCTAGTGCTGCGGTTACGCTTGCTGCTGTTCCACCAGAAATCACTCCACCTAATGCAGACCCAGCTCCTGGTACGAGTTTAAACAGAGAGCCTACGATGTTTCTTCCGATAATGGTTGCACCACCTGTGCCTAGAACAGAACTTATCACGGAACTTAGCAAGGATTTATCAAGTGGTAAACCATAAATTGAGGTGAGATGAGCAATCATACCGACTTGCATAGGAACTAGGACGGTTGCATCTGCAAAAGGTACAGGTGTGAAACCCGTTGCAAATGCGGTGGAGGTGTAGCCCAGAACGGCTTTATTTGCACGTTCGTATTTGCGTTTAATATCTACCTTCTGGGCGTTGATAAAAGAAATGCGTTGTGCTTCAGGTACAGTTTCTATTGTCCTATCTACTAATTGTTGTAAGCCTCTTGTTTCCAAGTTAATCTCTGATGAGATTGGATAGGATTTCGCTAGGACAGGTACCATGGATTGTATAGGCAAGTTTAGTTTCTCGATCTCATGGAAGAGCGGTAAGAAGTTATCGCCCAAGACTTGTGTTAGTACAATTATTACGGGCATATGCTGGGCTAATTCTCTGATCCATTCGATTTCATAGGTTTCAATACGATTAGAGGTTGCATTTATGCAATACCAACAGATGTGTATCATTTCTTCAGGATTATTTTTTCGTAGGGGTTTGGCGATTTCTTCTAGGATTTCCTTACGAATTTGATTTTGTGTATCCTGTTTCAATTCCATGCCCTTAGTATCATAAATAACAAGGGGGACACCTTCTTTACTTATTTTCTGTAAATGTTGTGTGACAGGGACACCTACGCCCGTTTTTGCAAGCTGTTCGCGAAAGACGGCATTGATTAGTGTGCTCTTACCGACGCCAGTTTTACCGGCGATAAGAATGTTTAGTCTCGCGAGGTTTCTAACTTCTTTATCATATTGATCAAGGAAGTGTTTGATAATATCAAAATCATTCGTCATAATTTTTTCCTTTTTATTTATCATAGTAAAAAACTTCTACTAAAGATAGTAGAAGTTTTTTAATTGCCACTGTTCATAGTGTTTACTTAAAACCACTTGTTGGCCCAATCTTGAATTGAATGAATAGAAGGGCCTAAATCTCTACCCTTTTGTGTTAAGGAATATAATATCTTAACAGGTGTTTCAGGATAGACTTCACGCACGATTATTTTTTTGTTTTCGAGTTCTTTGAGTCTCTGAGCTAGCATCCGAGAGCTTATATCTGGAATTCGGTCAGCAATATCAGAAAAGCGTAAGTCTCCGGCCAAGAGTGAATTCACGATTAAGCCATTCCAACGTTTCCCTAAGATTTCAAAGGCCTCGTTCAGACAAATTCTAGCATGTCCCATAATTAAAACCTTCTTTCTCTGGAATGTACATTAATAATTATACTCATTCTAAAACATCTAGCGTCTGGTGATAGTATATTAAGTTACTTTTTCAAACTAGTTGAGAAATCTTCCCGTTTTATTTACATTTGTGGAGAAGTAAATAACCTGCTTACTTCTGAAATCGTAAAATTGCTCGGAAACTCTCTTTATTACCAGCTCGCAGCGCATGTACTGCAATGTCGGTATAGGTTGCTGTTTCTTCTAGTATACAAGCTTCTGTGTGTAATATTTCTTCTTGGAAAACTTCTTCAACATAATTGATATCCAAACTACTCACATAACCTTCTGGATGGAAGAGAGCGGCAGCATCTCTACAGAGAGCAACATATCGTGTGTTATTCATATGGCCATTACGGTCAATTTCACTATATCCAATTACTTTGTCATAGGACTTAGCATCCGTGAAATCTGCGAAGTTACGACGCAAACGTGTAGGAGGGTAGGGCAAGGCATGGAGTGTACTGAGCATAGGATTTTCACCATCAGAGAAAATAGTACTGGGGCTAAGAAGTTTATGGGTATCTGCGCTTGCTATTGTCCAGAAACTTCTTGCAGCACCATAGGCTTGGCCATCGCTATCAAACATGTAATAGTCACGGAAAAATCCTAGACGATCCATACCCGATTGCCAAGTGTAAATACGCACTTCATCTCTCCACTTAGGGTGTTTCTGAAAACGTGCACTCACACGATTCAGTATCCAGAGAATTCCTTGGCTATAGATGTTTTTGGCGGAGAAGTTGGAATCTTTGATGTGACTGTTGGAAACTTCTTGCATGAGGGAGTTAATAACATTCGTATGTAGCTTACCATCTTGATCACATTCACTGGCACGGATGGTATAGTTTTCTGCGTAGTAGATATTGTCTCGGGATTCTTCGGCAATGTATTTCTTTAAATCATTTTCTATTAGGAAGTTCATTTTTTACCTCTTAAAAATTTATTGGACTTTATAATACATGGCTGGGAGTAATAATGCTACAATTACAAAGATTATGAAATGACTTGTTTAGGGGAGGAGAGGCATATCCATGGATAGAAAAGAATATTCGAAGTGGAGGACTTTGGTTACAGAAAAACTCGACCGCCATTGGTTTGTAAAATTACTTTATCAAAGGCTTATTGTCATGCTTCTCATTATTGCCCAGCTTATAATTTTTATTTACCTAGGTGTGCGTGTGAGTCAAGTGTCTGCTTGGATTGGCCTAGCCTTGCGCGTATTTAGTTGGTTTATGGTAATTTTTATAATTTTAAGCCCCAAGGTTTTGGACTATAAACTTACTTGGATTGTGCTGGTGCTGGCTTTCCCTCTAGTTGGTGGTATTCTTTTTGCATTTCTAAATACGAACTTATTTAATCGCCGTTTGAAACGAGAAGTACAGGGAAGTTTGGAGAATATTTTACCTTTCAGGAGAAGTAGAGATGAGGTTTATACTTCTTTGGCAAAAGTAAAGGACGACGAATTTGCCCTTGCGAATTATATCCATAACACGACCTCCTACCCGCTCTATGTTGGAGGGGGCGCCTCGTATCAAGCAGAAGGTGAAATCATGTTCGAGAGCATGATGGAAGAAATTGCCAAGGCGAAGAAATATATTTTCTTAGAATTTTTTATTGTGGACAAGGGCGTCATGCTGGAAACTCTGATGGATGCTCTGGCCAAAAAGGCTGACGAAGGTGTAGAAGTATTATTCCTCTATGATGATATGGGTACGATGTTTCGCTTGCCAAGTGAAGTGCCTAAACGGATGAGTGAATTGGGCATTACTGCCAAACGGTTTAACCATTTGATTCCAGTTCTAAGCACACAGTTTAATAACCGTGACCATAGGAAAATTGTGGTAATTGATGGTGAAGTTGCGTTTACAGGTGGTATTAATATTGCCGATGAATATATCAATGAGAAGGAGCGTTTCGGTCATTGGAAGGACGGAGGCGTGCTGTTTACAGGTGAGGCGGCCTGGGGAATGGCTCTGATGTTCTTGGAGCTATGGAACGCAACATCTGAAGAGCAAGGTTTGATGTCAGAAGAACAGATTAGAACCTATTGTCCAGATCCTGCTTATTTAAATATGGAAGTTGGTTTAACTACTGAAGAAAAGGCTATAGAGTCCTTTATCCAGCCTTTTGGGGACAGTCCTTTTGATTTGCAATTTGTAGGACGTATGGTCTATAAGAAGCTTATTTATAATGCGGATCACTACCTCTATATCACGACTCCGTACTTGGTACTAGATGATGATATGGTTGAGTCGATCTGTCAGGCAGCCCAAAGTGGTGTCGACGTGCGTATTATTACCCCACATATCTGGGATAAGGCTTATGTACGCATGGTTTCACGCTCATACTATAGGAAATTTATAGATGCGGGTGTTCGGATTTTCGAATATACCCCCGGTTTTATTCATGCCAAGACTTTGGTAAGCGATGATTTAACGGCTGTCATAGGTACGATTAATTTCGACTATCGCAGCTTGTACTTGCATTTTGAGGATGCTGTAGTGGTGTATAATCAAGAATGTGTGAAGCAAGTGTACGATGATTTCCTGAAGACACAAGCGTTAAGTCATGAAGTACACTTGAATGAAATTAAGTTAAATGTGTTTCAGCGTGCTTTGGCTGGTGTTTTACGCTTATTCTCGCCTCTGATGTAGCCGCGGGGCAATGAATGGTGGCCTTTGTGAAGAAAACTAAACAAGTATTTATATCTGTCTTTCTTGTTTTGCTTAGTCTTATTTCTATTGCTGAGTCATCTTATGCTGCGCCCATTCTCCCTGAAATGCGTTATGCATTTGATTTCGTATGGATTGACTTCGAAATACAAAGAACAGGAACGGTGGAAGCAAGAATCAGTGCGAATATAACCACAACCGATGAAGTGCGTAGAATCCGTATGGAAATTCCCTACGCGAGTGGACAAAATATTAGCTTCGGAGAATTCAAACGTGCAGAAATCACAGAGAGTGGAGAAATTCTAAATCCTATTGGGGTGCGTTCGGCAACACCACTTGTCGAAGACTCGCCATTAGAAGCTTATTATGTACAAGATACAGGAAACTCTATTGTGTTAAATATTAATGCGTCTATTCCAAGTGGGCAGAGACGTCGTCTTGATCTAAACTATACACTGTATCAAGCTGCCCAGAGGCATGTTGATGTAGGAGTCGTAGAGACGAATATTTGGGAAGAAAATCGTCATGCAGATATTCGTGCACTTGCAATAAGTTATCAAATAGAAGCCAGAGCCTATGAGGGTGAAGAGAGTCGATTCTCATTGCTTCAGAGAAATTCCTCAACTGATAGAGAGCACCTTCTACAAAATATTAATCGTAAAGAATTTCTAGCCCATTTAGAAGACGCGCATATGGAGCTAGATTCAGAGAAAACAAGTTTTTTCTATTTTGCGGAGAGTGTTCCCCATTATGGTTATGAAGTTAAAGCACTTATGCCACCGGTTTGGCTGTCGAGATTAGGTTATAGTAGCGAGGGTCCACAGTTAGACCAGCTTATGGAAGAGCAAAGAGAGTATGAAATCAATAAAATTAGACGTTATGAGTTGGGGGATATTTTTCGTAGCATTACAAGTTTTATCTTAATTTTAGCAAGTTTAATCTATTTGTTTTTATTTGCAGCAGCACACACGAAGCGCTATCGCCAAAGTAAACATGCCCTTGCACCGGATCGGGAAGGCACCAGTTACAGTGCTCTAACATTTCTAGAGTCTCTAAGTTTAAATGGTAGAGTTCTAAGTGTTGCTATTTATGAGCTTGTTGAAAAATCATATCTCTCTATGAGTAATAATGAAATACATCGTGTTTCGGAACGGATTATGCCTAATGAAGATAAGTTATATCCATTTGAAAGACTTATCTTACATTGGGTCTGGGACCTCATGGATGGAGAAGATTCCATTGCGATTGAGCAAATTGATGACATGAGTAACCGAGACTCTGTTTATGAATTAAGTGCTTTACGTAGAATCAAGAATCTCTACGAACTTCATCTTGTGAGAAGAAAGTGGATACCTATGCCAGGTGAACGTAAGCTGCAAGCAAGCGCTATTTATGTTGCACTTGGGTTAATTCTCTGTAGTCTATTGTTCTTTTTGATTAGTTCTCTGTTATTTCCCTTGTTATTACTTATTCCTGCAGTGATAACCCTTGCATATGGATATCGCAAAACAAGGTACACTGCGCAGGGAGAGAAGAAGCTTTGGCACCTGAAATCGTATCGGCAATATTTGAAGGAAATTGATCAGCAAAAACTTACAAAAGAATCATTAATAGATAGTTTAGAAGAGTATATGGTAGCGACTACGGCTTTTGATATTAGTAAGGAATTCTTATCGAATTTACGTTACGTGTTGGAAATTTCGGATGTATTGAGGACCTCGCTATTACGCAAGTATGGATTGGAACGCCTGCAGAGAACTTCAGAAGATTATTTTAAAATGCGAGAAGTTAGTCGTTCGAGGGCGAATTTGCTCTTCTATGGGTATATTTTGCAAGAAGAAGAGAAGATGATTAGAAGATTTCATACGCTTTTAATCAAACTCTATTATCGTTCTTATTGAGACTGGAAAGACGAATAAGGCTATAGAAATTTAATGCGCTTAATTGTAATGAAAATATTGATTTAATGGAAGAAAGCTAAGGTTTGGAAATATCGACCTGTGCTATAATCTTGGGTAGGAATATTACTTGAGTCTATCTCAAGGGAGGAATATAAAATGGCGAAACATACTAGATTAGCAACAACAATCGCTTCTCATCCGGTTAAAGGGCCTGGAGCCATTGATGTATATTATACAGATGGTAGAACGAATGACCCCTCGCATGTGAGAAGCAAGGATCTAACCTTGGATCGTACGGATCAGGGTTTTTATTTCACAATATTTGCTTCGACGGATTTATCCTATGAAATGAATGATGTTTTTCAGAGTAAGAAGGATAGCTTAGACCGTATGAGCGAACTCGCAAAGGCAGAGAGCAAGGGCAATATTGATACGATTATAAATGATATTGCCGAGAATGCTGTGGAGCTTACGGGGCGTTTGAGTTTGAAGTCTGGCAACAAGAGAAGTTCTTATTACGCAGGTTTCATTATTAAAGACTCGGAGATGGCTGCCGTTACTATGGGTAATGGTTTAGCTTATCTCTATCGTAATGATACGCTCTATCCTCTAACAGAAGATGATTATCCTATGGAAGCGGTGAATTATGCTGGAAATCGCGTGGATAATTTCGATATTTATGGTGCGGGTCGTGCAGGCACAATCCGTTATTCCAATATCTCTCAATTGCAAGTTGATGACTGTATCGTATTATGTACCCTAGAAGTTATGGAAACCATTGGTCAACAGGGTATGCTCGATATAATGGAACAAGCCTATGATCAAGAAGAAGCAGCAGAACTCGTCTCCCATCGTATGGAGGAACTTGCTCCTGGGACACCATTCCAGTTCATGATGAGTTTTGTTGAAGAAATCATTCCAATAGGCCGTATGCGTAGAGATAGAAGTAATACAGAATTCTTCAAGACTATAGGTGATAAGAATGGTCGTGCTATGACAGACGAGACGACAAGATTCGATCGTCGCCAGATTCCAACCTATTCTGCTCGGGATGCAGGACTTGTGAAGGATGAACCTGTAGAAATTGAATCGGATGAAGTCTTGGATCTCGCGGAAGAAGAAGCGAGAGAGAAGGAGCATTTCATTCCTAGTCAAGTTGATGATGAAGCGAAAACCCACGACTACGACTATACAGAAGGTTTACATACTCAAGAAGAAAAACATTTTACGAGCGATACACAAGAGCATGAGCAGGTAGAAACTGCTGGTGGCGTAAATTTAGCAGGTTTTTCAACGGCTGCCAGTTCAGAAGATCATGAAGAACACCTAGATCGTGTATCCGGTGGAGTAGAGGCTGCTGCCTTTGGAACGGCTGTTTCCGCAACAGAATACGAGAATTCTGATTACGAAGTGGAAGATTACGATTCCGAGCCTATTGAGGACGATGTGGAAGAGTTTGACGAACATGAAGTGTTTGAAGACGATAGCAAAGTAGCCGTTTCACCTTATGCAAGGAACAGTGCGTACCGTATGGACGACAGTAAATCCTATGGTCTCGATAGAGATGAAGAGATAAAAGGCGAAGAAGTTCTCGTTAGTGAGGGTAGTAATGAACGTGGGGGTAAGATTCTTCTTACGATTCTTATTCTTGTCTTAGTGGGAATCACTCTACTAGCCATTACATATATTTTACGAGACAATGGCGTAGGAACGGGAACCTCCGAAACAAGTTCTTCTGCTCTAGAGACAACTTCTACAGCCAATGAAGAAACGACCGAGTCAAGTACGGAGAGTACGACAGAAGCCACAACAGAAGCGACAACCACTGAGCCTACAACTGAAGCGACCACCACGAGAGAAGGCTATGGACCTATGGTAGAAGGCGCCGAAGGAGGAGCATATCCTAGCACGTATTATGTAAATCCAGGTGATAATTTCTTCGTTATTATTAGAGACGTATACTCAAACTATAATATCGATCAAGCGAACTACGAAGTCCAGAATCAACTCATTGCTCGCATTGTCGAAGCCAATCCAGACACAATAAGTGGAAGTATAGAGGAAGAAAATGTCGTCCTTTATGCCGATACAACGATAAATATTCCAGATCCCTCGGATTTATTAGACGCAGAATAAACACATATAGAGGAAGTGCAGTCTGAATAGGCTGCACTTTTTTCTTTGGCCAAAGCCCAAGGACGATTAGTAGAGTTTCAAGATATAGTTCTCGTTTTTACCCTGGAAGATGATTTCTCCCAAGGATTTCAAGAGCTCTTCATTAATATTGGGGAATTGAATACGCTCCATCTCGCCTACCACGATATAAGAAATGTTATGTTTTTGAATGAGAGGGTTGGCATCTAGTAGCGTTCTTGCTTCGTAAATTTGTCTAACTTCATCTTGTAAAGGACGTACGATATTGGCAAATGCATCCGCTTCGGTGGAAGAGCTTCGCCACAACCATTCATGGGTTTGCCATCCAATGACTGTAGGTAAACCCGTATAAGCAGAGATCACGTTGTATTGGGAATAGGATGGCCCATACGCTTCTAGAATAACGGGTTGACCTTCTACTGCCATGTTGAGGAAAACGGTCATCGTGTGTCTATCTTCAAGGCTATGTGCTATGGTATTTTCGTCCATAATATTCTGAAAAGAATAATAGGTTGTGCCTTCTAGCCCTATAATTTCATCGGGTTTCAATGGGCCATACCAAGAGAAAATACTTGAAGTATAGCGGAATGGGATGAGCGTAAGTAAGCTGGCTAGGGCGAGAGGTACGATTGCTCGTAACTCTATACCGTTTGTCTTCCGGTTTACACGATCTCCTCGATAACGTCTAGGGAGCTCGAGTTCTTCGTTTGTTGTACTTACAGTATTGGGTAGTGAGGATTTCTTCGGCAGAAGTCTCTGGGTAAGATTGCCTAGGAAATAAATGGCGACAAGGCTGAGCATGACGAAACTCTGATACGTAAACTTAAACATTGTATTGGCACGGGTATAAGCTCCCTCATAAATATCTTGCACATAGAGAACTTCTGGAGCCGCAATGAGGCCTATAGCAGAAACGACAAGGATGAAGAGAAATACATCGGTTGTTGGCTTCCATGTGTTTGTCTCACGGAAAAGATAAGTACAAAGCACGAAGAGTAAAGCGATAAGAACATGGCTAGACCAGAGGATAAAGAGGCTAAATAATCCTGATCGTGTAGAGACAAGTTTAAAGGATTTAGACATAGGTTCGAAGTAGAGATTAAATGGAATTGCGAGGAGATGAGACACGAGGAAGAGCGCGCTTACCATTGTGCTGATTTTAATCCATGCACCTGGGAATCGTTTATATAGCCATAGTCCGGCCGAGAAGATTAGAGTAAATGCAAGGACTTGTAGTGCGGCATGGGCCAAAAATAAATAGCTTATGAATATTAGGACAAAATGTCCTAGACCTAGAGTTAAACTCAATAGGCTAGGTTTCTCGGCGAAGAGAATAACGAGGACAAAGATGCTTACAACGAGATAAATAACGAAATCCCAATAATTTGCCATCGTAGAGATTGCTAACAAAAATCCTATACCTATAAACTGAGCACTCTTGAGCACATCTATGAGATGTACGGAAGATTTTTCTCTAAATCGAATATAGAGCCAGAATAGCAAGGCAATCAAAACAATTACTACGGATAAATTCACCATGTGGGCATGGAGATCTCCTACCAAGTAAGAATAATAAGGGAATTCATGGATTGTTTTGTCTTGACTTGGAGGATTATAGCCAATAAAACGGGTAGAATCCGAGAAGAAAAAGTCATGGGTGTTCCCTACAGAATAACCGGTTCTTTCTAGAAATTGAAGGAAGCGATTACCTAATTCACCAGGTTTATAGAAAAAAGCATGGCTGTTTCCAGTGAGCGTGAGGAATACGGCTGCAAGGAAGCCGAAAAGACTAGGAAGGACATGTGATTGCACAGTGGTCCAACGATTTGGGGTAGCACTTACCACTGACATTCTGTGTTCTCTAGATCTCACATAGAGAAAATCTCGGACCAGCGCGAAGCTTCCGATAAAGGTCATAGCAAAACTAGCTGCCATGCTCAAATTGTAGGAAAATTGCGGATGGATTCCTGTTAACTTACTCATAAAAGTAAATAGATATTGCCCGAAATAATAATAATTTATGGAATGACCGGCAAGCCACATGTCCTGGGCAGGTAGCGTATCGGCTCTCCACATACTCATCATGAATCCGAAATCCATAAATTTCTCTAAATCATAGAGTTCAGGTTTATGGCTTCTCACATAGGTCCACAGGAAAAAGGCTAGAAGGAATAGTGCGGATTCAAATAGATGTAATGGCGTGAAGGTAAGTTTTATAGGATGAGATTTCGGGCGGAATAGAAGGGCAAGCATAGCGATGAGGGTAATGAGCAGTAGCACGCGAATCGGCCATGGAGAAAACAGTGGTAGACCCAAGTAACTTAGGGTCCAGATAATAAAGGCGGGTAGGATTAGGCCTAGAATATGACCATAGGCATAGCCTTGGTCTGGACTATGAGGGAACAGCTTAGCCATTAGAGGGTAGATGAGTATAGAGAGGAAGATAAATCCGACAGCCCAAATCATAAAGCGAAAACTGTCTTCACCAGGTAAGAGGATAAGTGCAAATAGGAAAGGGCTTAGAAACAAAAGCATCGTTATAAACCATAGTAGTAAATTAGAAAACTTCATTTTCTTCATAATATCCAACTCCTATAAATCATGTCTTAAAATTATAACAGAGTGAGGGAGGTCATGAGCGCAGAAGATTGACCGAGACTTAGGATGTGAGCTATACTAACCCGTGATATTATCAGGGGAAATCCCTATTAAGATGAGGTTTATATGGACAAATTAGGCTTGAATGAAATCAGAGAAAAATACTTACAATTCTTCGAAGAACGTGGGCACTTACGTTTGCCTAGTTTCTCAGTTGTTCCTAAGAATGATCCTTCAATTTTATTAATTAATGCTGGTATGACCCCGATGAAACCCTATTTCACTGGGAAAGAACAACCACCCTCCAAACGTATTACTAACTGTCAGAAATGCATCCGTACAGGTGATATTGATAATGTTGGGATTACAGATCGCCATGGTACCTATTTTGAAATGCTGGGTAACTTCTCTTTTGGTGATTATTTTAAAGAAGAAATGATTCCTTGGATTTGGGAGTTTTGTACGGTCGTACTAGGTATGGATCCCGATCGCCTATATCCATCTGTGTACGAAGAAGATGACGAAGCCTTCGATATTTGGGAGAAGAAAGTTGGTATTCCTGCCGATAGAATTTACCGGTTCGGTAAAGAAGACAATTTCTGGGAACATGGTGTGGGGCCCAGTGGACCCTGTACAGAAGTCTATTATGACCGAGGTGAGAAGTATGGTTGTGGTTCTCCCAATTGTGCACCTGGTTGTTCATGCGATCGTTTTACAGAATTCTGGAATTCCGTTTTCTCACAATTTGATAAGCAAGAAGATGGCACCTATTTACCTCTTGAGCAGAAGAATATTGACACAGGTGTTGGCCTAGAACGTTTGGCCTCTATGTTGCAAGATGTTGGTAGCATTTTCGAAGTGGACACGGTACGGTCGATTTTGGACCAAGTTTGTGCTTTGGCCGGTAAAAAATATAAAGAAGATAGGCAAACTGATGTGTCTATTCGCATTATTACAGACCATATAAGAGCTGCCGTGATGATGATTGGCGATGGTATTACACCTAGTAACAATGGGCGCGGATATGTTCTTCGTCGTTTGCTTCGCCGAGCGATCCGGAATGCGAGACATATTGGAATTTCGGGGCCATTTCTACAGGTTTTAGCGGAAGAAGTCATCCGTCTGAATGCTCAGGCTTATCCTGAACTTCTAGAACATGAGTTGTTTATCATGCAAACGCTCGGTAGTGAGGAGCGTAGTTTCGATAGAACGCTAGAGCAAGGCAACCAGTTCCTAGCCTCTTATATTCAGCAGGCAAAAGAAGCAGGTCAATCTTCCTTGGCGTCTGAAGACGTATTTCGTCTCCACGATACCTATGGTTTTCCAGTGGATCTTACCAAAGAAATTGCCCGTGAGCAGGGTTTAGGTATAGACGAAGAGGGTTTCTATGAGTTGATGGAAGAACAGCGTAAGCGTGCGCAAGAAAACACGAGAGCCAATGTGAAAACCGCTTGGGGCGGTGTAGCGTTCCCCGATGCATTGCTGACTCTGCCAAGTACAGAATTTACGGGTTATGATACATTAGTGTCTGACGCCGAGGTCCTATCAATATTGGTACAATCAGCAGATGCTTTCGATTCTGTAGAAAGAATTGGCACCCACGAAGACTTCATTTTCATTACGGATAAGACGCCTTTTTATGCCAGTGGCGGTGGACAAGAAGGAGACTTCGGCATAGCACGGGGAGAGGATTACGTTCTTCGTGTAGAGACAACAAGCAAAAACGCGAATGGTTTATATTTCCATCATGGGGAAGTTCTTGAAGGCAAATTGGAAGTTGGAGATTCCATTCGTTTGGAAGTCGATAAGGAAAACCGTCAAGCGACTGCTAGAAATCATACCGCCACTCACCTGTTACATAAGGCATTACGAAAAGTACTGGGAAATCACGTTACGCAGGCTGGCTCCGAGGTGAATGCTAGACATCTACGTTTTGATTTTACCCATTTCCAGCAACTTACAGTTGAAGAAATCGAACAGATTACCCTAGAAGTGAATAATGCTGTACTGGAAAATTATCCTGTTACTACCGATGTTATGAGTATTCAGGAGGCCAAAGACCAAGGTGCGATGGCGCTATTCGACGAGAAATATGGCGATGCAGTTCGAGTCATTTCTGTCGGTGATTACAGCAAAGAATTATGTGGTGGTACCCATTTGAAATCGAGTGCCGAGATTGGAAGTTTCCGGATTATCCAAGAGGCATCTATTGCAGCGGGTGTTCGACGGATAGAAGCGGTGACGGGGAAATTGGCCAATCAATACGCGGCGGAGGATCGTGGGAATCTGCGGGTTTTGGCCGATTTATTGAAGACTAATGCTACGGATTTACAGGTGAAACTAGAGAGTTTAGTCTCTGAAAATCGCCTCTTACGTCGTGAAATCGAGAGTTTGCAAGCCAAGGCTGCACAAGATCAGAATAAAGGTGTAGAAGAACTCGTGGAGAAGCATGATGATTTCTCGGTTCTAGTTACGGAAGTACATACGCCTGATGCGAATACTATGCGCGAATTGGGAGATAGCTTGCGTGATAAATTGACGCCCGCTGTGGTGTTCTTGGCGCGTGAAGGAGAGGGGAGTTTACAGTTCCTGGCGATGGCCTCTGAAGAGGCTGTGAAAGCAGGCGTGCATTGCGGAAATATAATTAAGGCAGCGGCACAGGTAGCAGGCGGAGGCGGTGGCGGTAGGCCGAATATGGCACAGGCCGGTGGCCGTCAAGTGGAGAAGTTGGGTGAGGCTTTGGCCCAAGCTAAGAAGCTAATCCTAGAGCAGTTAGGTTAGGGAGACGTTATGGACGATTGTATTTTCTGTAAGCTTGCGAATGGCAAAATTCCAGTGGAGTTTATCTATGAAGATGAAGAATTGGTGTGTTTTGCGGATCAGAGTCCGCAGACCGAAGTTCATGTGTTAATTGTTCCGAAGAAGCACTATGTGGATCTACTAGATGCGTCCGGACATGACGAGGGGCGGGCGTTCTTCGAAGCGTTTCCAGGTGCATTGGTGGAGATCGCTTCACGTTTAGGTGTGGATGAGCGAGGGTTTCGCTTGATTACAAATAATGGTAAGGGTGCGGGGCAATCCGTATTTCACCTGCATTTTCACTTGATGTCTGATCGTGAGAAATTACGGGAAGGCTTGGTTTAATAGTGCTCAACATGAATGAGTTGATCATGTTTATTATATTGTAATTTAATACTGAAAAAATTTGCCTCTTGATCTTGAAGAACAAGGGGCAAAAATATTTTGTCCCCTTCCCATAGTGGGAGTTTCATGATTTCTTGCTTGGGAATCCAGGCCAATTCTCCTTCGTTACAGGGCTGGTGGTCCGGCTTGTCAACGGTCGCCTTATAAACGAAGATATATTCAGTTTCCAGCGCCTCGTAACAGAAAGTGAGGAGACCTAGTGTTTTGTAATTATCTAGGGCTATACCACTCTCTTCTAAAACTTCCCGTTTCATCGCTTCGTCAGGACTCTCACCTGCTTCAAGTTTCCCACCTAAACCAATCCATTTTCCTCTATTAACATCTAAATCTTTTTTGTTCCGGTAGAGCATTAGAATCTGATTTTGGTATTCGATATAACATACTGTAGAAATTCTCATTGTGTACTCCTTGTTTGACTTTTCCCTGTAAGAATATTGTAGGAAATTGTAGGAATTTGTCTGTCACGTAGTAGCTAGGTATCCCCTATG
>CAYMOG010000007.1:0-28295 GCA_964392065.1 uncultured Oscillospiraceae bacterium
GTCTTTCCCGCGCGAGCGGGGGTGATCCTACAACTTAATGGTCACTTCCGTGACCGAAGATGTCTTTCCCGCGCGAGCACCGGAATTTCTAATAAAAAATATGAAGACAGCTGACATAAGTTAAAGAAGTTCATTGATGCAAATTCCATGAATATTCTAAGCTCAGGTGTAGAAGTATATAATATTCTACTTTGTAATATCTGAAGGGTGATATCACATGAATGTATAGTGCAATATAGACAATAGGTAAGTTATTGTAGTAATGAACAATTAACGTTGCACGAGATATTGGTAAACTATGGTTCGTAAGTAATATGCGAGCTAATCTACTTAAGTTATTTAGGTGAATAAATCATAGTAAAAGAAGCTTTAGAGATAATGATATTCAAGTTGTTTGACATTGTAGGAGATTATTATGAACGAAGAGAAAATTGAAAAATAAATTAAGATATTGAATCTTTTAGGTCAAGTAAATGATTTGCTATTCCTCAAATTTTTCGATATTGAGAGTGAAGAGTTATTTGATGATAAAATCAAGGTGATTGAAGCATTGATCAGTGGAAAACGACCTAGCGAAATACCTAAGTATTATGAAGTTTTAGAGTTATACCCAGAAGATGATGTGCTTTGGGATATGTAAGTAGCATCATCGGTGCTGGATAAGATTTTAAAAAGTCTATTTTCCTTATCAAGATGAACGACAAGAGTATTTATAAAATCCTCATGACCCATAACTTTATTTGTTTGTTACAATCTATATATGTTGTTATTAATTAAATAGCTTATGTACCCTCATAAGGAGGTAATGAGATGGCACAGATGATTCCTGCATACATTGATACGAAGACTAGGAGCCAGGCGGAACAGAAGGTTTTTCGTGCGCTGAAGTATTTGGAGGGCACGGAGGAGTGGGTTGTGTTGCATTCGGTGGCTTTGGCCGAGACGAAGGAGAGGGCCCAAGGAGAGATCGATTTCATCGTGATGATTCCTGATCGTGGCGTGTTTGTGCTTGAGGTTAAGGGTGGAGAAATTTCATATGAGGAGGGGAGATGGTTCGCAACTGAACATAGAAATAGGATTCAGGATCCTTTTGCCCAGGCGAATCGAAACTTGCATAATTTCATTGAGTTTATAATGGTAAAGTCTAAGCGAGAGGATAACTTCTCCAATATTCGTATGGGGTATGCGGTTGTATTCCCGGATATTACATTTGATGGGATAAGTGTTCTTCCAGATGTGGCGGAGGAGCAGGTTTTGGATGCTGTTGGTTTATTCCCAGAGAATTTGTATGCGTACTTCGAGCGACTGGCATCGTTTTATCAAACTAGAACACGTGACAATTTGAATTTATATCCACCGAATTTGCAGACCGTCCAGAAGCTTCGGAAATTCTTGAGGCCTAAGGTGGATTGGAAACTCTCCTTGTCGACTGAGATTCAGGGGTTTGATTATGAGATTATTCAGATGACCAATCGGCAGAGTTTTATTCTGGAGAGTTTAATGGAGAACGCTCGTTGTCTAATACGTGGTGGCGCTGGAACGGGCAAGACTTTGCTAGCGAAACATTTTGCCAATCTTCTTATCGAACAGGAA
This sequence comes from uncultured Oscillospiraceae bacterium, assembly GCA_964392065.1. GTDB lineage: Bacteria > Bacillota > Clostridia > Saccharofermentanales > Fastidiosipilaceae > JASBZA01. Next base: position 1,594 of record CAYMOG010000007.1, read on the forward strand.
AAGCGTTTTGCGTTTTTTTGTTATAACCGTCGATTAGCTCAACATATTAGGAGTTTCATCGATACACAGAGTGGGAGTGTCGTGCATTCTTTTACCGATTATATGGATGAGTGGGTACGTGAATTTTATCCTGACGAGGCTAAAAAACTTAGAGATCTTAACCAGGATAAGTACTATAGATATGATTTACCTGAGCTTTTTCTTCAAGTTTATATTGAAGAGGAGATGGAGCCTTTCGATGTATTAATTATTGATGAGGCGCAAGATCTTATGAGTGATGCTTATCTCTTAGTCTTAGATCAAATTCTCGTGGGTGGACTAGAGAAGGGTATGTGGTATTTCTTCGGTGATATGGAAAACCAAAACATATTTATGAAAGATTTGGAAGACGATAGAGAAGAAGATCGTTTTAGTGAAATTAGTGCGTATGCTGCGAAGTTTCGCTTGAGAGAAAATTGTCGTAACACCCCGAAAATTATTCAGGAAATGGATCGCATTTTCGGAAGTAAAACGCTATATATGGAGCGTACCCATGAGGGGATTGAGGTGCGTAAGAAAATTGCGAAGTCAGAAGCGGCCTTGCTGCCTAAACTTGAGGAGGAGTTAGAATATCTTATTAAACAGGGTGTAAAACCTGAGAATATTTCAATTCTTTCCCATTATTCTTGGAAGAATTCTGTGGTCTCTGACTCTAAGAAATTTTCCATTATAGATGCCTACACGAGGGAAGAAGGTTCTATTCAGTACAGTTCTATCGCTGGTTTCAAGGGGATGGAGAATCAAGTGGTCATTCTCGTATTAGATCAAGTAACAGGGCCTAATAATAAGGGCTTACTCTATATTGGGATGAGTCGGGCTAGGACACATTTATCTATGGTGATGACGGAACGTGTGGAGAAGGATTTGCGGGAATTGCTTGAGGGCTAGGGCTTTGGCAACCGTATAAATAGGTATACATTCTGCTTCAATTGTGAACTTGTTGCCACAGCTATACACATATTGTTCATGTGCTTCTTATAGATTTTTCATTATGGGAAATTGGTGCAATGCTATAATCAATGCATCAATAAACTTCGTGTAAATCCTAATATTCTATGATACTTGCACAATAAAATGATCGAAATTCGAAAAGGAGAAGAATATGAGACATTTTGAAACATTTAGAACAGAACAAGAATTGTTAGCACGTTTAGATCAGTTGAAGAACACTGGCTATGAGAAACGCGAGTTCGAAGTGTATACGAGGAATAAGTTCTCGGATGATGTAGAAGATTTCTACGATATTGATAGACATGACGGAGATCCTTCGGTTACCGATAAGATTGCAGCATTCTTCAGTAGTGATGATGCTGAGGATAAGATGTTCGATGACTTAGACTGGGATGAGCACACTCGTAACGAAGCGAGACGTCACATCGATAATGGAGATTATTTACTGGTAGTAAACCGTGAAGGATATTACGAAGATGATGATATATTTGCTTATTTAGACGAAGAAAATAGACGAGTTGATGGTGTGAGACAAGACGGAGACGTCCGACCTGATTATAGTTATCGCGGACAGAATCAAGATAAAGAGCATATTCGTTATGAAGAAGAAACTTATGGAGAGGGTGTAAGGCGTGAACATCCTGAAGACGAGCGTACAATCGGAGAGAAAATTGAAGATGTATTTACAGAAGACGATAACCATCGTGAGAGAGAGACTTACCGTCAACATGAGGGCTATGAGCATGAAGATGATCGTAGCTTGGGAGAGAAGGTAGAAGACTTCTTCACCGATGATGACGAAGAGCCTACCCATGATGGATTCCGTCGTTCAGATGACTATCGCCATGAAGATGATTATAAACATGATGATGAGCGTTTCCCTAGAGACCGCCAAGTGGTAGATGGCGTAGGTCGAACCGATCATATAGGTGTTGATCATGTAGACCCTGTCATGCAGGATCCACGTACGCTAGACCCTACACTAGGGGACGACCTGGAAGAAGATCCCAGAGCCAATGACCCCTTCCGTAGAGACCCAGAAGATTTAGATAAACATTAATACAATTGCCATTAGAATCTTTTCCATCCACAAAGAGAGCTCTACGGAGCTCTCTTTGACGTTCAGAATTTATGGATTAGAGAAGCATTATTATGACATAAGGCCAAGTGAGACGTTTTCTTAGACTTCCATTTCTTAACACCTTACGAATTTGCTATAATAGGCGCAGTGAATGGAATTGAGGTGTTTAGTTTATGTCGTCTCTGGGGCTAGCGATTTCTATTATAAGTATTATTCTGCTACTCGTTTGTTATCTAGGCTTGGCTGTTTTCTACGATCGTTTAGGCTCTCTACATATGCGTGTTAGGGATTTCATTATGAGTACCAGGCGGCCTTGGTTAGATCCGATAATGCGAGCTACTCATACTATAAATGGAGCGGTCTCCATGAGTGTGATTACAGCTCTAGTTGCCTTGCTGCTAGGATTGTATTGGAAAGGGTGGAAAGATGCATTTCTAATGACGGCCGCCATGGTTGGCGTGACCGCTATAATTCACGCAACGAAGGCCATTCATAAATCCAATCGTCCACCACAAATTATTGTAGAAATTCTAATGAAGACCTATTCGTATCCTTCAGGACATAGCGCAGCTTCCATGACGTTTGCTCTGGTAGTCCCTATGTTTCTAGGATTGCACTTGAATCCTGCGGTCGTTTCGATCATTGCAGTATTTCTACTTATTAATGCCGTAGCTACGGCTTATGGAAGAATGTATTTAGATATGCACTGGTTAGCGGATATTCTTGGTGGCTGGTGCATGGCCGGAATCGTTACGATTATCACCCATATGTTATTAACGATTGTGTAAGAATAATTTTATAGATGATTTAGAGGAGAAGATACCCATGCCCAATATACCGAATTGTCCAGTTTGTGAAAGTACATTTACATACGTAGACCCCAATGATTTATATGTTTGTCCTATGTGTAATCATGTATGGTCGGACATAGAAAATGATGAGACAGAAGAAGTGGATAAAGAAGTTCTTGATTCCAATGGTAACGCTTTGGCCGATGGTGACACTGTAGTTGTAATAAAAGACTTACCCGTATCAGGTAAAGAAAAAATTAAACAAGGTACTAAGGCGAAAAATATTCGCATACTAACAGAGCCTGTGAACAATCATAATATTGAATGTACGATCGACGGCTTCGGACGTATCTATTTGAAATCTGAATTTGTAAAAAAATAGAGGATTCTCTTAGCCCCTAGAAGTAGGAAGAGAATCCCTAATGCGCCTGATAATCGTATAAGGTTTGGAGATTTAGAGTAATAATGATGCCATTTGGAAATAGACGAGAAGGCATACGGCATCTACAATCGTTGTAACCATAGGTCCTGCCATGACTGCAGGGTCTTGTTTAATCACAGTGGCAAGCATAGGTAGCATTGAACCTATCATCTTGGCTAGCGTTATAGAGAATGCAAGCGTTAGAGATACGGTTAGAGCAATCACAACACCCACGTCATCCATTAGCATAATGCGGCCAAAGTTCGCGGTAGCCAATATAATACCCGTGAGGATACCTATACGTGCTTCCTTCCATAAAATCGTTAGCCAATTGGAAACAGATAATTCTCTTAGCGATAAGGAACGTGTGATAAGCGTAGAGGCCTGATTTCCGGAATTTCCGGAAGAATCCATTAACATTGGTATGTATGCGGTAAGCGCCACCGTTGCCAGAAGCTGCGCTTCGAAGTAGGAAATAATATAGCTGGTTAGCGTTGCAGAAATCATCAGGAAGAGTAACCAGAAAATACGATCCTTCATTAAACTTAATACGGAACGGTCTAGATAACTCGTATCTAGAGTTTCTTCTGACGACGTAACACCGCTGATTTGTAAGTAGTCTTCATCGATTTCGTCCGCCACAACTTCGAAGATGTCATCGGCAGTCAGGATTCCGACGAGACGGTTTTCTTTATCGACTACAGGCATAGAGAGAAGATAATGCTGACGGAAGAGAAGCGCGGCTTCTTCCTGGTCCATAAGTGTTTCTACACTGATGACAGAATATTCTATGGCATCGCGAATGTCTTCTTCTGGCCAACGAATTAGATCGACTAGGTGAATAAAGCCTAGAAGTTGACGACCTGAATCAATGATGTATATAGTAGAAACTTGTTCATGGCCTCCTTGTGTATTCTTCACTCGAGTAAGTATCTCACTACGACTTGTTCCAATTTGTGTACTGATGAAGTCTATGGACATGAGACTGCCCACACTTTGTTCGGGATATTTTAAGAGACTATTGATTTTATCCCGCTTGTCTCTAGGGATCGTACGTAAGATACCTACCACGATATTGGCAGGTAATTCTTGAAGCGTATCGACTAAATCGTCAGAGTCTAAGTTTGAGAATATCTCAATTAGTTCCTCACGGCTTAGTAAATCTAAGAACGTTTTTCTTGTATCCTGATCAAGTTGGTGGAAGAGTTCTGCCAAATCATCCTTCGTAAGAAGAGGGATAAGTTTAATGATGTCTTCCGTTTCAAGCTCACGAAATAATTCAATTTGCTCTAGTGTGGTCATCTGTTTAAGCTTTTCTTGCCAAGCATGTGGATTTAATGCATTCATATTGTGCACCTCCTTTATTTAAACATTCTTGTATAGTGTACGCTCTAGCCTGATAAATTACCATAAGATGATTTGTATAAATATTTCATAGTCTTGTCCGTGCTCATGGTTTAATCTGTCTACGATTTGTTCTTGGCATTAGTAGATTATCCGAGAAAAAATACGTATAATAATCACAGAATCAGGAGGGACTAATATGCGTATTTTATACATTAAACAAAAGGTATTTAAGATTACAGACCATTATCCTGTTTTGGACGAGGCTGGAAATGCTGTGTATTATGTCAATGAAGAGTTTAAATTTTTCAAGAAGACATTTCATGTTACGAATGGACAAGGTGCCCACTTGTTTACCATTAACAAGGAAGTCCTTACATTTCTTCCTCTTTATATCGTGCGATTTCATGATGGGAAGGAGCTGAAAATCTCTAGTCGGTTTACCTTCTTACGTAGAAAAATAGATATTGATTCAGGTGGATTAGGCTATTATTTAGAAGGCGATTTCCTAGGCTTCAATTACTCACTTTATGATCGGAATAATGTTTTGATTGGTAAGGTTCATAAGAAGTGGATGAGCTGGGGGGATACTTACATCTTAGAAGTTGGCAAGGAAGCTGATGAGCAAGTCTTCATAGCCGTTCTCATTGCAGTCGATCAAATCATAGATGACGCCAACAGTAAAACCAATACTTAATAGATCATGGCTTAATATAGGCATAGCCTTCTTCTTGTAGATGTAGGATTTGGGCTATGCCTGCTTCTACCACTTCAACACCAGCGATGAGGTTATCATGTTCTATTCCTTGATTTCGCATAGCATTTTCACATGCGAATATACGAATAGAATCTCTTAGTAAGTCTTCGAGACGAGATTGCATTTTACGATTGCTTTCCTTTGTTTTATCTAAACTACTTACGGCCAAGCTATTGGCTACAACTACCATATCGACCGAGAGGTTATGTTTTTCTATGTAGTCTAATAAATTCTTACAGTTTGCCATCAGTAGGGACCATTTTTGGCTTTCATCAATATGGAGTAAGGCTTTCATGTTTTATACCTCGTTCATTTATTCTTTTTATAGATTATAACATTATCTTATTATTCATAAGAGTTAGTTATATGTATTATGTTTTATAAAAAGGATAAAGTGTACAAAAAATTCAATTATAAATACAAAAGTGTTGTAAAAATGCTGACAAAATACTAGGAATGTGGTAAATTTAAATCATAATATTGAAGAACTTATGAAATTAAATTCATGGGTTCGAAGAGGAGGTAAAAATGAAAAGTTCTTTCAAAAAGAAACTAGTTTCCACTCTGGCTTTGATGTTAGCAGTGGGTCTAGTGGCTGCCTGTCAGCCTGGAAGCACAAGCGAGAGCACTACAACTGCGGATTCCGGAGGAGGGGAAACGACGGCAGTAGAAACAACAGTCGATGGCGGTACAACCCAGGAACAAACTACAGCGGGTACAGAAGATACGACAAGTGGTGAAACTACAGAGACAGACCCAGGTAGTGGGGAGAAGATTTCCATTACTATCAGCTATTCCGATAATCCAACCTTACCTTTCCGCGATGATTGGATGACCGTGCAGAAAATTAGAGAATTAGCAAATGTTGATCTTCAATTTGAAGTATTACCTATTGCGGATTATCAGACGCGTGTATCACTATGGCTAAATACACAGCAAAATACACCTGATGTAATCATGTATCAATCACAGAGAGGTGAAAACGCCAGTTTAGCAATGAATGGCGCGATAATTCCAGTATCTGACCATGAGAACTTGACACCTTATTTCAACGAAACGGTACAAGCTTTTGGGCTGGAAGAAGCTTTGGCCAACGAAGTATTGGCGGATGGTAAACGTTACTATATGCCAACTCTATATGACCAATCTTTCTATGATGGTGGTTTAATTCTACGTGAAGACTATCTTACAGAGAAAGGTTTAGAAGCACCTACAACTTATGATGAACTCTATGAAATCGCAAAACAATATAAGGAAGATAACCCTGAGTCTTACCCAATTCTTCCTCTTGTTGGAGCCAGGGTACTCTACCGTATGACCATGCCATCTTTCGGTGTGTCTCTAGGTCAGAACGCTTCTTCAGGTTCTCACGTCTTATCCTATAACTATGATAGTGGTGAATTCTTCGCAGGCGCAATCTCTGATGAATATAAGGGCTACCTTGAATTTTTCAATAAGCTCTATGAAGAAGGCTTACTCGATCCAGAATGGTTAGGACCTATTGATGGTGATATCTGGGCGAGAAAACTGGCTACTGGTTCAGCTTTTGCGACTTGGGCATATTATGACCAAATCGGTGGTGTAGAAGCTGCAAGTGAAGTAGAAGGCTTGAAACTTAATATGTTCCCACCCCTAGAAGGAACCCATGGTGCCCATCACCAGCCTAAGAGCCGCTTAGGTTCTGGGCCGGTTTTCCCGAATTCACTTCTAGATAGAGAAGACTATGAAGACGTCATCCGTAAGATTGATGAAATCTTCTATAAACCTGAATTAGTTGAAGTTTGGACACTCGGTGTAGAAGGCGAAACCTATGAGAAGAATGGTGACGCTATTGAATATATCGATGAGATAAAAAATGCACCAGACGGAATCTATAAGTATATGCAAGTCGCTTACGGTGCGGGTTCTGACGTACTACAACAAGTATGGCATATCGACCGCGAAATGACGAAGTATGATGAGAACTATGCAAGAATCAATCAAGAAGTAGGAGAGATGGATAACGCAATTCAAGAACTCCCTCCCGTCCCACTATTTGATGACCTCCAAGCAGAAGAAGCCGCGTCCTTACAAACACCATTAGGTGATACCTTTGAAGTTTGGGCCGATGATTTCATTACTGGGGCGAAAGATTTGGCAAGCGATTGGGAGACCTATGTCCAAGAAATGGAGAATCTAGGTATACAAACCATGTTAGATCTCTATAATGACAATTTAAATCGCTAATTACAATTCGTTCTGCCCACCTAGACAAGACGCTCTAGGTGGGCTTATTCCTAGGAGATTTATGCTATGCAGAAGATACCACAGCAACAAAATATTAAACCTAGTAGGAAGCTTTCTTCTACAGGACGTTATTTGAGAAAATACTGGGCATTATATGCCATGATGATCATACCCTTACTGTATTTCATCATTTTCAAGTATGGTCCCATGTTTGGTAATATCCTAGCCTTCCGTCGTTATGCTCCTGGAGGAAGTCCATGGGGATCTAGAAGTGTTGGTTTTTACTATTTCAAGAGATTCTTGCGAGATCCTTCTTTTCATCGTGCATTTCGAAACACTCTAGTGCTATCGGTATTAAATATTGTAGTGAATTTCCCTATACCTATTGTATTTGCTATTTTACTCAATGAAGTTAGAAATAAATATTTCCGAAGAACCGTTCAAACCATTTCCTATTTGCCGCGTTTTATTTCTACCGTTGTGGTTATTGCTATTCTCAATGAATTGTTATCGCCTAGTACAGGGATTGTGAATTTACTCTTGCAAAATGCCTTCGGTTTAGATCCTACAATCTACATGCTAGAGCCTGAATATTTCAGACCCATATATGTGCTTTCTAATACTTGGCAGTTTACAGGTTGGACGGCAATTATTTATATGGCGGCTATTTCTGGAATCTCTCAGGAACTCTATGAGGCGGCGGATATTGACGGTGCCGGTCATCTACAGAAAGTTTTTTATATTACGATTCCATCTATTATGCCAACTATTATGATTATGCTTATTCTAGAAGTTGGACGCCTACTCAGTTTAGGTTTCGAAAAAGTGTTATTAATGTATTCGCCTAGGAACTCTCAAGTATCCGATATTATCGATACGCTTGTTTATCGAACGGGTATTGCTTCTGGAGGTGCGAATTATTCCTACGCTACTGCGATTGGATTGTTTAGTGGCATTATTGGTTTAGTTCTTGTTAGTGGATCGAATTTCTTATCTAAGAAATTGACGGACGAAAGTATTTATTAAGAGGGGTTATCTATGCAAGTACGTAAAATAAGTGGGTTTCATATAGTCATTCATGTCGTAATGATTATTTCTTTGCTAGTATGGATTCTACCTTTTCTCTTCATGATTGCTGTGTCCTTCTCGAGTCCTGCAGCAATCCTAAATAATCGTGTGAGTTTCTGGCCGGTAGAATTTACGACCAACGCCTATGAAACGATATTTAATCAACCGACCTTCTTCAGAGCCTATGGAAATACAATTGTTTATACTATTGTAGGTACTATCATCGCTATGATTATGACCATATGCTTCGCTTATCCCTTAAGTAAATCCTTTCTCAAGGGACATCGTTTCGTTCTTAAGTTAGTTATTTTCTCAATGTTTTTCGGTGGGGGTTTAATTCCTAATTATCTTCTTATTTCTTCTCTAGGTCTTACCGGTACACGTATGGCTATGTTCATACCTTTTGCCATTAATCAATTTAACTTAATTATATTAATGAATTTTTTCCGTGGTATTCCCAATGAGTTAGAAGAAGCAGCCTTGATAGATGGTCTCGGTTATTTCGGGATCTTAAGACGTATTGTAATTCCGTTATCAGGACCGGCTTTGGCCACCATTGGTCTCTATTATGCTGTTTTCTTCTGGAATGATTGGTTTAACGCATTAATTTATTTAAATACGCCTCAGCATCCCGTTATGCTCTTGCTACGAAATATTGTGAATACAACGGCTGTGTTAGGAGAGACTTCGGGTTCTGCAGATAAGAGTACAGTGGGAATTTCTATCAAGGCGGCAGTAATTATTACTTCTACCTTGCCCATTATTATTTTATATCCGTTCTTACAGAAGTATTTCGTAAAGGGTATTACGCTCGGTGCTGTGAAGGGCTAGAGATCGGATAGAAGATTTAGAGACTATAATGCGTTATTATAAATGTTAAGATAGTTTAGACAAACGGGAAACTTGGTGGAATAGTCTTTTCAAAGTTTCCTAGGTTTGTTATATTCTGAAGAAATATAAGGAGGTCGCTTTATGAAAACACTTTTAATTGTCCTAGCTGTTTTACTATTAGGTGGAGGACTTATCATGTTGTTCTTAAGAGCTTTGGTAGCCTTAGCCGTTGTATTGTTAATTGTCGGTGTAGCACTTGTTTTATACTTAGTGTTTAAAGGTGGTCGAGCAGTAGAGAGTTTCAGTAGAAATGATCAGACACCAACTCGTAAACCATAAATATATTATTAGAGTGAGGAATAGAGTATGAAGTGGAGAGGTAGACAAGGGAGCAAGAATGTGCGCTCTAGTAGAGGTTCTTCTCGTGGTGGAGGTGGCTTCGGCTCTAGCCGAGGTGGATCTTCTGGTGGTGGTATGGGAGGTTTCCCAATTCCTATTGGTGGGCTACTAGGTGGAGGCGGAGGCATAGGAATTATCCTTCTTATTGTCTTCTTCTTGTTTTCTGGTGGCGGACTAGGTAACCTAGGAATTTCAGATGGAGGCCAACAAACTAGCCAAGCAGGCCAAAACCCTGATCAACATACCGATGGTTCTGGAGATCCTCAGACATTAGATGAGATGGAACAGTTTTTATCGGTCTCATTAAAGGATAGTGAAGACACTTGGTCCATGATTTTCCATGAATTAGGTAGAACATACGAACCTGCAATATTACATACTTTTGAAGATTCTGTAGTTTCTGGTTGTGGACGCGCAGGAAGTGAAGTGGGTCCATTTTATTGTTCTAGAGATAAAACTATTTATATCGATATGACGTTCTACAACGACTTGAAGAATCGTTTCGGTGCCAGTGGTGATTTCACTATGTCCTATGTTCTTTCTCATGAAGTAGGACACCACGTACAAAATCTCTTAGGGATACTGGACGAGGCACATCGTGACATGAGCCGTGTGAGTGAAGAAGAAGCCAATCAAATTAGCGTCCGACTAGAGTTACAGGCGGATTATTTTGCAGGCGTAGTTGCGAGGTGGCAAGACGATAGAGGATATCTCGAAGACGGTGATATTGGAGAAGCAATTAATGCGGCAGAAGCGATTGGAGATGATACGATCCAGAAACGTACCCAGGGACGCGTCATGCCGGATAGCTTTACCCATGGTACCTCAGAACAGCGTATGCGCTGGTATAGGAAGGGTTTCGAGTCCGGAGATATTAACGACGGCGATACCTTCAGTATGCCCTATAATCAATTATTCGCACCCGATACGATGACGTTCACTTGGTTAGCTCGGTTACCAATCAGTGTAAGATAAGAAGTTTGAATTAAATTTCTATACACGTTATATTTAGTATATTAAGCACCTAGTACGCTAGGTGCTTTTAGTTAGGAGAATATATGTCAATCCATGTAACTAGTGAAGTTCAACCTTTACAAAAAGTCTTAGTCCATCGTCCTGGACTAGAGTTAGAACATTTATATCCAGAATCTCTACCTAAATTGCTATTCGATGATATTCCATATTTATCAAGAGCTAGGGAGGAACATGATGCTTTCTGCGACATCATGCGTGAAGAAGGTGTAGAAGTCGTCTATTTAGAAGAAATTATGGCGGAAGTGCTTGCTTCATCACCAGAAGTGAAAAATCAGTTTCTTACAGAGTTTATTAAGCGTTCAGGTGATTTCCCTGTTCGCACGACAGAGCTTCTGATGGAATCTCTGATGGAAATTCAAGATGAGAAGGAGCTGGTCCGTAAGATTATTGCGGGTATGCAGTCTGATGAAGTAGAGGGTTTACAGCCTACGCATTTAGCTAAGATGATGAATCTAGAGACCCAAATCTTTATATTAGATCCTATGCCAAACTTGTATTTCACAAGAGATCCCTTCGCCAGTATTGGCACAGGGGTCAGTATTCATCATATGTATGCACCGATACGTCAGAGAGAAACTATTTTTGCTAAATACCTTTTCCAATATCATCCTACGTTTAAAGACGTCCCGAAATATTATTCAGATGAAATGCCTCCAAGTTTAGAAGGAGGAGACATACTAAATTTATCGGAAAATGTTCTTGCCGTTGGTCTCTCACAGAGGACTTCACCAGGGGCGGTGGAAGCTTTGGCCAGAAATTTATTCCGATCAGAAAACTCTACAATTGATACGGTCTTGGCAGTGAAAATTCCGTCGAGAAGAGCCTATATGCATCTAGATACGGTCTTCACACAATTGGATGTGGATAAATTTGTTATACATCCAGGTATTCGCGAAACGGCTGAAGTGGTTGCCTTGTGTAAGCAGGACACTGGACGTTCTGGGGATATTTTATTTGTAGAAGAAAATGGAGCATTAGATGAAATACTTGCTAGGTACCTAGGCTTAGATAGCGTTACATTCATACCTTGTGGTGGGAGTAATCGTGTAGCTGCTGAGAGGGAACAATGGAATGATGGTTCCAATACCTTATGTATTCGTCCAGGAGTTGTGATTGTATATGATCGCAATCAAATTACAAATGAACTCCTAGAATCCCATGGGATAAGGACTTTAGCAATGCCAAGTTCTGAATTATCTAGAGGACGTGGTGGTCCACGTTGTATGAGTATGCCTTTGCTTCGCAGTAGGTAGTCTTATCAGATTATGCGTGACGCCATGGTATAAGGATTAGATTTAGGCCAAAGCAGTTGGTATTTCTAGTTTATGTAAACCGGATATTCTCAACAATCTTCTTCCTGGGTTTATAGTTTACGAGTAAGATACCCATGGCTATGGCGAGTAAGGCCAGTAGCGTTTGCCATTTCCAGATGTTTTCGCCGAGGATAAGCCACGAGAAGAAGGCGCCGAAGACAGGAACCATACTACTAAATATGACAACATGGGAAGTTGGGTGGTTCTTCAATAACATAGCCCAGATGCCATAAGCGAAGACGGAGAGTAACATAAGGTAGAATAAGATGAAGACACCACCTAGGCCGGGGTACATAATCCTACCGCCTCCTAGGAATCCAACGATCATAAGGCTTAGACCACCGAGCACAAATTGGAAGCCGGTCAGGCTGACAGGATTATGGTTCTGGCTAAATTGGCGCATACATAGGTTCGCAATGGCATTGGCTAGAGCCGATAAGAGTACAAATCCTTCGCCCGTTAATCTGAATTCGAAATGTAGGTTGCCGTCTAAATTTAATATGATGATTCCAATGAGCCCTAGTATAGTGGCGAGGATTTTCTTGGCGGTAAGTTTCTCAGAGCGTAAAATAATAGTCGAGAGTATGACGGTGAAGAATACATTGGTGGACGTGAGCAGGGACCCCACAGATCCTGTAACGAGTGCTAAACCTAGGTAGAAGAAGATATATTGTCCAGCGGTTTGGATTAGAGCGAGTATACTTGCAGGTATGAGGATTCCAGGATAGAAGCGCGGTTTCTCTCTTGTGAGAGGATAGGCGGCTAGGAGGGTCAGGAAGCCTGCCCCGAAGAAACGTAAGCCCGCGAATAAAATTACATTGTAGGCATTTGAAGTATCGATTTGAAAGGCTTCGTAGCCTAGTTTAATCATAGGTGTTGCACTTCCCCAGAGCATAGTGCAAAAAATGGCGGCTAGAATCCAAGCATGTTTATTGAATTTAGAATTATCTGTTTTCATTTTACTCTCCATTTAGATATAGTAATCCCCTGAAATCTTTCAACAACAGGGGATTAGGTTAATTAAATTATTGTTTTTTAAGGAATTCTACTAGAAGTTGATAAGTATTCCACAGGCCTTTTTCATGGGTTCTTTCGTAACCATGGCTAGCAGCGACTCCAGGGCCGATGAGCGCGTGGCGATAGTCATAGCCGGCAGATAGGGCGGCACCTGCATCTGAACCATAGAATGGATAGATGTCTACGGCATAATCGATTCCAGCTTGCTGTGCAGTTTCTATAAGGGCTGTTGTGAGTGCATAGTCATAAGGGCCAGAGGAGTCTTTGGCACAAATGGAGACCTTATCTTCGTTGGTTTCCAGGTCGTCAGCTACAACGCCCATATCTACCGCAATCATATCTGTAATGCCATCGGGGTGGGCACTGGATGCACCATGGCCAACTTCTTCATACTTCGTAAACATTATGTAGATGGGACGAGAAGAGTGGAGCGTGCCATCAGCGAAGGCTTTGGCAATAGCAAGTAGTACGGCGGAACTTGCCTTATCGTCTAGGTGGCGACTCTTGATATAACCGTTTTCTGTGCGTCGGAAGCGAGGGTCTAAGCTTATAGGGTCTCCAGCCTGGATTCCAAGTTGTTTGGTATCGTCTTTGGAGTATACAGGTGAGTCTAGGACGACTTCCATCGTCTTATCGTTACGTTCGATTGTTGCAACTTCGCGGCTACCGTGGGTAGCAGGTTCATTTAATCGATAGGTTCCTTCATAATGTTTACCATCTCGGGTCCATACCGTAACGTTTTCTTGTTCAACATAGTTAAGAGGAAAGCCTCCAAGTGTTGTCGTTCGTAAGCGCCCATTACTCTTGAGCGATCGAACCATCAAGCCCAATGTATCTATATGGGCGGATAGTAAGAGTCCTTCGCCACTTGCTTCTGGATTAAGGGCACAAAACACGGTTCCCTTGTTGCTTTGCCAGGGTTCTAGGCCCATGTCTAGCAATGTATTACATAAAACCTCTTCTACTTGCTGGGTAAAACCTGTAGGAGAAGGTGTATTGATTAGATGTTCTAGGCGTTCTAGCATCCAGTCACATAGTTTACGATTCAATTCTTTACGCATCTTATTCCTCCAGAAAATCTTGTGCTTAATTGTAGCAGTAATCCGATCGTATTGGGCTAAAATTTAATAATCTTTCTTCTGCATTATAAGGGTAGAAATGAAGAGATAGATTAGCAGTAGAATTGTTGCAACGATGCCGGCGAGAATGAGTTGATCTTGTGTACTTCCTATTGTGGTATTGGTAATTGCACCTAAGCTGGTGAATTGCATGAAGTTGAAGTTCTCGTGTAGGTCAATAAATTGCGATACAAGGTACGTAAGAAAATCATAGATAAGAACTCCCAGAATCTGACCGTAGAATAGGCCAAAAACCAAAGTAGCAGCCATGGAACGCGTCCACGTAGCGACCACTTGTAAGAGCGCTAAGAAGCTACCGTGGGCTAGAATTTGGAGCAAGAGAGGTACTACTAGTAGACTCGGGTTGGTTAAGGTAAAGATTCCATTATAGACAAATGCATAAGAAAGCGTTTGGATGGCAAGTCCCAGTATTCCTAGGATGACTGCATATAGCAAGGCGCTCAAGAACTGCGCTAATGCATACTTCTTACGGTGGTTGCTATAGGGCAAAAAGTTTTTTATGAAACCGTGACGGTATGGTTGGGTGAAGAATAGAGCAGCAAAAATATTTAGAAAAAGCAAGAAGGATTTATTAGAAAAGATTCGCACAAGCATATTCTCACCCTGGAAATCTTCGAGCATAAAGGATGGCACATTATACTCGCTTGTAGGTGGTGTATAGAAGGATTCCATGGCGGTTAAAGTAAAATGATTGAGTACCATTGATAATACAATTATCAGCAAGAAGACTATTGCAATCCAATAAGTCGATCGGTTTTTGCGTAATCTCATGAGTTCCATTTGTAATAAATTAAGCATGGGTCACCTCTTTTTTACCTGACACTAGGTCTAAATAGTAATCTTCTAAAGTATTTTTGTGTACAGTGAATTCTTCTATGGGGACATGGGCCTGGGCCAGAGCAAGTACAATTGGACCTGTGTCCTTCCCGTTTCCAAGAATATTAATTTGCTTCTCACTGATTCTTTCTAGATTAGCATAACCGAGTTGTTGTATGACATGTATGGCTTTATCCGCATCCGGCGTAACTAAAACAATTTTGTCCGATTCTAAAGAATCGAAATCTTCACGATTAAGTACTTCCAGAACACGTCCTTCTTCAATTATTGCAAAGCGATTACTCACTCGGGATAATTCTCCAAGGAGGTGACTAGAGAGCATAAAAGTAATGGCATGTTCTTGATTTAAGAAAGTAATAAGTTTACGTATTTCTGCTATACCTTGGGGATCTAGTCCATTAATAGGTTCGTCTAGAACTAGAAATTCAGGCTTACCAACAAGCGCTAGTGCAATGCCTAATCGTTGTTTCATACCCATAGAGAAAGATTTCACAGGTTTTTTCCCTACATTGCTTAGTGCTAGCATATGGAGAAGTTCTGAGGCGAAATTTTTATCTTCTACGCCCAGAGCTTTGCCCTTAAGTTTAAGATGGTCTAGAGCGGTTAGATTGGGATATATTCCACAGTTCTCAATTAGAGTTGAGATTTGCACTTGCTCAGGTTTCAAGACTTTTTCATTCGCATCATAATAGGTATAAGCACCATTACTTGGCACCGCAAGTCCTGAGATCATACGCATAAGAGTAGTTTTACCTGCACCATTTCTACCTACGAGTCCGAAGATATCGCCACGATGAATTTGAATATTGGCATTATCTACGGCTCTTTGGCTACCGAAAATTTTACTAAGGTTATTGGTTTCTAAGAGAATAGACATGTATTTCTCCTTTACTGTTTTAGTCTGAAGTTTTTAGGCGCTAATTTCCCAACTAAGAAGAGGGACACGATAAGAAATAATAATTGGAGTCCCATAATAATGTAATATATTTCTAGAGGTACGTGATCAATGTAGAATAAGCTGAAGGTTAATAAGTATATAACGGCATTACTAATTTGAATGGGCAAGGATTTTACCTTCATATTTTCATCATAAGGTTGAAAGGCATAATATAAGATGAGGTAATAAATGTTAAAAAACATGGTTTGTAGCCAGAACGCTAAGAGGAAGAAGAGTATGCCAAACTTCTGATCAGGAATATGGAGAAAACCTAAAATCACTATCCATGCGCTTACGGTTATCAGAGTTGGTAAATTTAAAAGCGCCAGATATAAAGAACGTATTTTCAGACCTTCAAGTACGATTTCTTTACGCCTATAGAAACTATAAGGAAGTAAATTAATATCCATATTCGCGAAGAGGAGTTTGGTATAACGATCGCCCAACGAAGTATAAAAATACGTCACAATAAACAAAGCTGGATAGAGGTCCGTTATTCTTAGGCTACCTCTAGGTATGCGGAAGCCTGTGACAAGACTTAAAAGAATTAGTAAAGCGCCTAGGAGGAAAATGATAATGAATTGGATAAGCATAGGACGCTGTAAGACTTTACGAAAACGATTGAAGAAGAGAGCATGGGCATAGGATAAACCTGTTTTACCTCTAAGTTTTTCTTCAGGAACCTGGTCTTCATATTGCTCTTTCTTCACAATGTTGGTTTGTAAATTCAAACCACCCGATAAGGCTGCTTTATTCTCCAGAAAACGGTGCACATCTAATTGTTTTCGTTTTAAGAGGTTAAAATCATAATTTTTTAGAACAATGAAACTCATTATTGCTAGAACGAACGTAACAATAGGGAGGATGAAATAAATACTCTGGTTGAAACGGCCGAAATTAAAATTTAGAAAAAATCCTAGGATAATCACGAGAGGACCAGATAGCATAAAAGGTAATTTTCTAATGACAACTTGTTTCCAAGAACCTGTAGCAGCTTTGCCATACTTAAACATCAAGGCTCCAATGGCTTCATGAACAACACGCATACAAATATATGAAAACAATAAACTTACAAGAGCTAGTAAAGGAAGTTGGAAGATGTGAAAAGCGACTAGACCAATAAGGCTGAAGAAGAAGGTAGGAATAAGTATTCCACTGAGGATTTTTAAAATATAGTAACGCTGGGCAGGTACACGGAAAATCAACAAAAGCTCATAATCTATGAGTTCTCCATCCGCTTGTGTCGCACTTTTCATTGGCCCAACGGCAATCAAATTTAAGCCGATAAATAGCCATGTAATGGTATGAAGGATGTTTTGATTGTTAGAATTCGCATCTTGTAGAGCTATTACAGGTGCGACGAAGTATACGCCGAAATATAGGAGTTTATTAAACAGCTGTTTGCTAAATCCTATAAGTAAACCGAAGAGGGTGACTAGGCTATGCATTTCACTTAAACGGTGTACACTTGTAGGAATCCGCTTACCGATAAGTGGTAATTTGCGAAGGTAGAATAAGAACTGGTGTACAGCGTTTATGCTCTTATAGCGCATAAACAACAAGGTAAACTTCAGAAAAGATTTATACATCCTTTTCCTCCTCCATGGTAGCCATGTTAGAATCTACAGCTTTCTCTAAGAGTAGTTGGATTAAGTGGCTTTCGAAATTAGGATCTCTGAATTCTTCATTTCCGATTGCTTCTAATCGGCCATCTCGGAGTAAAACGATGTCATCGCAGAGGCTTTTGGCCAAATCCAATATATGAGTACTCATAATAATGATATGGTCTGATTTATATTGGCGGAGGAAATCCTTGATTTGAGCCGCTAAGACAATATCAAGGCTGGTCAGAGGCTCATCTAAGAGTATTACAGGCGGTTTAGCCATGAATACCATAAGCATCATAATTTTATTTTTCATACCATGGGAGTAATCTCGAATGAGCTTATTTCTATCTTCATAGTCTATACTTACTAGATCTAAGGCTTGTTCAATGGCTGCTTTATCAGCAGGAAGATCATGGACTTCTAGATAGAACTTAATACATTCATAACCGGTCATGAAATCCGGCACAATGGGTTGGGAGAATAGTAGTCCGACATCTTCTGCTTGAAGGGGTCTCTTATGGCCATCAATTTCCAGGAATACTTCACCTTCGTCTTGTGCTAGATCTTTATACAAAATATTAAATAGAGTAGTTTTACCGGCTCCATTGCGACCAATTAGTCCTGTAATGGTACCTTGAGAGATCGTTAAACTCGAACCTTTTAAAACAGGTTTACCTCCAAAGCTTTTATGGATATTTTCAATATGTAGTTTCATAAAATCTCTCCTCTAAGACTTGTAAATTTCATCGTTTAACTGTATTTTTGAATTAATACAACTTGGCGGACGTTAAGATTTGTAAATCTACCAATACATTATAAGTTTTAGCGGTGGATTTCAAGGATAAAATGTTTGCTTATTAAAAGCTTGTACAAGATAAGAAAATTATTTATTGAATTAACGAATGGTTTATTATAATTATTACAAGTAGAGAAAAGGAATGCGTTCATTACTATGCATAAAGAAAATGAAATGAAATTATTAGAATTAAAAAATGTTTGGAAGAGTTTCGGTGACAAGGACGTATTGAAAGGTATTTCCTTTTCTGTTCAAGAAGGTGAAATTATTGGTTATATAGGACCAAACGGCGCGGGGAAGAGTACTACAGTTAAGCTTATATTAGGGCTTCTTGAATTAGATCAGGGAGATATATTCTTACGTGGGCAACGTATTACCACAGAAGACGTAACCTACAAAAGTCAGATAGGGTATGTTCCTGAGCAAACTTCAATTTATGAAACGCTTACTCTAGAAGAGTATATTCTATTTTCCGGACAACTCTATGGATTAAGCCAAGAAACTATAATGCATAGGGCGAAACCGATGTTGGAAATATTTGAACTAGAAGACAGCAGAGATAAACTTCTCGGATCTTTTTCAAAAGGAATGCGTCAGAAGACCCTGATTATTGCATCACTTATTCATAACCCGCGTTTGATTTTCTGGGATGAGCCCCTAAGTGGTTTAGATGCCAATACCGTATTACTCGTGAAAGAAATTATGCTTAAATTGAGTATGCAAGGTAAAACAATTTTCTATTCTTCACATAATATGGATACAGTAGAGAAGCTTAGTCATCGCATCGTCTTATTGAATGATGGAGAAATTATTGCCAACGGAACTCTAGAAGAAATTCAAGGGGCTGAAAGTCGAAGTTTAGAGTTATTCTTCAATGAAGTCACAGGATTTACACAACACGACGCAAAAGCAAAACAGTTTGTTCAAGCGTTGGAGGAAGCGTAGATTATGAAAAATATGTTTTATAGACATAATAGCTTAACCGCTAAGTCGGCAAGTAAGGATAGTCGGAATGTTTTCCAGAAAAAAGACGCCTTTTATTTGAAATTTCTTGATGTCTTCCAAGGTTTTTTCCAGAAACAAGGATTAGATTATCGCCAACTACGCCTTCTCGTCCAAGTAAAAATGGCTATGAACGGACGTGCAATGGCTGGACCCTTTGGCCAAAAAGCAAGTAAAGGTGAAACACGGACATTTAGTATGCTCTCCAATATTCTCATCCAACTATTCATGGGCGTGATGATGGCATTCTTATTGGTATCTAGTGCAAATCCTTTCTATTTATATTTAATTGTATTTGCTTCGTATTTTATTTTTTTGATTTCAGCTACGGTGCCTCAATTGGCCCAAATCTTTTTGTCGGAAGAAGATTTAGAACTGCTACCGGTAAGGCCAGTGGATGCACAGGTTCTTTCGTGGTCGAAGATTTTACAAGTGTTAATATATCAGGGCATAACGTTATTTAGTTTTGGATTACCATTAGTAATTTTTAGTGTTATTTTCCAAGGGTTTATCTCAGCAATTATCGCATTACTAATGCTTATTCTATTAGGTCTATTTAACTTATTCCTATCCTTCGCCTTATATTTATTTCTAGCGCAATACTATCCAGGAGAAAAGCTTAGAGATGTCATCGCGTACACACAAATTGCTTTGACTATAAGCATGATAATTAGTTTTCAATTTATAGGTCGAGGTATGGAGTTTCTAGAAGGTATGGTTTCTGGTTTTCAGCCGCCTCTTATGCTCTTTCCAATTTCTTGGTTTTCTGCTCCGTTTTTGCTGTCGGAAGGTGAAGTCCTGTGGGCCATAATAGGTTCCGTTTTAGCGGTGTTGGTTACTGCTGGTTTAATTTACTACTATATGATACGTAGCAAGCAATTTGAAATTAAGATTGCTCATATTATGCGAACGAAGACTAGCGAGAAGAAATCTTATCGTTTGAGTAACTTATGGGGAAGACTATTATGCAATCGTCATGAGGAGAGAGCATGCTATGATTTTACCGCTAGGATGCTTAGAAATGAGCGTAATTTCAAGACTGCTAGTTATCCAGCCATTGCGATATATATGCTAATTCCTTATATTATGCTCTTCTCCTTTGGAAACTCCGAAATGGAGCTATTAAGTATATTCAGTTTGCGTTATTTCCCTAGTCATTTATTTGTTTATATTAATTTTGTCGTTTTAACATTTATGTTTCGATTTGCAGAGATGAGCGATAATCATATGGCAGGTTGGATCTTCCAAGTTAGTCCAACACCAATTGATGCTACCCTTGCAACCGCTCTGGTTAAAAAATTATGGTCTAGTCTCTATGTGCCTCTTATGATTCCTCAAATTGTGTATTGGGGATTGGTACGAGGTAGAGTGGGTGTTCTTAGCATGGTAATTGTTACTTTACTTATGTATTTTCTAATGAGTTTCTCGGTGCGGTTTATGAAATTATATCGACCATTTACCAGAAAACGCAGAGTGGTCCAGAATGAAGGTTGTGGTTCTGCTATTATTTTTGGCATCATTAGTTTAGTGTTTGCTGGATTACATTTCTTCATTGAAGTGTTTTGGGGTAGTCGTGGCTTACTAATCTATGCTATTCTCTTATTAATAGCTTTTGTCTTACATGTGAAGTTCTATATAGGGAAGAAGGAATTTCTGTCTTGGCAATAATTCAGATGTAAGATAAGTATTTAAGCCTAAAACATAAGGAGTGCTTATATGGAAATTTTACAAGCCATTCATGCTCGCCGTTCTATTCGATCCTATACGGGGGAGAAAATTTCCCGTGAGGAAATGAAGACTATTTTATGCGCTGGTCAACAAGCACCCATTGCCATGGGAAATTATGAAGATATATGTTTGACCGTAATTCGTAATGCAGAAATTCTGAAACGTTTCGAAGAGGTTCAAGCGGAAGTAATCGGGGCAAATCCTCATCCTTTTCATGGTGCTCCTGAAATGGTCGTAGTTTCTGTAAACCCCATGGAAGCGCAAGTGAAGAATATGGAATATGCCAATGCAGGATTTATATTGCAGAATATGAGCCTGGTAGCGACTGCTCTGGGCGTAGGTTCTTGTATAATATACGGTGCATTTGACCGCGCCGGTACAAGTATCAACTTAAACACCTTACTCTCCATTCCTGAAGATTACGTTTGTTTAGGTGGTATTGTATTAGGGAAAACGACAGAAAAGTACCATGAAAATCTTAATAAACATGAAATTCGAACAACATTCTTAGACTAGGAGGAGCAAACAATGGCGACAGACCATTTATTAAAAGGTGATGAGCAAGGTGGTGGCATTATTTATGTTACTGGACATCGTCATCCGGATACAGATAGTATTGTGTCGGCAATCGGATATGCCCATTTGCGTCAGAAACAAGGTTATAACGTTGTCCCTTGTCGATTAGGGGATTTAACAACAGAAACAGAATTCATATTGAATAAATTTCAGCAAACAGAACCACTTCTAATTACGGATGCGAGAGCACAACTCGATGAATCGGTAATGGATGATGCAAATAAGGTGAATGAATCTGCCATTTTGCGAGATATTATTGAGCGATTTGATGCAGATAGAAAAGTTTTTACAGTGCAAGACGAGAAGAGTCATCTTCTAGGTTTAGTTACGAATTCTTCCATAGGAGCTATCGCATGGGGAGATACGGCCCAAGGTATAGATCTTCTGGCCAAAACATCTGTAGAAAATCTCAATCGCTCCATCGACGGAAAGCTTCTCTATGCGCCAGGTGAATCAGACCACAATGGTAAGGTAAGCATTATTGCTCTATCGGCTAATCATCTCAAATACTATGATTTAGAAAAACGTATCGTTGTAATGGGTAATGACACAACCGCTCAAATAGAAGCCATTAATAAAGGCGCTTCGGTACTCATTCTAGTTTGGACGAAGGAAGTCGCTCCTATGGTTATGCAAGCGGCCAAAGCCGCAAAATGCGCGATTATCCTCTCTGGTCATGGGGCTATGAATACTTCTCGATACTTATATTATGCGATTCCAGTTAAAGATATTATGACCCCTAATAAAGATCTTATTGTATTTAGTGAGGCGGAATTTGTGGACGATGCCAGAGAGAAAATGATGCGATCTAGACATAGGGCGTATCCCATTGTAGATGATGAGAATCGTGTAATGGGGCTCACTTCTAGGTATCGCTTACTGAATATGCCTAGACGTCGTTTCGTTTTAGTGGACCATAATGAGTCCACCCAGTCGGTCCCAAACATTGAAAAGGCGGACATAATTGAAATTATTGATCACCACCGCTTGGGAGATTTAACGTCTGATAAACCTATTGCTTTTCGCAGTGAGCCTTTGGGCGCGACCGCTACAATTATTTCTAAAATGTTTTTAGAAAGTCAGATTGAACCGGATTTAGATATTGCAGGCTTACTTCTGTCAGCCATTATTGCGGATACTCTTAATTTCAAATCGCCTACCACAACCAAACAAGACCGTAAGATGGCTCAACACTGGTCAGATTTAACAGGATTAGATATTGAAGAACTCTCCGAAAGTATTTTCAAGGCCAGTTCGAAAATGTTAATGGACGATTTAAACACATTACTAATGAGTGATATGAAAGAATATATGGTTCAGGATAAGAAAATTATTATCTCCCAGAGGACTATGTATAGACTTAATGAAGCGGAAGCCACTGCAGATGAAATTATTAAGGTAATGGAATCTAGAGCTCAAGATAAAGATGTGTACCTGTGGTTAATGATGTTTACATCGGCCAGAGACAGTGGTTCGATTTTCTTCGCTGCTGGTCCTGGTAAGGATATTGTTCCTGAAGTTTTCCCTAATAAAGAGGGTGAAGAATATACCTTCCAAAATGGTGTAGTCTCCCGTAAAAATCAAGTCGTACCTCAAATCTTCTTATACTTACGAGAAGGTAGATATTAATCTTAAATATAAACTTCAAAAATAAAAGGGGCTTCTGAGAAGCCCCTTTCGGTTTCCTTGTATTAAGGATGTACTATCTTCTTCTGATAGCTCTTAGGATTGCAATTAGGATAACTGCACCCAATAGAGCAACTAGGAATGACCAAATATTTAGGCCATCTGCGCCAGAAAGACCTGGGATGAAACTCATAATAAGACCACCGATGAAAGCACCGATAATTCCGATTACGATATTTGCAATAGCACCTTGTTGAGCGTCTGTTCCCATAATGAGACTTGCAACCCATCCTGCTAGAGCACCTAGGATAATCCATGCGATAATGTTAATTAACATAATTTTTTACTTCCTTTCTATTAAAACTTATAGCTAGATAAATTTTATCATTTACAGTTTGAACTGTAAACCATAAGTTGAGCCACCGTTTACTTCGTCAACTGCTTCTTGTACTGGATTGTTGTTATCATCCTGTGTGTTATTATCACGGAAGAACAATTGATACAGTACAAAAATTGCGACTGCAACGATAACGAGTATCAATATCGCAACTAGGGCGTTGGACCCGCCGCCACCTTCTGTAACCACTGTAGTAGTATGTTGGGGTGTGTTAGGGTCATTTTGTTGATTGGCCATAATGTCTACCTCCTTTGTAAGCTACTAATTATTATTGTGAAACAGGTTTCCTATTTCATTGACCTAATTGTATATTTAAATTTAGTTAATTACAAGAAGTAAGTTACAACGAACATT
Organism: uncultured Oscillospiraceae bacterium; assembly: GCA_964392065.1. Classification (GTDB taxonomy): domain Bacteria; phylum Bacillota; class Clostridia; order Saccharofermentanales; family Fastidiosipilaceae; genus JASBZA01. The sequence continues at coordinate 25,866 of CAYMOG010000007.1, forward strand.
AAGTGTGTATTACAAGAAGGGAAATTTAACAATTTAGCCATATTAGGTACGGATATGAACGCATTTTCTTAAAGTTTGTAACCGAATAGGAAATACAGCAACTCTATTTGAACTTCTTTCTTTGGACAAAATAGGAAGAATTTAGAAGTAATTATTAAGTGTCATTTAAAAATTTTCAAGAGTTACAGATGTTCAGAAGTTTATATCTAGGTTTCTATACAATAGGTAATATGAAAAATGAAATGAATTATGATCGATATTATTATGATGGTGAGGACCTAGGCCTGAGTTATCAGGAATATAGGTCGATTTTTAAGTTATGGGCACCCTTCGTGCAAGATGTGAAAATTTACCTATATTCTAATCCTGGGGAATATGATCTAAATGGTGAAGTTCATAGTCATGAAGAGGGCATAATATATCCTATGCAGTTTGACCCTTCAAGTGGTGTATGGGAAGCGGAAATTGCCGAGGACCTTGCAGGTCAATACTATCTCTACAAGATCGTCAGAGAGGGGCATCCCGATGCATTTCAAGTAGATCCTTATGCCCACGCTGTATCTGCCAATGGCCAGAGAACTTATATCTGTGCTATACGCAATACGGATCCGGAAGGGTTTCGATCCCATTCGAAACCTCCTCTGAAACACTATACTGATGCTATTATTTATGAAGTACATGTGAGAGACTTCTCGATACAAGAAACGAGCGGTATGATCCATAAGGGTAAGTTTCTAGCCTTTACGGAAGAAGATACAATTTCTAAAGATGGATTGAGTACGGGATTGGATCATTTAAAAGAATTAGGTGTAACCCATGTGCAAATAATGCCATCTTATGATTATCAAACCGTTAATGAATTAATAGAATGTGATCCTCAGCAAGAAGGAGCACGATATAATTGGGGATATGACCCTATGCATTATAATGCGCTAGAAGGTTCTTATGCCACCGATCCTGTGGATCCAAGTAAACGTATAGAAGAGTTTAAGCGTATGGTGATGGCGCTTCACAAAGCAGGCATAAGAGTCATAATGGACGTAGTCTACAATCACACATATGAGGTCTATACCGGTCCATTCGAAAGACTTATCCCTGGATACGCTTATCGCCATCTAGGGGACGGTACCCTTGCCAATGGTTCAGGGACAGGAAATGAAATTGCTTCAGAGAAACCGATGATTAGGAAGTATATTTTAGATTCGGTTAATTATTGGTTGGATGAGTTTCTTGTGGATGGGTTTCGCTTCGACCTTATGGGGCTAATTGACACGGATACCATGTATACATTAGCCCGAGATGTCCGAGCAAAACATGGAGAAGATATACTCCTTCTAGGAGAACCATGGCAAGCAGGTGGGTCTTCACTTCCGAAATCTAAACAGTTTCTCAAGGGAAAGCAAAGAAGCCATGGAATTGGTGTATTTAATGATCATTTCCGAAATGGTGTAAAAGGTGGAAGCGATGATGATGTTCCTGGATTTGCCCTGGGCGGTTTGGGTTACGAAGAATACGTTATCCTAGGATTAGAAGGTGGCATTAGGGATTTTGCATTCCAACCTGAAGAATCTATTCAGTACGTAACTGCCCATGATAACTTAATATTATGGGATAAAATTATCCGTGTCTTACATCTAGAAAAAGAATCGCGATTCCTCGACTTACATGACGGAAAACTTATGGGTTTATCAAAACATAAGTATAAAAATATAGAGGAGGCGGTTTCAGAATCCAGACCCTATGCAAGTGTTGAGATTGAACATCTGTTCCTAAATGAAGCGGTGCGCCGTCATATTCTCGCCCATGCGCTTGTGCTTACCGCACAAGGTGTACCCTTTCTCCATGCTGGAGAAGAGTTTTTACGTACAAAATTCGGCGACCATAATAGTTATAAATCCCCTGATGCGATTAATCAGATTCGCTGGGAGAATAAGAAATATTTCGCGCCTGTATTTAAATATTTCCAAGGATTAATCGCAATCCGTAAGAATCATCCAGCTTTTCGTCTTCGGACGCGCCAAGAAATTGGGGAGTATTTCCAAGTGCTCAAGATTGAAGAGCAACTGATTATCACAGGTTTGGGACCCTATGCAGGAGGAGATTCTTGGAAAGATATTCTGTGTGTTTATAACGGTTCCATGGAAGAGAGGGAAGTGTTCTTACCAGGTACGGGTCCATGGCATATTGTTGCCAATGATACTAGGGCAGGGCTTGAAGTTCTAGACGTTATAGAAAGTTCTAGAATTCTTGTATCACCCTTGGCTATTCTAATTATGTATAAGGAATAAGGAATTAATATGAAAAAATTATTATTCGGAATGTGTGTTCTTGCAAGTATAGTGTTTGTTACAAGTTGTCGTATGAGTGGAAGCTCCACACCATTAACAAGGGAAGAGACATCTGTAAGACAAGGAGACGAAGGCCTAGATT
>CAYMOG010000007.1:28395-48515 GCA_964392065.1 uncultured Oscillospiraceae bacterium
TAGATTCTTCTATAGAAGGTTATTCTCTTGTGCTTAAGAATCTTGATTTTAAATAAGGTAATGACGTGAATTTCCAAGTTCAGAATACGGGTGCATATAAAATTCATGGAGAATTGAGTCCAAACTTAGTAGATGAATATGGATTTACAGTAGACATCCAAGCAGACCAAATTATCATCAGTGCAAAAGAAGATAATATTCAAAACAGCAAAATACAACTTACAATTGATGCTCCAATTAAGTATATGGATTTTACTGGAGGTTTGGAGCTTCGTATTAATGGAGAGAATTTACCACTAGAAGAAATGCATGTCTCTGGTGCTTATGCTATAGACATTCAGAACTTAGACTTGCCTAAACTAACGATGAAAATGCAGGTGCTAACGCCCTAACTGCAACGGGTCAGATAAGTTCTATAGATTTAGACATGAAAGGTGCTTCAACATTAGATGCACAAGGTCTGAGGATTAAGCAGATGACCTACTTGAGTGAGGGGGCATCGGAAGCGATATTAAGTGTAGAAGAACATTTAGACGTAACGATACGAGGTGCTGGTGAGGTTAAATATTATGGGAATCCCACCATTGTTTCTGATCTTACCCCGCACGTCTCTGTTCTAGAGCAAATATCTATTGAGATTCCAGAATAAGTCTTAGTAATATTCACAATATTACCTGTCTGAGAAGACAGGTATTTTTGTACTCAATTTTTATTTAAGCATGCTATAATAGCGGAAAATTAAGGGAGTTGGATATGTCTAAGCAGCCACAAAAACCATTTTTGGAGGATAGTCTCGTTCATAATAAGAGAGCTCGAAGTTCTTTCGGAGCCTTTCTAGAGAAGCAAAATATTGTTCTTTCTTTTAAACGGTATTTTATAGATGCACTGGGTGCTATGGCGCTAGGTTTATTTGCGTCGCTATTAATAGGAACCATTCTGAATACGATTGCTATGGTATTTCCAGAAGGAAGTGCAATGCAAGATAATGTACAGCAGATTGCAAGTTTCGCTACGCAAGCCACAGGCGCGGCTATGGCCGTTGCGATTGGATATGCCTTACAAGCGCCTCCTCTAGTGCTTTTTACTCTAGCAGGGGTGGGGTTAGCTGCTAATGGTTTAGGTGGAGCAGGAGGTCCTCTAGCTGTATTTTTTGTTGCAATTTTGGCATGTGAGCTGGGGAAATTGGTATCTAAGGTAACACCGGTAGATATAATTGTGACTCCTCTCGTTACCCTGCTTTCTGGAGGGGGTATTGCTTTACTCTTAGCGCCAGCAATAGGGTCTCTAGCAAACCAAATTGGTGCATTTGTCATTTCCCTTACTGATCAACAGCCTTTCATTATGGGCGTGCTGGTTTCTGTTATTATGGGAATATTATTAACTTTACCTATTAGTTCTGCTGCTATAGCCGCTTCTTTCGGCTTGGTTGGGCTCGCAGGAGGTGCAGGGTTAGCAGGTTGTTGTGCGCAGATGGTCGGGTTTGCCGTTATTAGCTACAAGGAAAACCGTGTAGGTGGCTTACTGGCGCAGGGTTTAGGTACATCTATGCTTCAGATGCCAAATATTATTAGAAATCCTAGAGTTTTGATCCCACCGACCCTCGCTTCAGCCATTACAGGACCTATTGCTACTGTATTGTTTCGCATGGAGATGAATGGGCCTGCAATTTCATCTGGTATGGGGACTTCTGGTCTCGTAGGTCCAATTGGTCAGGTTACGGGTTGGTTTGTCCCATCAGAAATTGCCATGAATCATGGAGCTACTGTAATGCAAGTAGGTGTATGGCAATGGATTCAACTACTTCTAATATGTATTGTTCTTCCTGCATTGTTAAGCTACTTAATTGCTATTCCATTGAGAAAAATGCAGTGGATAAAAGACGGGGATTTGAAGTTACAGCTACAATAAATTGTGACTAGAAATATAGAAACGGAGGGTATCTCAGGAAGATACCCTCCGTTTTTTCTTATTTATTTCTTCTTTTGGGTGAACATGCTAAAATGAACTTAACTTTTGACGTAAAATTGAGGAGGGTAGAATGCATTTCTACAACAAGGGGCGAGACTTCGCCCAGGAGTTAAATACTTCCTTTGAAAAAATATTTAATCAAGTACTAGATGATGTCTCTGCTGGTTATCGTAATGAACTTGCTTTTGCCAAGGGATTAGAGTCTAAGTTTCTTGAGCAACAAGAAGCGTGGTATAGGCAATCACATGCTATTCTAGAAGATAATACGATAAGAGATTTTTTAGCTTCTTTGAACGGTGAAGATACCATCTCGTTTTTACAGGGGATGGCTGAAGTGTCTGATTTTGATTTTCCAACTTCGGTAGAAGATAGAGTGCGCGCATTTACTCCTGAGGAAAGAGATAAATTCATCCAAATAATTGAAAGAATTGATGTACATCCAAGCCAGAAGTCACTTGAAGAGAGAAATCGAGAAATATTTTTGCTTAAGCAGTTTTTGCCTTTGGCAAAAGTATGGTCAGATGAAGCTACAGTACAACGTATTCTCGCCTGGTTCTTGTCGGCTGGAGAATTAGATGATCGGGTAGCCGATGCGATTGGAGAATATATTAAAGGAGCGGGAGATGCTGTGGTTATTCCCGTCACTAAGCGTATTCATGAAGAAATTGAAGAAGGAACTGCAGAGGATAATGGAACAGATTATTTGTTACAAGCGCTAACTTATGTAGCAAAGCAAGAGGAGAAATTACGAGAGGATTTTTATCCGGTTTTGCGTACTGCGTTTAGGACATTTTCGGATAAGCAAATTCCTGTAATTTGCTTAGGAGATCTAGGTACAGTAAGAGCAATCCCATTGCTCCGTTCTTATATAGAGAAAAATGAGAAAACTATTTCTCGAGAACTCTATTATGAAATACTTTCTTCAATTAAGCGACTTGGAGGAAGTACGAAGGATTTACCTGATCCCTTCCAGGATTTTTCACCAGGGAAAACCGATTTAAGTTATTTGTTCGGTTTGGAGGATTAAGTATGGCCAGTGTTAGCTTACAAAATATTATTGAAGAATTTCGTCTGGAAGAATTAACTTCCTTCGGCAATGCAGAGGATATCTTAATTTCTGTTGCGGATGTGACGAGGCCAGGTTTACAGTTATCAGGTTCCTACGAACACTTCGGTGCCGATCGAATTCAACTTCTTGGCAATATGGAAATGGCGTATCTTGAAGCGCAAACAGCAGAAGTTCGTATGCAAAAGCTAGACACACTTATGTCTCGGGGGATTCCTTGTTTAGTCATTTCGCGCCAACATGAGCCATTTGCAGAAATGCTCGAGTGTTCTCATCGTTATTCTATTCCGTTGTTAAGAACAGTAGAAATCACCTCGGTGTTTATGAGTTCGCTGATTAAATATTTAAATGTGGAATTAGCGCCAGAAACGACACTTCATGGCGTATTAGTTGAAATTTATGGTGAAGGCATTCTGATGTTAGGGGAAAGTGGCGTCGGTAAATCGGAAACCGCTATGGAAATTGTGAAGCGTGGACATCGGCTTATTGCCGATGATCTAGTAGAAGTAAGGCGCGTTTCCGACACGACTTTGCTAGGCCAAGCTCCGGAGATTATTAGGCATTTAATTGAAATTAGAGGTTTAGGCATTCTAGATGTGAAGGAGCTTTTCGGTGTTTCTTCTGTTAAACAACAAGATTCTATAGATTTCGTGATTAATCTTGAGTTATGGGACGAACGTAAATCTTATGAACGCTTAGGAATCCATGAAGAATTTACAGATATCCTAGGTATTCGTGTTCCGTCTATTACAATTCCTGTTAGACCAGGACGGAACTTAGCGATTATTGTAGAAGTAGCAGCCATTAACTTCCGTCAACGTCGAATGGGTTATAATGCCGCAGAAGAACTTACGAGACGATTATTTGGCAATAATAAAGGAGAATAGAAGATGAGAGAATTTCCCTGGGAAAACTTAAACGAGAATTTTCAAATAGAAATCCAACGTGATGTCCTATTGAAGGACTATTGCACATATGAAGTCGGTGGCCCGGCCGATTATTTCTGTCAGCCTGAAACAGTTGGCGACTTACAAGGCGTGCTCTTGTTTTGTGAAGACCACGATATTCCAGTAACGGTGATAGGAAAAGGTTCTAATCTCTTGATTTCTGATCGTGGTATCCGGGGAATGGTTATTGTGCTGGCCGATCGTTTCGCCCATTATGGTTTCGTAGAAGGTTATTTCGGTCCCGGGCAATATTTAAAAGCTTTAGAAAATATAAGACCTGAGCCTATAGAAGATGAAGAAGGCTATGTGTGGTTCTTCAGCCAAAGCGGGGCCGATATGCGAGAAGCATCCCGTTATGCCTCCTCCCATGGCGCTACAGGCTTAGAATTTGCCACTGGCATTCCTGGAACAGTAGGTGGCGCTGTCTATATGAATGCAGGTGCCTACGAGGGGAAAACCGCCGATGTTGCCATGTTAACCTACTATCTTGATCAGAATTACGAATTACAAGCCGTAGAAGGTGACCAACAGGCGTTCGGTTATAGAAAAAGTGTTTTCCAAGAAGATAAAAATATCATTGTTGCAACACTCTACCGTTTGAAGCAGGATTTACAAGAAATTATAGACCAGCACGTAGAACTCTTGACTAGTAAACGTGAGAATTCTCAACCACTCGAATGGCCGAGCTGTGGTTCTGTGTTCAAGCGTCCTGAAGGGTACTATGCAGGGAAGTTAATTATGGATGCAGGGCTTCAGGGGAAAAATATCAATGGGGCAGAAGTATCCACCAAACATGCAGGATTTATTGTGAATAAAGGTGGAGCAAGAGCAGAAGATATAGCAAATTTGATTAAACACGTGCAAAACACGGTCCTAGAGGAATTCGGTGTTCAGTTGGAGACCGAAGTGCGTTTTATGGGCGAATGGTAAATTAGGAGATAGAACATGCATATTATCATTGTTACAGGAATGTCCGGCTCTGGTAAGAGTGTTGTAGTTAATAGTCTAGAAGACTATGGTTATTTTTGTATTGACAATTTGCCTGTTCACCTACTGGGAGAAATTGTATCTAAACTTTCTGGAACACAGGAGCGTTCTGGTTTAGGTATAGAGAAACTAGCAGTAGTAGTCGACAGCCGAAGTATGGAACATTTTTCTGGGGTAAATGAAGGTTTAGAGCAATTACAAAGAGAACTGATACCCTATCAAATTCTCTATTTAGATGCTTCGGATGATGTGCTCATCAGCCGTTATAAGCAAACCAGACGCAGTCATCCTATGGGCAACAAGGCAGGAACATTGGATGGTATTCAACGGGAGAGAACCTTGCTGAAGCCTCTACGTGATGCAGCAGATATTATTATTTCTACAGACCAACTCCGACCCAAGGATTTAGCCGAGAAAATCTTCCATTTAGCGACAGGCGATGCAGACGATACGATGAAGATAAACATTATTGTCCAATCCTTCGGATTCAAGTATGGAGCTCCAGAAGATACAGATATTATTACCGATGTAAGGTTTCTACCTAATCCATTTTATATTGAAGAACTTAGACCCTTAAGCGGACAAGATAAAGGGATAAAAGATTATGTGGATTCTTTCCCTGAAACCCAGAAATTTCTTGATAAACAAATGGATTTACTCTTATATTTAATGCCTTTTTATATTAGAGAAGGAAAAATGACCCTTACAATTTCTGTGGGTTGTACGGGTGGGAGACATCGCTCCGTATTCTTAGCAGAACGTATTGCAAAACGCTTACGTCAGGATAACTATTCCGTTACAGTTGTTCATAGGGACATAGCAAAGGATTTACAAAAATCATGAGCGTTCCTAGTTTTTCACTTAGTGTAAAAGAAGAAATCTTATCAATTTTAGATGAAGAAAAAGTTTACCGTGATATAGGTCTCGCGGTTGCGCTTGCTGCATCGGCTAGTTTTACAGGCAGAACCATTCAAGTGAAGAGTAAGCATCTGCATTTCTTAGAATATGTACAAGCTATGGCTCAGAAGTATTTCCATGTTGAAGGCGAGATTATTGAGAAGAAAAATTTCTCCACATGGGAATTACACGATAGCCAAGATGTTTTACACCTAAAAGCAGTATTAGATGAATTACTTGCTTATGACAGTTTACGAGGGGTAATTCATAGAGAGAGTTCTGAATTTCTAGAAGAAGAGATTACCCAAATTTTAAGAACCGTATTTCTCGCAGTCGGATCTATGGCCGACCCTAATAAGAGTTATCAAATAGAGTTTGCAATGCGCCGGCAGTCCGTTATGGAGTTTCTGCGTAAAATATTACAAACCCTTGAAATAGAAGGTTTCTTGCAAGTCGGATTTCAATCTTACATGCTATATATTAAGAATGGAGATCAAGTGTCGAATTTTCTCGGAAGACTAGGTGTTGATCAATCCTATTTACAATTCGAGAGTATTCGTGTTCGGAAAAATATGAACGAAATGGTCAATAGAACAATTAACTTCGATAATGCCAATATTGAGAGGATAGCCAATACATCCGCAAGGCAAATTAATATTATTGCTAAGTTAGCAGAACATCAAGCTCTAGAACAAATGCCAGAAGAACTCTATGAAATCGCTATGTTGCGGGTCGAAAATCCAGGTTTTTCACTAAGAGAACTAGGAAGTTTATTAGACCCACCACTAGGGAAATCAGGTGTCTATCACCGTTTAGGGAAACTGGAACAGTGGGCACAAGAATATATGGAAGAGAAGGAATAGGTTTTGGGTTTAGAAATAGCATTGGTGGAACCAGAGATTCCACAAAATACAGGAAATATCATTCGCACATGTGTCGCACTTGGTGCGAAACTCCACCTTGTTGGTAAACTCGGTTTTGCAATTGACGATAAGAAGCTGAAACGCTCAGGATTAGATTATTGGTACCAGCTCTCAGAACTTAGTCTCTGGGATCGAGTGGAAGATTTGCTTCAGGCTAAGTCCAATTATGCTATATATTACACCTCAACGAAGGCCAAAGCCCGCTACACAGACGTAGAATACGAAGAGAATTCTCTCATTTTGTTCGGCAAGGAGACGAAAGGACTACCAGAGTCATTTCTAATGGCACATCCAGAACGCATGATACGCGTACCCATGATAGAATCCGCAAGATCTCTGAATCTCTCGAATACAGTCGCTATTGTTGGATATGAATATGCTAGACAATTTGATTTTAGTGGATTATTGGATGAGGGTGTCTTACCGGGCCTGTCTTAACCAATTAAGCACATCATAGAGGCTATCCATGATATATAGAATGTTTTTTCCTTCTGGTGGTGTAAGAATATCAGGCACCATAATTACAGGTATATTTGCACGGTTTGCGGCTTCTATACCTTGATGAGAATCTTCTAAGACCAGTGCACGAGAAGCCTCCCTATTACCTAGAGCTTTTAAGAAAATGTCAGGAGCAGGTTTTGAATGTTGAATTTCATCTCCACAGATTAATTTCTCAAAATAATAGATCAGATCTGCGTGTGTAAGTAAGGCTGTTGCATCTTCTCTAGCTGAAGATGTAGCGACAACTGCAGGTATGTGTTCTGTTTGAAGATATTGCAGAAGCTCAATGGCTCCTGGTTTCACAGGAACACCTTCTTCTTCGTATATAGTAATGACATTTGCTCTTATTGCTGAACGAAATGTGGTCCAGTTTAAATTCGGAAAATGACCTTCTAAAATTTCTTGTTCCAAAGTACTATTAGTACCTAATACCTCGTGGAAATGCTTATCTTCTAACGGTATTCCTAGATCTTCTGCCGCTTGGAAGTAGGCTCTATAAGCCACGCGTTCTGAGTCTATCAAGAGTCCATCCATATCAAAAATTATTACATCAAACATTTACTCTTCTCCTTTTGTTTCCTATCTTTATTATTATAAGGCATATTTCAGAGTAAGGGATTGTGCTATACTATTTGAAGAATTTACTAGAGGAGTAATGCTAGCATGTTAGACATTCAGTTAATTAGAAATGATGCAGAGAGGGTATCTCAAGCCCTTGCAAAAAAAGGTTTTCACGTGGATTTCACGGATTTTCTAGCCAGGGATCAGGAGAGAAGAAAAAAACTGACTGAAGTAGAGCAGAGGAAAGCAAAGAGAAATAAATTGTCTGCAACGATTCCTCAGCTTAAGAAAGCAGGGGAAGATGCTAGTGGGACTTTGGCCGAATTAAAGGAATTATCCGATTCTATCAAGAAACTCGATGATGAAGTAATACAGATGGACAAGGCTCAAGAAGAGTTCCTCATCCGTTTACCTAATATGCCTGCAGATGATGTTCTAGCGGGTGGGAAAGAAAATAATCAAGTTGAGCGTATAGCGGGAGAGAAACCTAGCTTCGCATTCGAACCTAAACATCACGTGGACTTAGCTGAAAGTTTAGGCATTATTGATTATGCGAGAGGGGCTAAACTATCAGGAAATGGCTTCTGGATATATAAGGGTGACGGTGCTAGGCTGGAATGGGCATTGCTAAACTACTTCGTGGAATCCCATCTTCAAGATGAGTATGAGATGCTTCTTATACCGCATATTTTGAATTTCCAATCAGGTTTTACGGCTGGTCAATTTCCGAAGTTTAAAGAAGATGTTTTCTGGCTAGAATCTGAAGAGGGTGTATTAGAACAAAATCGACAATTTATCTTGCCAACTGCTGAAACGGCTCTTGTAAACCTCTATAGAGATGAAATCTTAGACGAGAGCGAATTACCTAAGAAATTCTTCGCTTACTCTCCATGCTATCGTAAGGAAGCTGGGAGTTATAGAGCTGAAGAGAGAGGCATGATTCGTGGACATCAGTTTAATAAGATAGAATTGTTCCAGTATACGACGGAAGAACAATCCGACGAAGCATTTCATGAGCTTGTAGCAAAAGCATGTAAGCTCGTTGAAGGTCTAGGCTTACACTTCCGACTAAGTCGATTAGCCGCGGCAGATTGTTCAGATGCGATGGCTAGAACGTGGGATATCGAGATATGGATTCCCAGCATGAATGATTTCAAAGAAGTAAGTTCAGCCTCGAATGCCCATGCTTACCAAGCAAGACGAGGTAATATGCGCTATAGGTCCAAAGCGGATGGCAAGACGAAATTTATGCATACTTTAAATGCTTCTGGGCTTGCCACGTCAAGAGTTTTACCAGCGATCTTGGAGCAAAATCAACAAGAGGATGGTTCTATCTTGATTCCTGAAGTCTTGCAGAAGTACATGGGTGGCCAAGAATGGATTCGGCCTAGATAATACATTCAAAATATTCTAACTAAGATACGCAAGTCCTTCCATAAGATAATAGTAGTTATCTGCTCATTGGAACTTGCGTATTTTTTTCTTTAATATACGAACAATTGCTTTTGATTTAAGTTTAGAGAGCATAGCTATATTACCAAGCTTTAATATTTGTAATATAAGCTTTATATATCTTGTAAGTGAATTTATTCATTCCATGTCACTTCATTGTTAAATTGCACAGTTTTTTTATAGAATACTGTTATTATTTTGTTTCTTATTAATCTATGATTAAATTACCATATAAGTACTGATTACATATACTAATGTTTTATTTATAATATGATGGAGAGATGGGTGCGACTTTCTATAGTCTGAATCTCTCTACTAATGAATTTCGCATTATTAAAAATAGACCTTTTTCAGCAACATTAATAAATAATCATTTGATTTTCAGTCAAGATGGAAATCTCTATTTACTTGAAGACGGTAGCAATGAAGCCTATTTAGTATCTGGAGAAGAAACCGATTATCAGACATTCGGATACTTCAAGGCTCTAGAAGACCATGTAACAATAAAGGGTAATGATAATACAGAAGAAACACTTGCGTTAGTGTTTATATTTAGCTAATTTGGAAGAATTTTCGAGGGGATATGTGGTTAAGTGAACAAGTAAGTGCAATAAGCACTTTGTAAGACTTATTGCAATGAGACCACTTGCAATTAACTTCACAATTAACTTGAAGAAAAATGTTTACACTTTACAATTGCTAGACGTTTAATCTGGTGGTATAATTCTTTCGTATGTCACTGAAACGGGCATTACTATGCCTGTTTTCTATGTTGTTAAGAATTATAAAATTCAAATTTATATTCTAAAACTAACACCAAGCGAGAGCTGTGACACGCACAATGAATAATTACGAAAGGAGAAGTATTGATGCCAACGTTCAACCAATTAGTTAAGCAAGGTCGTAAGTCGAAGCAGGAGAAATCTAAATCACCCGCTTTGCATCTTAACATGAACACTCTACAGAGACGTTCAAACCAGGTAACCTCACCGCAGAAGCGTGGAGTTTGCACAGTAGTTAAGACTACAACACCTAAGAAGCCTAACTCTGCTATGCGTAAGGTTGCCCGTGTACGCCTAACTTCAGGTATTGAAGTAACGGCTTACATTCCAGGTATTGGCCATAATCTTCAAGAACACTCGGTTGTTCTGATTAGAGGTGGCCGTGTTAAGGATTTACCTGGTGTACGTTATCACGTAGTCCGCGGTACCCTAGACACAGCAGGTGTTGCAGACCGTAAGCAAAGTCGTTCCAAATATGGTGCGAAGAGGCCTAGAGCTGCGAAGGTAGGAAAATAGGATCAGGTTGAACTCATTTTGCTCAGTACATCTTTGTCGTTAGCAAACCTTATCTATAGATTAGGGAAACATTCGCTCCGACAGAGGCGCTGACAAGGCTTAATTCAAGCAATGAGTACCTGTGATATCGGGTAATATTACCCTGTTTTATCATGAAAAGGAGGGAAGACAAGTGCCACGTAAAGGACACGTCCCAAAAAGAGAAGTTCTCCCTGATCCCGTGTATCATGATGTTAGAGTATCTAAGCTCGTTAATAACATTATGATTGACGGTAAGAAGGGATTAGCAGAAACCATCGTATATGATGCTTTTGATTTAATTAAAGAAAAGACAGATCAAGATGGTTTAGAAGTATTCGAAAAGGCATTAGAAAATGTAATGCCTATGTTAGAGGTTAAAGCACGTAGGGTTGGTGGTGCGAACTACCAAGTACCTATTGAAGTTAGACCAGAAAGAAGACAAACTCTAGGTTTACGTTGGATTGTTTTATTTGCTCGTAGAAGAAGCGAAAGAACAATGAAGGAACGTTTAGCTAATGAGTTAATTGATGCAATGAACGAAGCAGGCGGTGCTTTCAGAAGAAAAGAAGAAATGCACAGAATGGCTGATGCGAACCGTGCATTTGCACACTTCAGATGGTAGTAGAGAAAGGATAGAATTTCTATGCCTAGAGATTTCTCATTAGAAAAAACCAGAAATATCGGCATCATGGCACACATCGATGCAGGTAAAACAACCACAACAGAAAGAATTCTTTACTATACCGGTAAGATCCATAAAATTGGTGAAACCCATGAAGGTGGCGCTACTATGGACTGGATGGAGCAAGAGCAAGAACGTGGTATTACCATTACTTCTGCTGCTACCACAGCCCAATGGAAAGATCACCGTATCAATATAATTGATACGCCTGGCCACGTAGACTTCACAGTAGAAGTAGAGCGTTCCCTAAGAGTTCTTGACGGAGCAGTAACACTTCTTGATGCAAAAAGTGGTGTTGAGCCTCAGACAGAAACGGTTTGGCGTCAAGCTGATCATTACAAAGTTCCTCGTATCGTTTATATTAATAAGATGGATGTTACGGGTGCGGATTTTTTCTATTCTGTACAGACTTTAAAAGATCGTTTGAAGACAAATGCTGTGCCTATTCAGATTCCTATAGGTAAAGAAGAAACGTTCACAGGTATTATTGACCTAGTAACGATGAAGGCTGAAATCTATAAGAACGATTCGGGTACAGAGTACGAAGAGACTGATATTCCTGAAGAATATCTTGATGAAGCCCAAGAATGGCACGAAAAAATGGTGGAGAGCATCGCAGAGTCCGATGATGAACTTACCATGAAGTTCCTTGAAGGAGAAGAGATTTCAGTAGATGAGCTTAAGGCCGCTCTACGTAAAGCCGTGGTTAATGTTGATGTTATCCCCGTTACTTGTGGCTCTTCTTACAAGAATAAGGGCGTTCAACTTATGCTCGATGCAGTTGTTGATTATATGCCATCTCCATTGGACGTACCTCCAATTAAAGGTATTGATCCAGAGACAGGTGAAGAAACGACACGTCCAGCAACGGATGATGGTCCATTCTCTGCTCTGGCATTCAAGATTGTAACCGACCCATTTGTTGGTAAGTTAGCATTCTTCCGTGTGTATTCCGGTGTTCTCTCTGCAGGTTCTTATGTACAGAACTCTACGAAAGATAACCGTGAACGTATGGGGCGTATCTTGTTAATGCATGCGAACCATAGAGAAGAAGTAAGTGAAGTTTATGCGGGTGATATTGCTGCTGCAGTAGGGCTTAAGAATACGACGACAGGTGACACCTTGTGTGACGCAGACCATTTGGTTATCTTGGAATCTATGGATTTCCCAGAACCTGTTATCAGTGTTGCTATTGAGCCTAAGTCAAAGGCTTCACAAGATAAAATGATGGTTGCTCTTCAGAAGCTATCGGAAGAAGACCCCACCTTTAGAACACATACCGATCATGATACAGGTCAGACCATTATCTCAGGTATGGGTGAGCTTCACCTAGATATTATCGTGGATCGTTTGTTCCGTGAATTCAAGGTAGAAGCAAATGTTGGTGCTCCTCAGGTTGCATATAAAGAAACTATCACCAAAGCCGTTAAAACCGAAGGTAAATTTGTTCGTCAGTCCGGTGGACGTGGTCAATATGGTCATGTCGTTATCGAACTCGAACCTATGGAACCTGGTTCAGGCTATGAATTCAATAACAATACCGTGGGTGGTTCTATTCCAAAAGAATATATTGAACCGGTTAACCAAGGTATTCAAGAAGCTATGAATTCTGGTGTAATCAGCGGATATCCTGTTGTTGACATCCGAGTAAACTTAGTAGATGGTTCATACCATGAAGTGGACTCCTCAGAAATGGCCTTTAAGATTGCCGGTTCTATGGGATTCAAAGAAGGTATGAAGAAGGCTGCGCCTGTACTCTTAGAACCTATCATGCAGGTTGATATTACCGTACCTGAGGATTACATGGGTGATGTTATTGGTGACATTAACTCCCGTCGTGGTCGCATTGATGGTATGACTGGTGTATCTGGTGCACAGAAGATTGCTGCATATGTTCCTTTGGCCGAAATGTTTGGTTATGCGACTGCATTACGTTCTAGGTCTCAAGGACGTGGTACCTTTGTAATGCAAATTTCGCATTTCGAACCCGTACCTAAGAGCATACAAGAAAAACTTGCAGCGAAGTAATTTGTTAATTTTGTGTAGACCCTAGTGGTAGATTACTCTAAATCTTGATTTAATCGGCTTTTAGTGTAAAATGTCATTAGGTGTCAGCCAATATAAAAAGAAAGAAACAAGGACTCTGTAGAGTCACAATAAGGAGGATTTATCTATTATGGGTAAAAGTAAATTTGAAAGAAGTAAACCCCACGTAAATATCGGTACTTTGGGTCACGTTGACCATGGTAAGACCACATTGACCGCTGCCATCACCAAGGTTTTAGCATTGGCTGGAGAAGGTGCAAACACCTTTACTGACTATGCTAATATCGACAAGGCTCCAGAAGAGAGAGAACGTGGTATTACAATTAACACATCTCACGTTGAGTATGAAACTGCTAACCGCCACTACGCACACGTAGACTGCCCAGGACACGCCGACTATGTTAAGAACATGATCACCGGTGCTGCTCAAATGGACGGCGCTATCCTCGTAGTATCTTCTGCTGATGGTGTTATGCCTCAGACAAGAGAGCACATCCTACTTGCTAGACAAGTTGGTGTTCCTTATATCGTAGTGTTCATGAACAAGGTTGACCAAGTTGATGACGAAGAGCTTCTAGAGCTTGTTGAAATGGAAATTCGTGAGCTATTAGATGAGTACGAATTTGACGGCGATAACTGTCCTGTAATTCGTGGTTCTGGTCTAGCCGTTCTAGAATCTGATAGCACAGATATCAATGCTCCTGAGTATCAACCTATCGTTGAACTTATGGCTGCTGTTGATGAGTATATTCCTACTCCTGAGCGTCCAACCGATCGTCCATTCCTACTTCCAGTAGAAGACGTATTCACAATTTCTGGTCGTGGTACTGTTGCTACAGGTCGTGTAGAGCGTGGTACTATGAAGGTTGGTGACCAAGCTGAAATCGTTGGTCTACAAGAGTCCAGCAGAAACACTACCGTTACTGGTTTAGAAATGTTCCATAAATTATTGGACGAAGCTAGAGCTGGTGATAACGTTGGTGCACTACTTCGTGGTGTTGAGCGTACAGATATCGAACGTGGTCAAGTTATTGCAAAACCAGGTTCCATCACACCTCATACCAATTTCTCTGGTCAAATTTATGTTCTAACTCAATCAGAAGGTGGTCGTCATAAGCCTTTCTTCTCTGGTTATCGTCCACAGTTCTTCTTCAGAACTACAGACGTTACAGGTATCATGAATTTACCAGAAGGTACTGAAATGGTTATGCCTGGTGATAACATTGAAATCAATGTTGAACTCATCACTCCAGTTGCTATGGAGCAAGGTATGCGTTTCGCTATCCGTGAGGGTGGTCATACAGTTGGTGCTGGTACTGTTAGTTCCGTTGGTGAATAATTCACAGCCGGCTATAAAGTAATAGTATAATAAGAGCTCCTGGCATTAGAAGTTCAGGTCCATAGTTTTAGGTTTTAAATCTATTATCTTGGCTACTTCCTACGCTGGGAGCTTTTTCGTACCCTATAAATAGTATATAAGAGAACAGTGATGCTATAATCACTTAACACAAGGAGAGATAATATGAATAAATATTTACAAGAGTATTTAGAGTCTGCAGAGAGTGGACAGATTCTTACTTTGCCTTTTATACCCCTTCGCGGTGTAGTTCTCTTACCTAACATGGGTATTAGTGTTGATGTAATGAGACCAGCATCGAAAGATGCGGTCGAATTTGCTATGAACAATGGCATGTGGATTGCTTGTATTGCACAGAAGGATATAGAAAATGATTTCCCAGAACTTGAAGAGGATTTATATGAAATAGGTGTTCTGGCAAAAATAGTTCAAGTGGTAGAAGTTAATGATATTGGCGTACTTCGCATTACTTTGGAAGGAGTCCGAAGATTAAGTCTATTAAGCATAGAGAATACGGAACCTTACTTAGCAGAAGTAGGTATACTTTCTGCTGGAGAGATTCTAAGTGATGATAAGATTATGTTGATGGCTAATTTACGAGTCTTACAAAATCATTATAGAAATTTCACTATAGAATCTAATCGCCAAAACAGCGAAAGTGTAAGCGCATTTCTGAAGGAAGAAGATCAAAACATTTTACTAAACAAAATCGCCAGTCATATTTTACATGACCTTAGCGAAAGACAACATTTCCTCACACTTGAAACTATGGATTCTAAGATTGATTATCTTATTAATAAATTGTCTCTAGAAATTCAGCTCCATCGTCTAGAAAAAGAGATTGAAGCAAAGGTTAGAACGACAATAGATAAGAATCAAAGAGAATTTTTCTTACGTGAACAATTGAAAGTTCTGACTGAAGAACTAGGTGATTCTCATAGTAACCAATCGGCTGCAGAAGCTTATCTAGAGAAACTTAAAGAAACTAATATTCCTGTAGAGTCGAAGGAGAAATTAGAAAAAGAAATTCATAAATTAGAGATATATCCTCCTCAAAATCCTGAAACTTCTGTTCTGAGAAATTACCTGGATACCGTATTTGACTTGTCTTGGGGAGAAGTCGCGAGTTTAGACTACAGTATGAGTCAAATTCAAAAGCAATTGAACCATGATCATTATGCATTAGAAGATGTTAAGGAGAGAATTCTTGAATTCATTGCCGTTCAGAAACTGCGACAAGACAGAGGTGAAACCAACACAAAAGGGCCTATTCTATGTTTAGTTGGTCCCCCAGGTGTAGGTAAAACCTCCATAGCATCATCTATTGCAAAAGCCATGGGTCGAAGTTTTGTGCGTATGTCATTTGGCGGTGTACGCGATGAGGCAGAGATTAGAGGACACAGAAGAACTTATATCGGGGCTATGCCAGGTAGAATTATTAGTGCAATGATTCAAGCTAAATATGATAACCCTCTAATTCTCATGGATGAAATTGATAAGATGTCAGCTGATTACAAGGGAGATCCATCTTCTGCATTATTAGAAGTCTTAGATCCAGAGCAAAATAAGGATTTCCGTGACCACTACCTAGAAATCCCTTATGATCTGTCTCAAGTCTTATTTGTTACTACAGCTAACCAGCAAGATTTAATACCACCTGCTCTTCGTGATCGTATGGAAGTAATTGTTGTTAATGGCTACACCGTACCCGAAAAATATGAGATTGCCAAACGCCATCTCTTGCCGAAACAAATTCGTGAAAATGCCTTGGAAGAGGATGAACTTACGATTTATAAACCCGCGATGCTAGATCTTATTAGTAATTATACTGCAGAAGCAGGTGTTAGACAGTTAGAACGGGTTCTAGCAAAAGTATGTCGACGTGTTGCCCTTGAAATTGCTGAGAGTAAGGATAAAGGCGAAGAAATGGATAAGGTCAAGGTGACATCTAAAAATCTTGAGCAATATGCAGGACGTGCCAAGTATTCCTATGATTCGATAGGTAAGAAGGCTCTAGTTGGTTTAGTACGTGGATTAGCATGGACTAGTGCTGGTGGCGATACGCTAGAAATTGAAGCCAGCGTTATGCCAGGCAAAGGAAAACTTAGCATTACGGGTCAATTGGGGGATGTGATGCAAGAATCTTGCCAAGTTGCGCTCGCCTACGTCAAATCGAAGAGCAAAAAGTATAATATTTCTAAAGATTTCTTCGAAACGCATGATCTCCATGTGCATGTCCCTGCAGGTGCTGTGCCAAAGGATGGACCGTCTGCGGGTATTACGCTCGCTATGGCAATCTTCTCTGCAGTCACTAAGCAGGAAGTTCGTCCAGAATTTGCTATGACTGGTGAATTAACTTTACGTGGGCGTGTTATGGCAATAGGAGGATTGAAGGAAAAACTTATTGCTGCAGATCGTGCCGGAATTAAGCAAGTTGTCCTACCACAAGCAAATGAACGGGATCTAGAAGATATCCCTAGAGAAATTCTCGATAAACTGACCTTACACTTAGTAGAGGATGCTGATGAAATATTAGAGATACTGTTCGGTTAAAAAAATCAATCTATAGAGAGAGCAATGTTGCTCTCTCTTTTATTATGTGAACATTTATGTAATATTTCTCATTAAGTCCAATCTGTGTATTCTGAAGAAAAATACTATGCTAAAATGCTTGTAATAAACTACTATTTATTCAATTATACTGGTCTCATTAGGAGGACTTATATGTTTTTAGCACTTAAAGAAATGAAGAAAGACAAGGGTAGGTTTCTACTTATTATTAGCATTGTTGTCTTAATAAGTTACCTTGTTTTCTTCCTCACAGCATTGGCGCTTGGTCTAGCGACCGATAATCGTACTGCAGTTGACTTATGGGATGCGAATCGGGTGGTGCTTAAATCAGGTACTAATGCTAATATTCTTTCCTCTATGTTTGATGTAGAACTTATCGAAGAGTTTGACGGTCATGACATTTCACCTATTAATATCGGGCGTTCAGTTGCTTATATTAACGGCAGGGAAGATGATGCCAATACTATTGATTTAGTTCTTATTGGTATGCATCAAGACAGCAAAGCTTATCCCGATGTTATCGAAGGTGAATTACCTACAATGGACGATGAGATTCTAGCCTCTATTACATTGAAGAACGAAGATAATGTAGAAATAGGAGATACGATTGTTCTCAGCATGAATGATCGTCAATTTACAGTCACTGGATTCACAAACGAAGCAAAATATAATATTTCTTCTGTAATCTATACAGATCTTCAAATGGCTTCAGCTGCTATGATGAGTTCTATTATGACACCAGAACAAGAAGAAGTAGAGACAGATGAGGATGGAAAACCTGGTCCTATTGATGGAGATTTAGAAAAAGAACCAGAAGGTGATGTGGAAACCGATGGGGATTCTGGGGCAACAGAAGGTGTACCGGAGAGAGTTTCTGGTGTACTTATTCATGATGATAAGAGTTTAGATCATCTAAGTGACGAATTTGAAGTGGTTGAGATGGATGACTTCATTATGAAACTTCCAGGATATTTGGCACAAGTTTTGACCTTTGGCCTTATGATTATCTTCTTAGTTATTATTTCCACGATTGTATTGGGCGTATTTATGTTTATCATAACGATGCAGAAAAGACAGACCTTTGGCATTATGAAAATTCAGGGGATTTCTAATGCTTATATTGCTAAATCGGTTATTTTTCAAACATTCTTAGTGAGTAGTTTCGGTGTACTTATTGCTCTAGGGCTTACGTATGCTTCGGAATTTTTCTTGCCCTATACTGTACCTTTTAAATCCAATATTGTTTTCTATGCAATTATTGGCATAAGTATTATTATAATTTCTTTACTAGGCGCGATCTTCTCTGCTCGAGGCGTTTCTAAAGTCGATCCACTAGAAGTTTTAGAATAGGAGTATATTATGGAAATCATGAAATTCGATGGTGTGAAAAAAACTTTTGAAGATGGAGAAGAGACTATTGAAGCCCTCAAGGAAACTTCCTTCACGCTTGAATCGGGTCAACTCGTAGCGATTATTGGTCCGAGTGGATCGGGTAAATCCACACTTCTAACTATGATGGGTGGGCTACAGCGTCCTACGGAAGGCAAGATAAGCTTCATGGGTGAAGATATTTCAGAAATGGATGAAAAGGATAGAAATAAGCTGAGATTTGATAAGATTGGTTTCATTCTACAAGCGTCTAATTTAGTTCCATTCTTAACTCTAGAAGAACAATTTCGATTAGTCGATAAATTTGATGGTAAGTCTTATGATCAGGAGAGGGCCAAAGAACTCATGGAAGAAATGGGGATTTATAAGAGAAGAAAACTCTATCCTTCAGACTTATCAGGAGGCGAAAGACAAAGAGCTGCCATTTGTCGGGCACTCTATCCTGATCCCAAACTACTGTTGGCCGATGAACCGACCGCCTCACTAGATTCTGAGAAAGCAATGCAAGTGGTAGAACTCCTGAAGAAGCTAACCGAAGGTACAGAACGCTCAACAGTTATGGTGACCCATGATAATCGTTTACTCAAATACTGTGACAAAGTCTACCGCATTGTTGATGGAGAGATGAACGAGGAAAATCCTGCAGATTATAAAGAGGAGGATGCAGAAGCAAAGGACTAGAGATTCGCTTCTACATCCATGGCAATCTTAGCGACTAAGTGAAGTCGTTTTTACTAATTGATTATAAAATGGAGCAAGTAAAGCTAGAACAATTAAGGTAATAATTGTTTCGGATAAGAAATTAGAACCATTTACGATTAATGAATATAATACAGGACCTTGTGCTTCTGGTGCATATTGCCCCCAATAGTAGATCCCCGCAAAGAAATGGACGATATAACGGGTGAAAGACCCTAAGATAAGGGCAACACTAGCAATGCCAATTTGTCTCATACGACGGTTTGTTTCATTGGCCAAAGCATGCTGAAAGCTTTTTCTAAAGACTCCAGCCAAGCCTATTAAACCAAAGGCAAGCGGATATTCCACAATAAATTGCATCGCATGGATGACGGTTGCATTCCCCGTTACGAGCTGTAATACGGCCCACAATATTCCTCCTATTATGCCTGGAACTAGACCGTGACGAAGAGCCAGAATGATGATGGGGAGCATCTTGAAGCTGAGTTTTACTATTCCGAAGCTAGGGCTTAGTGCAATATCTAAGATTAGAGCTAGGGCGGCAAACAAAGCGATTTCTACTAAAATTTGAATCCTACTGATTTTCATAAAAAATTCCTTTCGGCAAAAACAAAAGGAACGATTTCATCAATGAAACGATTTCGACGCAAGCATCATCTTGATCCGATCATGAGGGTTTAATCTCAGCCCGTGGGCACCCCTTGTTTCTGCATATTAATATTTTCATTGGCTATATTACCATATAAAAATTAAAA
>CAYMOG010000008.1:0-38623 GCA_964392065.1 uncultured Oscillospiraceae bacterium
AAGGAACAGGCATTGCCCTCACCTCTTCCATAACCATAAGATCATCTTCTGAATCCGATTTTATAGAGAAATTCCATAAACCATCTAATTGAAATAGCATTCTATGGGCACTAGACTTAGGAAATAACATATGCTCACCTTCACTTCATTATATTATTTTAATTATACACAGATTTAAAAAGGATAAACTTATAATTCCATGGCTAGATTATGTTCAATTTGACAGACCGTAAATTCATGTGCTATTATTCCCTGAAATTTATAGAGTTATCTGCCACCGGGTAGGATCGATCAAAACATTTTTTTGCACATCAGTAGGTCTTAGAAGATGTGTTTAAGGATGTTTTTTTATGGAGGTTTTTACTTTGAAACAGAAACTTAGAATTTTTATGGATTATTTTACCGAGACAGAATTAAAATTATGGTTCTCATCCGTTGGGTTGATTCTCATGGCCTTCTTTATGTTCGATAGGGTTAATTACTTAACTTTGACTGCTTCTCTCATTGGCGTCACCTCGTTAATTTTCAATGCGAAAGGCAACCCCTTTGGCCAGTTCTTAATGATTATTTTCAGTATTCTCTATGGTATTATTTCTTATCGCTTCGCTTATTATGGGGAAATGGCGACTTATCTAGGAATGACTGCTCCTATGGCCCTCGTAGCGTTGGTGACCTGGCTCAAGAATCCTTATGACGGCAAGAGTTCAGAAGTGGAAGTTAAACGCTTAAGTAAGGAAGAATTTATCCGGATGTTGGTGTTCAATGCTCTCGTTACAGGTATTTTCTATTTTATTTTGCGGGCGCTTGGTACTGCAAATATTGTGCCTAGTACGATTTCCGTTGCAACGAGTTTCTTCGCAGTTTACTTGACGTATAAACGAAGTGCCTATTATGCCATCGCATATGCGGCCAATGACATTATCCTCATTATTCTATGGGTCTTAGCGTCTATTCAAGATGTTTCTTATCTATCAGTAGTGATTTGTTTTGCTATCTTCTTGATAAATGATTGCTATGGATTTATTAACTGGAATCGCATGCGTGCGCATCAAGAAAAAAATCCAACATTTACATAGAGATTTCTCCATTCGCGCATGCATCTGGCACAAAACTTTTTATAATTTATAGTAAAATAGAACAATGTTCTAAATTAATTATGAAAACATTAGAGTTTTACGCCTATACGATTAGAGCACAGAAAGTGAATATTATTATGAAAAATTTTGTAATGCTACAGTCTTTCGAATGGGAAACACCTGCCGATGGAGATTTTTATAACAAACTTGCCAAAATCGCTCCAGAACTTGTGAAACGCGGGTTTGATTCTGTGTGGTTACCACCGGTTTACAAGGCTACATCCCCTTATGACGTAGGTTATGGCGTCTATGACTTATTTGATTTAGGTGAATTCGACCAAAAAGGTGAAATTCGTACAAAATATGGTACGAAAGATGAGTTACATGCTTGTATTGATGCATTGCATGAAGCTGGAATTCGTGTGTATATGGATGTGGTGCTAAACCATAAGGCAGGAGCGGATTATACGGAAGTTTTCCAAGCCATTCCTGTAGACGAAAATGACCGTACAAAAGAGATTGGTGAACCTAGGGATATTGAGGGTTGGACCGGTTTTTCTTTCCCAGGAAGGCAGAGTAAATACTCGGAGTTCGAATGGCATTTCCAACATTTCACTGGTGTAGATTATGATAATAAAACGGGTGAAAATGGTATCTTCCGTGTACATGGAGAAGACAAGGGTTGGGCCTACGGAGTTTCTGGTGAGCATGGAAACTTCGATTATTTGATGTTTGCTGATATTGATCACAGTAATGAAGATGTTCGAGCAGAGCTCTTCTACTGGGTGGATTGGTTTATTGAAACAACCAATTGTGACGGTTTCCGTTTCGATGCCGTTAAACATATAGACGATCAATTTATGGGGGACTTCGCCCAGCATTTAAAGGACAACTATCCCGATGATTTCTATATTTTCGGAGAATATTGGGGACCTAGTATTACCAAATCTGGCGAGTACCTCTATGAAGTAAAATACAATATGGATATTTTTGATGTAGGCTTGCATTTTCATATGGCCGAAGCCGCCAATAATGGAGACTATGACCTACGTAAGATTTTTGACAATACCGTGGTCAAAGAATTCCCTATGAATGCCGTTACCTTTGTTGACAACCATGACTCACAACCTGGGCAGTCGCTAGAATCTTTCGTAGCAAGACATTTTAAAGAAAGAGCCTATGCACTTATTCTCTTAAGAAAAGATGGTTATCCCTGTGTATTTGCAGGAGATTACTTCGGTATTCATGGTGGAGAATGGCCACAAGAAGATCTTCAATATGATATTGAGCGTCTACTTGAACTTCGTGTAAATTTTGCTTATGGCGAACAGCATGACTATTTTGTTGATTCTGACTTAATCGGTTGGACGCGATTAGGTACAGAAGAACGTTCAGGCTTATTGGCAACGCTTATCTCAATGAAAGAAGATAGAGAGATTGAAATGAACTTCGGAGAAATGCATAAGGGTAAAGTATTTAGAGATTACTTGCATCGCTTTGAATATGAGATTATTCTAGACGAAGAAGGTAAAGCCTCCTTCCCAGTTAAAGCGGGTAGCGTCTCCGCATGGGTAAGTCCCATGGCAGAAGGACAAGAGGATGCGGATACAGCATTACAAAACTTAGATGAGCGTATGAAAAGAGAGAAATTAGATTTATAAGGCAGATTGAACTGTAAGAGAAAACATAAATCTAGGAGGAAAAACATTTTTAACATTAGAAGATTCCAATTGAAAAAATATAGCACACTTGCTCTCTTATTAATTGTAAGTGTATTTCTTGTTGCATGTTTTAGTCAACCGGATCAACCGGATGAAATCGAATACATAAGTACCCAATCGACTACTACCGAAATTAACGTAGAGGAAACCGAAGCTAATCATACGACCACAGAAGTCGTCACTAGCTCTTCTTCCATGACCAGTGAGACTACTCTAGAGACAAGTTCTGAGCATACGAGTTCCGAAACTACAACAGAACCCATTACTGTAGAATCTACGACAACATCATTGGCCGAGTCTTCTATAACTCCTACCAGTCCTAGTCAACAAGGTAGTACTACCACGGCTACCACCGCAATCTCCACACCTTCCACTTCTATTACCTCTAGAAGCACAAGTACGACTACGACTAGCGGTACAAGTTCTTCTCTTACTACTGTATCTACTACGCTTCCCTCTACAACACCAACAACTGTAGAAGTAACCATACCACCTACGACAGTAGCGCCTACTCTAACGCCAACACCCATTCCAACCCCTACACCAACCCCTATACCCTCCGTAGAATTCACGATTTATGTAGAACAAAAATTAAGAGATAACCCAAATCTTTTAAATAACGAAGTGGCAAGAAATACGGTGGTTGCATACAATGGAATTTTCCGTTCGCGTTCACAAGTTCCGATCAAAGAAGGGACCACGGCTTTAACTCTACTGGAAACGGTCGCTAGACAAGAAGGTATACCTTTTACTGTAGAACAACAATTCTTGGGCTCGTATGTGTCTAGTATAAATTTATTAGCAGAACACATGGCGGGCGGTATTTCTGGTTGGACCTTCTATGTAAATGGTGTGCAGCCAATCCAAGGAGCTGGTACTTACGTTCTAAGTCCTGGTGATGTCGTTGAGTGGATCTATATCGTTGGATAAACATTTTAATTTCCTACCAATTCCTGAAGCATTTTGTATTTCATGGGGCCCCAGATTAAATCGTACTTGACCACCTAAGCAAATACACGTACACTTGCAATAATGAGGTGCCCAATGCGAAGGTGATTGGGAGAATAGGGAATACAGTGAGAATCTGTAACAGCCCCCGCTACTGTGTAGATTTTATGGCACATGTATACCACTGGAGAAATTCGGGAAGGTTTGTGTTTTGTAATCAAGTCAGGAGACCTGCCTCAGATGATAATACTTTCGGTGGGAAAGCTTAGATTCATAATGTTTGGAGAAGTCTAGGAGTACATGGCTTTTCTTTCATAACATCTAGAGACAATCCCCCCGATTCTTTGGAGGGATTTTTTATGCAAAAGAAAACAATGTTCCGTAAGAGTATCTGGTCTTGGGCCCTTGCCTTAGTCCTAGTCTTACAATTCTTAGCTCCAGTAGAGATTCGGGCGGCAGAAACAACAGTTCAGGTTAAGGTGGAAAACCTAGCTGTAGACGAAGCTGCAGGCGCTCCCTGGACAGGTAATCTGACCAGTCTCGATATGGATTGGACAGAAGGCATGACCGCATTAGAGGCCTTACAAACCTATAGCAAGGCTCAAGCTATTGAAGTTCAAACAAGCGATACGGACTTCGGAACCATGATTAATTCTATTCATGGTCTTGGCAGTTCCCTCGTTCCTGATGGAGCCAGTTGGTCCTCTTGGATGTATGACGTTAATGGTAAGCAACCTGAAGTCGGTATAGACAGTCATGTCTTGTCCGCTGGAGATGTTTTAAACTTTTCCTTTACTGTCTCCTATCCATCAATTCAAGTGAATGTTACCAATGAGATGGTAACTGTCGAACAAGGCGCACCCTGGGTTGGAACTATTGAAGAGCTTCCGTATCAAGGGGAGTATTTTTACAATATTCCAGGTAGTGAAAATGTCACTGCTCTAGAAGTTTTCCAAATTTATGCAGAGAATAATGCCATTGAATATGAAATAGTTGATGCAGAATTTGGTAAATACCTTAAAACAATCAATGGGTTGGGATCAGATAGTATTATAGAAAATGCTAAATGGCCCGGTTGGTTGTTTTCTGTAAATGGTACATTTGCAACGGCTGGTATGGCAGATACCGTGCTCGAGCCTGGCGATACATTAGATATCCACTTCACAGTAACATGGGAAGAAGAGTCTACTACTGAAACATCCGAAACTGATGTTGTAGCACCTGTAGACGAAAACTTCATAGAAGTCCCCGCACAATGGCCTAGTTTCCGTGGAAATACAAGTAATAATGCTTATATAACCAATGCAGTGGATTTACCGACGACAGCTGAAGAAACGGAGCTCCTATGGTCCAAAGATTATTCTCCATCCTCTTGGTCTAACTATCCAAGCCAAGGCATCATCGTAGAAAACAATCTCGTATTCATACAAGAAAGTACCCTCTGGGCTATTAGTTTAGACACTGGCGAAGTAAGTAAACAGGCTACTCTGACGGGAAGCCAAGGCTATGCCAGCACGGCACCAATTTATGCTGATGGATTAATCTTTATAAGCCTAAATGATGGGAAGGTAGAAGCTTATCGTGCACAGGATTTCACCCGTGTTTGGACCTATCAAAATGCGAATGGTGGCCAGGGCCAAAGCCCCTTAACCTACCATGACGGCATTTTATTCGTAGGATTTTACCAACCATCCAAAGAAGCTTCTCTAGTCGCCGTAGATGCTAAAACAGGTTCACAACGTTGGGAACATGTTGCCGATGAAGGTTTCTACTTCGCTGGCGGAATGGTCATCGGTAACGTCTATGTTACAGGCTCCGAATCTAATGCCGTAGCAAGTTATGATTTAAACACAGGAGAAGTTGTTTCTACTTTCTCTACTAAGGCCAAAGTACGTTCCAGTGTGGTAGGTTCTGGTGCTAATTTCTATGTAGCAGATAATGGTGGAACGTTATATAAATTCCAAGTTGATGCCAGCGGCCAATTAAACGTAGTACACGCTGTTGATTTAGATAATGCCGTAACGGCAAGTCCTGTAATTACGAATGATCAAGTTTATCTCCCTTCTGTGAATACGTTTTATGTTCTTGATGCAAATAATTTAGCTATACGGACAGAACTTACTATTCCTTCCTATGGACAAGGGAGCCCACTAGTTGCCAAAAGCGCATTAGGTGACCAAGTCTTTTTCACTGTAAACAATAAACCTGGCGCGCTCTATACATTTACTGTTCATTCAGAGGGTGTATCTGAGGTTGAAGCTCTATATATACCAGAAGAGAGTGCTCAAAATTTCGGTATTGCTTCACCCATCGTAAGCCATGATGGAACGCTTATCTACAGAAATGATTCGGGTAGAATTTTTGCTCTAAGAAAAGTAGAAAGTACTGAAGTGGTACTACCAGAAGAAACAAGTACTGTTACTTCTTCAGAAGAGCTTACAGAAACCACCAGCACCGTATCAGAAGAAACAAGTACTGTCACCACTTCAGAAGAGCTCACCGAAACCACTAGCACTGTAGGAGAAAGTTCTACAACAACGCCAGCAACAGAAGCTGAAACACGTGATACAAGTTCGATCTCACCAGACCCTAGTACAAGTGAGGCTATGGAAACGGTTCCCGAAACAGGAGAATCGATTTCCGGTTTAATTCTTGCCATTATTTTGATAGGCACAGCTCTTCTCTTAATGGTTTTGCTTATTTTTCTACGAAGAAGGAATAAAGACTAAGTAAAAGATGTTTACAAACTTCCAACGTTTACACCCTGCCTTCCAGGCAGGGTACTATAGCATCATCCTTATAGGAATTTTATTGGTTAAACATCCAATAGAGTTATTCTTGTTCTGGTTAGGTGCTTGTCTTTCTCTAGAATTATCGCGATTTCAACTGAAAACCCAAGATTTTCAAAAGAGTATACTTCAATTTACCTTGCCTTTTCTTATTGGTATCCCTGTGGCACTGTTAAATACATTATTTAATAGTCAAGGGCTCTACCCTATCGTCCCATTATCTACGGGATTAACGCTCACATGGGATGCTTTTTTCGATGGCTTTCAATCAGGTTTCCGTTTAGGTTTAAGTATCTTATGGCTCTCCCATCTTCAAGAAACCATTAGTACATCCCGTTTGCTTTTTCTTCTCAAGCCTATATTTCCTAGCTTTTCATTACTTCTAACGCTTACCTTGAAATTTTTCCCTAGATTTCGAAGTGAAGCAAACGAATTAGTGCTAGTCCAATCTACGACTAATTCTAATAAAAAAGAAGACAAACGACGTACTCTACAGAGGCTGTCATTATTACTAAGTAGCCTTAGTGCATGGGCGCTAGAAGACAGCATGCATACGGCGGAAATATTAGAACAACGAGGTTTTGGCCTAACACGCGCAAGAACTTCTTATCAGCTATACGTTTGGCGCAAGAAGGAAAGTTTGTTAAGTATTGTGCTCTTAGTCTTGCTACTTGCTTATAGTTACTTCTATAGAAAACAAGTCCTATACTTCTTATATAGACCTTTTTTATATGGAAATCCATGGAGTGGAATACAAGCCCTTGCACTCTGTATTGTGCTACTAATAAGCTTATTACCTTTTATAGTAGATTTGAGGAAATATTAATGCATTGTATTGAAACCATTAACCTAAGTTTTCGTTATCCTAGGGAACAAATACTCTGGGAAAACCTGAATTTCACTGTGAAAAGAGGAAGTTTTACCTTACTATTAGGACCTAATGGCTCCGGCAAATCTGTCTTATTAAGACATTTAGTCTATAAGCTTAAACCCCATGGTGAATCCAAAGGCCAAATACTATTCCATGGCGTGCCGCTAGAGGAAATGACTCCTTTAAGCCGCGTAGAGAAAATCGCCTACGTGGGACAGAATCCTGAAATTCAAATGGTAAGTGAATCTGTTTGGCAAGAACTCGCATTTAGCCTAGAAAACATCGGTATGGAAGCTGGTGCCATGCGACTTCGTATTGCAGAAATTGCTAATTTCTTTGGAATAGAAGATTGGTTTTGGGAAAAGACCTATACTTTATCCGGTGGACAAAAACAAATTCTAAACGTAGCCTCCGCTCTACTGTTACGTCCCGATCTACTTATTCTAGACGAACCCGATGGTAGTTTAGATCCTGTCATGCGAAGTGAACTTTTTGCCATATTAAATCGCTTGAATCAAGAACTTGGCATTACTATTCTCCTATGTTCACATAACTGGTCTATTGCTTTGCCATTCGCTACGGAAGTTCTTTACTTAGAAAATAAGAAAATAGATAAATTTACATCTCCTCAAAATTTCGCCCATTATTTACTTTCCGTAAATCATCCCTTATCCTTTGCCTTACCAAGTGCCTCGCAAGTGCATTACCAACAAAATCCTAGTGTTTCAAGCGAAGATTTAGCTCTAACTCTAGCAGATGCTCAAACTAATCTTAAATCTTCTGTTCTAGAAAATAAAAATGCTGTTGCAACTCAAGATTTCCCTAAACTTCTAGAAATCCAAGATTTAAGTTTTCGTTACCAACAAACCAGCAAAAATATTTTAAACCATTTGCAACTTGAAGTTCCTGCTAAATCTTTTTTCTGTCTCTTGGGCGCTAATGGTAGTGGAAAATCCACACTCTTAAAATGTTTGATGGAAGCCTTATCTTATAATGGAAAAATTCTCTGGGAAGGTAAGAAATCCAAGAAAAATCAAAGCACTATCGCATTAGCCTATTTACCGCAAAATGCTCTTTTGCTATTTCAACAAGAGAAAATTATTGATGAAATTATTACCAATGGTTTAAATCCTGATGAAGCGAGAGAACATCTTAAGCAATTAAGCCTAGAGGGTATGGAAAATCGTAGCCCATTTGATTTAAGTGGTGGTGAATTACAGCGTTTAGCTCTGAGTCTACTCTTCCTTCGTAAACCTAAAGTTCTGCTTCTAGATGAGCCAACCAATAATTTATCACCTGAAGATATTCGTCAATTGGGAGAATTATTACAAAATTTCCGAAAGGATGGTGGCACCGTTATAGCGGTTTCCCATAACTTGTCTTTTTCTGCGACTTACGCCACCCATCTTGCCCTTTTATTCCAAGGAGAAGTAACTGGCGTCTATTCTACTCAAGAATTCTTCCAAAATAATTTTTTCTATACTACTGAAGCACGCCATATCGCCAGAATTTTGGATCGTAATAGTTCAGCATTTACAACGCCAGATATCCTCCAAAGCCTGAAAAACAATAGGGGTACACTGGCATGAAAGATGTACTACTCCTGCTTTCTATAACGTTTCTCTTAGGAATTTGGTATATATTCTTCCCAGATCAATACTTTCTCGTCTCTATTTTGCTTATTCTTCTAGTTCTCATCTACGGTATGTTTCACTTAGAAAAGCTTAGATTAAATGCCAAAGAACTTGCTATGATGGCAAGTCTTGCCACCATAGCGGTGGCTGGAAGAATACTCTTCTTTGCTTTTCCCCAAGTGAAACCTACCGCAGCTATTGTTTTTATCTCTGGACTTGCGCTCGGTAAGGCACCGGGTTTCACAATAGGTCTACTCTCTATGTTTTTATCGAATTTTATCTTCGGCCAGAGTGTAAATACGCCATTCCAAATGCTAGGTATGGGGCTTGTTGGTTTCAGTGGTGGTTTTCTTGTGGTAGAAGAAACAAAAAAGATGAGACGAACCTGGCAAGTCGCAAGTCTGGGAGGTTTGGTCACTTTATTACTCTATGGATTTGTTGTAGATACAGGGAGTGCTTTATACTTCTTGCAATTTCAACAAGTATCCGCTGTCTATGCTGTTTATTTGGCGGGTATCCCATTTAATTTAGTCCATGCAGTTTCTACAACAATGTTTCTTTACTTTTTTTATGGACTTATGGGAAGACAAATTAACCGTGTGAAAGAGAAATATGGTTTATTTGATAGTAAAATGGTAAAATAACGAAGATTTAGACATCTCTTGAAGTAAATTACTTATTCAGAGGAAGGATCAATTTATGGATCAGAATAAAATTAAACAAAAACTAGATCGTGTAAGAGACAACATAAAATCCGTAGTGGTTGGCCAGGACAGAGCAATAGAGCTTTTGCTCATAGCATTAGTCAGTAGAGGCCATGTGCTACTAGAGGACGTACCAGGCATTGGTAAAACAACGTTGGCGCAGGCTTTGGCCAAATCGCTAGACTTAAGTTTCAACCGAATTCAGTTTACTCCGGACGTTATGCCCTCAGATATCACAGGTTTCAACATGTATAACCCCAAGGCTGGTGAGTTCCAGTTCCACGAGGGATCTATTATGGCAAACTTGGTATTGGCCGATGAAATCAACCGTAGTTCACCTAAAACACAATCAAGTTTGTTAGAAGCTATGCAAGATCGTCAGGTAACAGTTGATGGTATTACTTATAAATTACCTAATCCATTTATGGTAGTAGCGACCCAGAATGCTGTGGAGCAAATCGGTACATATCCTCTACCTGAAGCTCAATTGGACCGATTCATGATTAAATCCAATCTGCGTTACCCTAGTCAAGCAGAAGAAGTTCAAATTTATGAAATGCATGCAGGTATTTCTCCTCTCACCGAAATGGCTAATGTGCTGGACTTGGATGAATTATTGCGTTTACAAGAAGCAGCGATTGAAGTATACGTCGCACCATCACTCTATGATTATGTGGCACGTATCGCTTCTGCAACGCGCGAACATAGACAAGTAAGCTTAGGGGTCAGCCCTCGTGGTGCTCTGATGTTGGTTCAGGCGGCCAAAGGTCGTGCATTATTAGAAGGCAGAGACTATTGTATCCCTGAAGATATTTTATACTTAGCTTCGTTTGTTCTCGCCCATCGTATTCTTCTTCATTCGGATAATGAACTGGCCGGCAGGACAAGTATGGAAGTGCTAAATGAAATTATGCAAAGCACTCCTGCCCCTAGACAGTAGAAAGACTGGTGATCTGAGCCATGAGTTTACGTTTTTTCCTCTATCTTTTATTGGTAGGGTTAACTTATGCTCTTTATAGCTTCCATGCCATGCAGGAGCTACTATTTCTCCTGATTATTTTAATTGCGATTCCACTGGTTTCTTTCTTCCTTCTCTTAATTTCTAGGTATTTTGTTAGGGTGCGTATGGTTACCAACAAGGAAGAAATTTTCCGCTTAGAAAATTTTCCTTTAGAAATTGAAGTGGAGAATCGTGGGCCCTTTTTCTTCCCTGTTTTTCAGATGGAATTTAACTTACCTGTGCATCCAGAGTATTTCCTTCCTTCCACGATGTCTGCAGATGATGAAAAATCTAGAAGACGTTTGCAACGCGCTTTGAAACGAAGAGTATTTAGGCTTTATCGATACCCACATCTGGCCTACCAACATAAAATATCTACGATGGTTTTACCGCAATTCAGTACCAACGTACAAGAAATGGTTCTCACGCCTCGGCATAAAGGCACCTACACGTTGGGTAGCGATTCCATTGTTCTTCAAGATCTCTTTGGATTTTTTTATTTACCTTTACCTAAAAAAGGTAGGCGTTATAAAGAAAGCAAGAGCTCGAGCACCGAATTGTCCATGCATGTTTTACCAAATCCCAATTTAGCGCAAGTTCCTATGACTGGTGAACTTTTGGCACCTGAACAAGTTTTGATGAGTAAGCAAAACTTAAAAGTGAGTAATGAAGTGGATACTTTGGCCAATGTTAGAGCTTACCAGTCGGGGGATAGAATTAAGCAAATACACTGGAAGCTTAGCGCTCGTTTGGGGACGTTCTTATCTAGAGAGTTTGAAGACCCTAGACAAGGGGGTATTCTCTTCATGTTAGACCCTAAACTTCCTGATGCATGTATTAGTCCAATTGAATATGCAGATGAATCTAGTGAAATGATGGCAACTTGTATGAGGCATTTTTCTAAAACAGAAGGTCCTCTTACCTATATCCAAAACGAAGAATACTTCTCCCATCCTGGAGAAGGTACTGAGCCATTTAATTTTTATCGCGCATTGAAGAATTTTAAACCACAGATTAAACCAGGCGACAGTCGTTTAAATAATCCCTACTCTAGGCGGGCTTCTCAAGTGGTCACTAATCGAATGGAATTATCTGATGTGCTACACAAAGAAATTAGAAGAGAGAAATATCGTGCAATCGTTGTTGTGACTGCACGCATGAATACCGTTTTGGCACAAGAATTACATGCTGCACAAAAAGGCGGGAGTCAAGTAATTCTAATTTTTCTACATAATGAAGAAGAGAAACGTTTAAATGAGCTGTTATCTGTTTTATCTCATTCCAAAGTAAAACTCATACCCGCTCGAATTGAGTCTTTGCAGGCATATATGGATCCAACAGAAGGTGAAGGTATGCAAGAAAACCATAAAGCTATGGAAGGAGTACAGGATGGAAAATAATCGTCTAAACCGTTCAAGACAAGCAAAAATAAAAAAAGAAATTCTCTTTTTCCTGCTTTCTCTAATCTATAGTGTAAGTTTCAGTATGGTGCTACAAAACATCCTGCATCTGCCATTGGGCTTCGGCACAATAGTATTCATTAGTTTTGTGACTTTAATCCTATTATCTATTGCATTCTTTAATAATGTGACTAGTTTAGCGAGTATCGGTCTGTTGCTATTAGGAGGGATTGCTTTATTAATAGCAAGAACTAGAGATATTAATATTTTAGAAAGCCAGATTCCTGAATTCCAGGAAAAGTTGGGGAATATTGCCTTATTATGGAATGAATTTCTTAATGAAGGCTATCAATTCTTCTATCGTGATTTAAGCACCAGTGAACTAGAAGCTTATCGAATATTTGCTATTCTTCTATGCTTGGTTATTGCTATTATAAGTTTCTTGTTTATCCAAAAAGCAAAGCTATACTGGCCTCTAGTATTTTTTATAATCCTTTTAATTCCTTTTTCTCTGACTGCAGGTGCTGCCTGGGCCCTAATATGGTTGGCCCCTATGGCTCTTGTAAGCTTCTTAATGATTCTCTATGGTTCAGGAGACGTAGAAGCTGTCTTACGGAATAAATCAGGTCCCAAACATCTATTATCCTCCGCTTCCCAACTGTTGGTAATATTAGTATTTGCTGTTATTTTAGCTCTAGTAGGCTCATCAACACTAAAATACAGTCAACTCTATTCTCCGTATTGGCAAGGAATTCTAGATGATATTTCTACACGTCTACCCGAATCCTTACAGGCAGATTTAACAATTTCTCCATTTTCGATAGGTGGAGATGGTCTTTATCCTCTCACAGGAAGATTAGGCGGCACTGCTGAATTCAATGACCACGATATTGTAGAAGTCACTGGTTTTGCTCCCAGTTTGCTAAAAGTACAGAGCGCAGATCACTATGACGGTCTTACTTGGCATCGATTAGTCAATAACCCCAATTATCGTTTTGCTTCACCTTTTAATGGTACGGCAGAAGTTCAAGTGTTTAATCCGTTACCAAATGAAGAATTTTTCCAACACCTTCCGCCTGGTAGTGATAATGGTGCGTATGATCGATTAGATTATTCTATCCGACCCTTGCAACGAGGTAGTCAACTATTGTTTATTACAGGTACACCAGTGGAAGTGGAATCCTCCCGTGATGAAGCTTTGCTGTTTTACTTTAATCAAGCGGGGACTGTATATGCTAGATCTAACTTCAATACACAGCACTCCTATCATGTGGAAGCTCTTGCACCAGACCCTGTTATTCTCTCACTGGGCCATAGCGCAAGAGAGAATGCCATTGCACTAGAACAACTAGACAGTGCTGCAAGAAATTTCCTAGCCAATAATGAGCCTCTACTTAATGCAGAGAATGCTTATGAGAATTACCAACAGTTACCCGATATTCCAGCTTATCGAGAGGGAGGATCTGTCTATACTTTAGCTCAGTCACTAACAGAAAACATACAAGGAGATTTCCAGAAGGCACGTGCGATTCTCGATTATTTCATTGCCAATCCCGATTTTTCTTATAATTTAGAAGTAGAAACACCACCAGAAAATCAGGATTTCGTAGAACACTTCTTAGAAACTAAAGTCGGCTATTGTACTTACTATGCAACAGCTATGACTATGTTCTTACGCCTTAATGGTATCCCAGCACGTTATATTGAAGGCTACGGCTTAAATCCAGAAAACCTACAGGATATGGCTCGAGGAGATGGTTTCATACTTCACTCCGAAAACGCCCATGCTTGGACTGAAGCCTACTTAAATGGTATAGGATGGGTACAGTTAGATCCAACACCTGGAGGTGTGGCCGGTGCATTCTCAGATGAGACTCCACCAGAAGATCCAGAACCTACAACTGAACCCACGACCGAGGATAGTACTGAGCCCACGACATCTACGGAAGAAACTACAGAATCTAGTACAACGGTTGCAGATGAATCTGAGCATACTACAACAATGTTACCAACTACTACAGAGAAAGAGACTATAGAGGAAGCTACAACTATTGGTAAGCTACTCCTTAGAGTATTACTTGCTTTATTCGTATTGGCCATTTTAGCCGCTCTTGCCTATCTCTATATTAAGAAACGAAAAGAGCACCTAGATAATATTCATAATCCAGCTTGGCTCAAAGAAAAATATCCAGAAGCATCAGAGAGAGCAGAATTCTATTGGAATGAACTTCTCAAATTATTCCGTATTGAAAATGCCTATGTACCACAAGCCCATCAAAATGAAGGAGATATCATCACAGATTTCTTACGTATAAGCGAGGAAAAAGGTGGCTTACAAGCTACTATTGATTGGTATCACGTTGGTAATGTAATGAAGGAAGTTCGCTATCGTAAGAGTGAGATTTCTGAAGATAAACTATCAATTTTAGCCCATGCATTTGATAGAAAAGAAGAGTCAAGTAAAGAAATTCTCGGTGATGCAGCTTACTTCCGTAAGAGAATCCTCATTCCATAAGTTTATAATTGACAATCGTTACCAATATTTAATTTTTAAACCTCCTTTTACTTCTAATGTAAAGGAGGTTTTTCTGAGAGTACACTAGTAAATACCAGTAAATTTATAGTATAGATCTTTGGCAAAAGAATCTGTCATACCGCAAATATAATCATTTACTAATAACAGTCGTAAGTATAGCTTCTCTCCTTCTTCCTTCCCTAGGGCTTCTCTCTTATAAGAAGCTCTGTAGTTGTCTGATATTAAAGCCATTAGTCTTTCGTCTACTGGTTTCTGTTGAATTTCCGTATCGAAATTCAGGCATGCAGGAACAAACTTATCTAGGAGTCCTCCTATTATGGCATCTGCTGCAACTTCTAATTGGACAATAGATTGTGACGAAAAAACAAAATCATAAGCTATATCTCCTAGAACATCTAATAACAGTCCAGCTAAATTATTATGGAATAAATCATATAGAAACTCGCCATGCATTATTTCTTCATAATGATCAGTATAAGACTCGACTACCGAATTAATTAATTCGGTTTGAACTCGAATTACCCAATTTTGAATTGCATACAATTCAGGATTTTGTATGCCCTTTTCTCTAGCCACATCTAGTTTATAGTCTAAATCTTGAATGACTTCCCTATACTTCTGTATAATTTTAGAATCTCTAATATGCTTTAATCGTGAGGAATTTTCCAAGTATTCGGACAGTTGTCCAAATGTTATTTTTCCTTTTCTGGATGCATCTTCAATATCTGCTGTGCGGTAGGATATGTCGTCTGCAGCTTCCATAAGATAAGTCAGAGGATGGCGACTTACCTGTATTTGTCCACTATCAGCAGCAAAACGCAATTGTCCCGAATCGTCCTCTTGATTCCCTACCAGTAAACTACTGTGCTCTATGGCGCGAACGGTTCCACAAGCTTCTGTTACCTCACGAAAAGTTTCTCTATCTCCATAGAAATATCCCATTTTATGATACCGAACATCTTCTGAATCCCTATCGATTGCAAGAGAGCTAACTGGGTATTTCATTAAAGTATTTAATAGACCATAGCTTAAATTCATACCATTTTCATCAATGAGATAATGCAACTTCGTTACCAACCGAAGTGCCTGTGCATTACCTTCGAAATTAAGTAGATCACCCTTCATTTGTGGTGTAAGCCAAGTACTAACAGGTTTTTCTCGAAAAAACAATTTATCAAGATTATTCTTATACCAATCTCGAATTGTTGTTTCTCCATAGTGTCCAAAAGGCGGATTACCAATGTCATGAAGCAAACCAGAACATAGTAATAGGTCACTTAGTTCTTTTTGTTCTTCTAGTGTTGGCACATTTTCATAACCCTTTGATCTTAATAGAGCAGAGCTTTGCTCACCTAATGATTTGGCCAAAGAAGAAACTTCCAGAGAATGTGTAAGTCTCGTACGCACAAAATCACTTTGGTCTAAAGGAAATACTTGCGTTTTGTCTTGTAAGCGACGGAAGGAAGCACTTAAAATAATACGATGATAATCCCGTTCAAATGCATTTCTTCCATCATAATAGGACGTTTCACGATGTGAATTTCTTGCACGCTCAGACGAAAGTAAAGTCTTCCAATCCATCTTTTTTCTTATAGGATATCCTGTTTGCATTCTTGCCTCCAATTTGAACATTATGTTAATACTAAACAATATAAAATTAAAACATCAATTTTATCAATATATCAATTGAAACTTACTCACAATAGATATATAATTATAATTAAGTATAAGGATATTATAAATCAAGAGAGGTAAAAAAATGGCAACAAAAGATTTTCCAAGAGATGTTTCTACACCTACTCTATTACGTCTTCCTTCCTATTTAGATGTAATTGGGCGTGCAAAGAAAACTGGAATTAGCAGATTATCCTCTGCAGAAATTGGTGAAGAGCTTGGTTACGGTAGCGTACAGGTTCGTAAAGATTTAGCTAGTGTAAGTAACGCAGGAAAGCCTAGAACAGGGTTTGATATCCACCAATTAGAAGCTGACATCCGCCATGCTTTAGGATATGACGAAGATAGAATCGCTGTTCTTGTAGGTGTTGGACACTTAGGTAGAGCACTTATGAACTATGAAGGTTTTGCTAATAATGGGTTACAAATAGTAGCAGGTTTCGATGTAAAACCTACTTCTGATCCTACGGTAAAAGATAGAGTACATTCAATTACAACATTAAAAGATTTTGTAGCTAAGAATGAAGTGGATTTAGCTATTATAAGCACTCCTGCTTCCGAAGCAGATCATGTAGCGCAACTCATCGTACAAGCAGGTATTAAATCAATTTGGAACTTCTCTCCTACTACAATTCATGTACCAGAAAATGTAATTGTACAGAATGAGAATATTGCTGAATCTCTAGGCGTTCTCTGGTATAAAATGAAAACAAAGGAGCTATAAATGCCCAAGATAGAAACTCCAGAGAGTAAAATTTTGGTATATGGATTGGCCGATGGTTCTGCAGAAAGAAACCGTTTAAAAGAACTTGCAAATGCAAAGGGAATCCAATTGGTAACTGTTGAAAAGAAGGACTTCAATCAAAAGTTAGGCTATCTAGCCAATTTGGATAAGTTTGAAGCTATTGATGGTGAATATCAAGGGGAAGATCCAAGCCACTCCATAATTTGGTTTGTTGGTATAGAACAAGACGATCTTGGATCAATATTACAAGACTATTCCACTACAGAAGGTATTAAACCAATCGATTTGAAGGCCGTTTTAACAGAATATAATGTAAATTGGCCTATTAATGAGCATTATGAAGAGCTCCAAAGAGAACATCGTATGATGAATGCCTATACTTTTCTGTTCCACGCCCAGAAGGCTGTTGATAGTTTAGATCCTAAGGATTATACAGAAGAATCGTATGCTAAACTTAAAAAAGTCGTAGAAGATTCCATCCCAGATTACTTAAGCATTCAACAAGGTGTTGAAATTGAACAGGAAGTCCTGGATGAACACGTTTACAAGATTCGTTCTGCATATAAAGGTCTGTTACCAAATGTTGACAATTAGTCTTACAACCGTTTAGTAACGTTTCAATAAAAAAAACCCGGTCTTATAAGACCGGGTTTTATAATACCTTAATGGATTTTCAGTTTAATCTTCATCAGTACTTATCGCTTTTAAAACTTTTGCATAATTCTTACTACTTACTAAATGAAGTAATTCTTCCATACTAAACTTAGGAAGCTCATAGCTTAAGACAGGATGACGATGAAGTTTGAAGATATCTTTTCTAACAGCTTGTTTCAAGCGTATAGATATTATTGATACCATTACTTTAATACAATTATCAATAGCCATACTAATATCTCGTGCAGGAGAAGCTGGAAGTACGCGATATTCTTCAACATTTTTCTTCAAGGTTTCAATAATGGCATCCGTTGACTCATACGGTTCGAAATTACCTAGCCAATTCGTTTTTTCTAGCTCAACTGAAACAGAATTTCTATAATTATCCAAGAAATCTTCATACTGTAAATGTTCACGTTTGGGTCCTATTCCTGAACCTATATGCGCTCTACAGAAAAAATCCGTAATATAATGACAAATTACACCTAATTGAAAAGAAAGAAGCTTGTCAGGATCGATGGCATCTTCATCACTACCTAGGCTACAGACCCTATCTATAAACTTACTAATATAATTCCACGAAACTGTGTAGTAATGTGGGTGTGTCCAAACGAGTGGACTATAATCGGCCAGTACATTACCAGCACGGAAAAATTTTCTACTAACTATAATTGGAAATATTTTGCTGATTTCGTTATGTACTATTTTTGAGATAAATACATGGGATTCTAAATTCATTAATGCTCAATCCTTTACATATATTGTAATGGGTGGATATAGAGTTGAAATCGATTCTGCTTACAATGTCTATGACATTCTTGGTCATTATATCAGGATGAATTCAATTTACCGTCGTTTAGGTCACAATTTCAAAGTTTTTTCTTACTTGTGTAAAACACAACTCCTTTTATTATATCCTTTTATTGAAATCAAACAATTAAAATATTTTTTTAGCATGTAGAATAAAATGACAATTTTACTTTGAGCCCGTATAATTTCTGCTACAATAAAATGTGCCCTAAAAAACAGATGGAGTTTCTTATGCAAGTTGAAAGAATATGGGAGCAAGCTTCTGCTCTCTTAAAAAATGAAGTGACTGAGATATCATATAAAACTTTTCTAGAGCCTCTTAAAGCCTGTCTCATTTACGAGAATGACTTTTATTTAATTGCACCTAATAATTGGCATATTGAGTATTGCGAATGGTATAAACCTCTCCTTTCCAATACACTAGAGCAGATTACTAGAAAGAAATTTAGTGTTCATTATGTCTTAAGTAAGGAAGAAGCCGAACAGGAAGCAAATGCACCAGATTTTTCAGGTGTTCCACTTATTCCTGCAGACGAAAAAATTAGCAAAGAATCCATTCATAAAGGCAAATTTAACCCTAATTTTACCTTTGATAATTTTATTGTGGGGAGTGGTAACCGTTTTGCACAAGCCGCTTCGGTAGCTTTGGCCCAAAATCCTAACAATAATACGTTTAATCCTATCTTCTTATACGGAGGTTCTGGATTAGGAAAAACGCACTTAATGCATGCTATTGGTAACCATATTAATTCAATGCATAAGGACAAGAAAATCCTATATATCCAAACAGAACAGTTTGTAAATGAATTTATATACACAATTCAAGAAAATAATTATGATGTATTTCGTAATAAATATCGAAATTGCGACTTACTATTAATCGATGATATTCAATTTATTGCAGGAAAAGAACGTATGCAAGAAGAATTTTTCCATACATTTAATGCATTATATGAATCTGGTAGTAATATTGTCATAACCTGTGATAAACCACCCCAGAGTCTCCTAACACTTGAAGAAAGACTTAGAACACGCTTTTCATCTGGTCTTATTGTAGATATTCAACCACCAGATTATGAAACGCGAGTTGCCATCTTACGCCATAAAGCAAAAATTAATAAAACCACTCTCGATGAAGCTATTCTTAACTATATTGCAGAGAATATCACCAGCAATATTCGGGAGCTAGAAGGTGCCTATAACACAGTAATGGCCTATTCCCTACTAGCTGGATCTATGGACTTAGATACGGCCAAAGAAGCACTAAAAGATATTATTGAACCACAAACTATAAAACAAGTTACACCTAAAATGATTATAGAAGTTATTGCTTCTTATTTTAATATTAGTACAAGAGATATTCTTTCGAATAAACGCTCTAAGAATGTTTCTGAACCTAGACAAATGGCCATGTATTTTATTCGAGATGTACTTAATCTTCCCTATGCAAAAATTGGCGAGATTTTCGATAAAGACCACTCCACAGTTATGCATGCATGTTCAAAAATAGAAAAAATGAGCAAGAATAATGACCCAGATATTATCGAGGATTTAGCAA
This sequence comes from uncultured Oscillospiraceae bacterium, assembly GCA_964392065.1. Lineage (GTDB taxonomy): Bacteria > Bacillota > Clostridia > Saccharofermentanales > Fastidiosipilaceae > JASBZA01. The sequence goes on from CAYMOG010000008.1 coordinate 20,121, forward strand.
GTATTAGGAAAAGAATTTCATTATAGTTATCCATAGATTTTTGTGGATATGTTGATAATTGCGTGTGGATATGTGTGGATAAGAAGATCATGAAATTCTTGTCCACAATATCAAGAATTTCTCCACAATTTTATCCATACGTTATCAACCAAATAAAATGCACTTAAAGCGTTGTAATAATGGCTTTATACGAGTTTTCAAGATTATCCACCAAATATAATAATAAGAGTGATAAAATAACTCTAAAGAATTATTAAATTAATAAGCTTTTGCAAGGAGTAAAATATGAAAATTTTATGTTCGAAAGACAAACTATCAACGGCAATTTCTTACACTCAGAGAGCAGTATCTGTTAGATCAACTCTAGCCTTGTTAGATGGAATTTTATTTGAAGCATTTGGCGATGAAATTAAATTAAGTGGTTATGATATGGAAACCGGAATTGAAGCATTTCTACCTGGAGATGTTTTCAGTGAAGGTAGCATTGTTTTAAATGCTAAAATGTTAGGTGATATTGTTCGTAAGTTTCCAGAAGATATTGTAACCATTGATGTTGATAATCACCAAATTGCGACTATTACATCAGGAAACAGTCAATTTAAGATTAAGGGGATGGATAGTCAAGGTTATCCTAAACTTCCTGAAGTAGAAGATACTGAAAAAGTTGTTATTCCTCAGAAGATTCTTAAATCGATGATTAGCCAAACATTATTTGCGGTTTCTAATGATGAATCTCGCCCTGCATTTAACGGAATACTATTTAACAGTGCTGGATCACATTTAGAATTAGCTGCTGTTGATGGATTTCGTCTAGCTCTGCGTCGACAAGAGATGGAAAAGCACTTACCTGAAGCAAAATTCTTAATTCCAGGAAAAGCACTCAAAGAAATTCAAGGTATTCTTGCAGATACTGGAGAATTAAGCATTTATACGACGAAAAATCATATTTTGTTTGATATGGGAGAAGTAAAGTTAATTTCCCGCTTAATTCAACAAGAATTTATGAATTATAATAGTATTTTGCCAAATAGTTCTAGTACAGAACTCATTGTTAATACAAAAGAATTCTATCAAGCGGTCGAAAGAGCAACACTTATTGTTCCGTCCGAAGATAGAAGATTTCCTATGAATATTACATTTGAAGGTGATAATAAACTGATTATTCAAGCTAATACTGATTTAGGTAATTTATATGATGAAGTTGAAATAGAATTAACTGGAGACGATATTGATATTGACTTTAATCCAAGATATTTTATTGAAGCATTACGTGTTATTAGTGATGAGAAAATTCGTCTGTGTTTAAATGGCCCTGTAGGACCTTGTGTAGTCAAACCAGTCGAAGGTGATAGTTTTAGTTACTTAATACTACCACTGCGTAAATAGAGCAATTAGAGAGGAAATAAAGTAATTATGATCGTCTCCTCTCTTCATTTGGAGAATTTTCGAAATTATAAAGAATTAAATTTGAATTTTAGTCCTGGTGTAAATGTACTATTTGGTAATAATGGCCAGGGTAAAACTAATGTAATAGAATCTATATATATGTGTGCTTGTGCAAGGTCTCATCGTACAGGTAAGGATCAAGAACTTATATATCATAATGAAGATCAGTATAAAATTGATTTAAAATATTTTTCTAGTTTTAAAGACAGTCAAAATAGTGACTTTGAAGAGCATATTGGTATTCATTACAAACAGTTGAATACAGTTGCAAACGATCATATACGGTTTAAAAGAGATTTTTTTAAAGATAATATACAAATTACAAAAGTATCAGAATTTGTAGGACAGTTTCATGCTGTAATGTTTGCACCAGAAGATTTACAAATAATTAAATCAGGGCCTAGCGAACGCCGAAGATTTTTAGATTTACTCATATCACAGGTTAAACCTAGCTACTTTAAGAATTTACAAGATTATGGTCATATTCTTAAACAACGAAATGCCTTACTTAAAAAGTATCGTGAACAAGATACTAAGCTTGATGTTTTACAAGAGGCAGAAATAGAAATTTGGGATGAGGCATTTGCAAATAAAGCTGCAAAGATTATTCAAGATCGATTTATCACCTTAGATAAATTAAATTATTTTGCAGGAAATTTCCATAAGGATATATCAGGTGGATTAGAAGAAATTAAATTAAAGTACGATACCATCTCTTCAATATATTATGAAATGGATATTGAAGAGATGGTTGCAAATATTTATAAACGATTGCAACAGAATAGAGATTTTGATGTCATAAGGGGTTATACTTCATTAGGCCCTCACCGTGATGATTTTGATATTTTGTTTAATTCAATATCGTTGAAAACGTTTGGTTCCCAAGGTCAACAGAGAACGGCTGTATTGGCAATGAAAATGGCTGAATTGGAAATTATTAGACATGATAGTAAAGAAGCTCCTATACTCTTGCTTGATGATGTAATGTCCGAGTTGGACGCCAACCGTAGAAAACAGTTGGTAAATAGTTTGCAACACATTCAAATATTTGTTACCTGTACCGATCCTGAACAATTAGACCAAGATTGGCTAGAAAACTTAAATTCTAATGAAATATCCTATTATAAAGTTGATCAGGGTAAGGTAGAAAGAATGGAGAATACAGGGAGAAATATGGTATAATGTTTTTACATATAGGTGGCGATTATCAAGTTCCGATACGTTTGATTATAGGGATTTTTGATTTCGATGAAATCACGAGAGAAGCTAATCCATATATGATAAATACTTTAGCTAGATTAGAAGAGCAATTTGTATTAGAGACCGTTTCTCCAGATATACCTCGCTCTTTAATTATTAGTGTTGATAGAGTGTATCTTTCGCCGATAAATTCCATAACATTAGAAGCAAGATTAAAAAATATGTACTCCTTGGGTAGTATTGAGGAAATATGAGGTAAATTATGTTGGATGACAAGAATAAATTTGAAACTGTGGACTTATCAGATGTATCTTCATTAGATGATGAACTTCTTAATGAAGCAGAAAATATTCATGCGTTATCAGATACGGATGAAGATTTTGTTGAATTATTAGTAGATACAAGTGGACAAGATCGTTTTAATACTTCTAATGAGTCACATTATGATGATGATGATATAAAAGTTTTAGAAGGTTTAGAAGCTGTTCGTAAGAGACCAGGAATGTATATTGGTGATGTTACGCCTAGAGGTTTGCATCATTTATTATATGAGATCGTTGCCAACTCAGTTGATGAGGCGCTAGCAGGTCGTTGCGATATTATAAATGTAACTTTAAATAAGGATGGTTCTGTTACCATCGAAGATGATGGTAGCGGTATTCCCGTTGGTATACATCCCCAAAAAGGCATTCCAACCCTCGAAGTCGTACATACCGTACTTCATGCTGGTGGTAAATTCGGGGGAGGTGCTTACAGTATTTCAGGTGGTTTACATGGTGTTGGTGCATCGGTTGTAAATGCGTTGTCTGAATGGATGGAAGTTTTAGTTAAACGTGATGGTAACATTTATAAGATTAAGTTTTCTAGAGGCGATACTATTGAATCGTTGCACATAATTGGTAATACGTCTAAAGAAGATACGGGTACGATTACAACATTCTATCCTGATAATGAAATTTTCCCAGATATTGAATTTGATTTTCAAGCAATGATATCACGCTATAGAGAAGTTGCCTTCTTGAATCGTGAAGTAACGATTAATCTTATTGATGATAGAGGAGAGAAACAACAGGTTGTGCCATTACATTATGATGGCGGTATTATATCGTTCGTTGAGTACATGAATCGTAAGAAGACGGCATTACATGAAACCCCGATTTATATAGCGAGCCAACAAGATGATAGTTTCGTTGAAATGGCTTTGCAATACAATGATTCTTACGTTGAAAGTGTTTATTCATATGCCAACAATATTGCAACGATAGAAGGTGGATCGCATTTAACTGGCTTTCGCTCAGCACTTACAAAAGTTATAAATGATTATGCCAGAAAATATAAGCTTTTGAAAGAGTCTGATACGAATTTTTCGGGTGAAGATGTTAGAGAAGGTTTATGTGCAATTATTAGTGTTAAGTTGCCTGAACCTCAATTTGAAGGTCAGACGAAAGCGAAACTAGGTAATAGTGAAATTAGAACTATGGTCGAATCGGTCATGTCAGAAAATTTAACAGTATATCTTGAAGAGAACCCACAGACAGCTAGAACAGTAATTGATAAGTGTATGGCTGCTTCTCAGGCTCGAATGGCAGCTAAAAAGGCAAGAGAAATGACTAGACGTAAAAGTGTATTTGAATCGAACTCTCTTCCTGGAAAATTGGCAGATTGTCAGAGCACAGATCCAGCTTTAAGTGAAATATTCATAGTTGAAGGAGATTCAGCTGGAGGTACAGCAAAAAAAGGTAGAGAAAGAAAATATCAAGCTATTCTTCCGCTTTGGGGAAAAATGCTTAATGTAGAACGCTCTAGAATTGACAAAGTATATAACAACGATAAGTTGCAACCTGTTGTCTTGGCGCTAGGTACTGGTATCGGTGAAGATTTTGATATTGAAAAACTTCGTTATCATAAGGTTATTATTATGGCGGATGCTGATGTTGATGGTGCGCACATTCGAACATTATTGTTGACTTTCTTCTATCGCTATATGAGAGATTTAGTTGACAATGGGAATATTTATATTGCCTGTCCACCTCTGTATAGAGTATACCAAGGGAAAGAAGGTTATTATGCTTTCGATGATAAAGAAGTGGAGGAAATCAAGAAGAGAACGGGTTGGACAAATCCTAAAATGCAAAGATACAAGGGTTTAGGCGAAATGGATGCAGATCAATTGTGGGAAACTACAATGGATCCATCTAAAAGAAAATTATTACAAGTAAGTGCTGCAGATATTAAAGAAGCAGATGAGACTATTTCTTTACTTATGGGTGAGCAGGTTGAGCCTCGTAGAAACTTCATACAGGAAAATGCTCAGTATGCAGAGATTGATGCTTAATGTTCCACGTGGAACATTGTCACGGAAGTGTAATATTAGATGCAAGAAGAAATTAAGAAATTATCACTATTTCAAATAGCGCCTAATCCTCACCAACCAAGAAAATTATTTCTAGAAGAGGAACTCTTAAGTTTGGCAAACTCTATTAAGGAAAACGGTGTAATTTCCCCTATTATAGTTCGTCCAATCCAAGACGATAAATATGAAATTATTGCAGGCGAAAGGCGTTGGCGTGCTTCAATTATTGCGAAGCAGGAATATATACCTGCCATAGTTAGAGAGCTTAATGAATTTGAATCTAGTGTACATGCACTCATTGAAAATATTCAGAGAGCAGATTTAAATGTGCTTGAAGAAGCTTTGGCCTACCAATCATTGCAAGAAGATTACCAACTTTCCCATGAAGAAATTGCTAAGTCTGTTGGTAAGAGTAGAAGCGTTATTAGTAACACTTTACGCTTATTAACTCTACCAGCTTTTACACAAGAGTTAATAAAGGATAATAAGATAACAATGGGCCATGCAAAGTTATTATTATCGTTGTATAAGGAAGCCGATATTATATATTTATCGGGTCAGTTAGTGCAAAAACAATGGTCTGTAAAAGAGTTACAAAAACATATAGATGCATTATATACGGAAAAAAACTTAGATAAGAGCAATGAATCTATTACCAATGATAATATACCGTTGTTAAAACACGTACAAAGTATTGAATCAAATTTAGAAAGACAATTAGGTACTTCTGTGCAATTTCGTTACCATGATGATGGTAACGGATTCATAAAAATAGATTTTTATAATTTAGAAGATTTAGAACGCATAGCAAAGATACTAAACATTGATATTTAAAGCGAAAGAACCTTACTTATTTATGTGTAAGGTTCTTAGTGTATATATTTATTCAAAAGGATTTTCATTATTATTTTTGTTCTCTTTTTGTTTTTTCTTACCAAATATTCGTTCCAATAAGCGTGGTTGTTCTTGGTTCATCATGGCTTTCATCAAAAGTGTATCCGCTCTCATACGCGCTTCTTCATGTTGTCTTCGCTCCTCATCAGCATTTCTTTTATCAGATTCTCTTAAGGATCGTGTTTCAATTAATTCTGCCTTTAAGTTTTCAACTTCTTTTAAAAGTCGTTGGTTATCTTCACGTAAATAGGATAATAGTTCAACTTGTGGATCAGATGATTGGGCTTCAGCATTTATGTTATTGTCAACAGTATTTACAACAGGATTAAAGGGGTTTGCAATACCCATTAATTCAGCAAGCTTCTCAACCCCCTCTTTTGTAAGTGATTTTTTGCCTCCCTTAGTTGTTTCAAATTCTTTCAAATCTTCCTTATCAATTTGCAACCGTTTATAAACTGCTTGAGTCGTTATTTCTAATAAATTGGAAACTTCTAAAATCGTATAAACTTCTTCCATGAATTGTATATTATCTCCTTACAATAGTTTATTTCTATTACCAATGATTATAAATTATTTGCAAGAATTAACAATAGTTTAAACCATAAATTTGACTATGTTTATAATTATTCACGCCAAAAAACTCTGGCTAGCAAATGCTTAACTTAAATTTCTATGATTTTTCTTGAATCGTCGCATATCTTATGCTATTTTAAAATAAGTTTATTTTCTTTATGTTAAATAGACGAATCGATGTTCTTTTAAAAATTTTTCCTTTGAATATCGTAGACCCATGGTACCGGCGTACATCAGAAAACATTTTGTTTTTAAACGATGACGGTCCGCAGCCTAAGGTTTGGTGGAGGACATGCTTTGTGGACGACAGCTGGTTATCTAATTTTCTGGCTTTGACTACAACTTCTGGAACGGCTACAGCCGATGGAAGTATTCTAACTCAAATACTAATCGTTCTTATTCTAGTCTTGGTTAATGCTTTTTTTGCAGCTACTGAAATGGCAATTGTTTCTGTAAATAACAATGCGATCCGTCGAGATGCAGAAGAAGGTGACAAGAAAGCTTCTAAGTTATTAAAATTTATTGATGATCCAGGAAATTTTCTTGCAACCATTCAAGTAGGTGTTACTTTTGCGGGTTTCCTATCTTCATCTTTTGCTGGACAGTCCTTTGCAGACCGTTTGGCTTGGGCAATTAGCTCTAATCCTGATGGTCCTAGTGCTTTAATATACAATCTTAGTCTTGTTTTGGTTACTCTTATAACCTCTTATGTCTCTATTGTATTAGGTGAACTTGTTCCTAAACAGATAGCTTTATCAAATCCAGATGCTTTTGCAAAAGGTGTAGCAGGCCTCCTGACCTTTTTCGATTATTTTTTTAAACCTATTACATGGTTAATAAGCAAGAGTTCCCGTTTGATATTAAGGATATTAAGAATTAATCCTGATGATTCTATTCAGATAGCTTCAGAAGAAGAAATCCGCATGTTATTGGATCAAGGCAGTAAGATGGGAAGTATTCATAGTGAAGAAAGCCAGATGATTGTAAATGTATTTGAATTCAATGATAAAGAAGTTTCGGAAATTATGACGCATAGAACCAATGTGATTGCTCTAGATGTTTTATCCGATTATGAGGATACATTGGATGTAGCTATACATGAAAAATATAGCCGTATACCTGTATATAACGAAGATATTGACGATATTATAGGTATTCTTCACATTAAGGATTTACTGTATTACGTATCACGTTACCAGAAGGATGAAAATTTTGATCTTCGAACTTTGCTAAGAGAACCATATTGGGTCCCAGAAAGTAAGAATGTGGATGAATTGTTTAGAGAAATGCAAAGTGAACATATCTCTATGGCAGTTGTAATCGATGAATATGGTGGGACTGCTGGTATAGTAACAATTGAAGATATACTAGAAGAAATTGTCGGTAATATTCAAGATGAGTACGATGAAGAAGATTATGATATCAATCAAGTCGATGATAATTGTTATGAAATGAGTGGTTTACTTAATCCTGAAGATATAAATCGTGTTCTGGAAGAAGCGTATTTTCCAGATGAAGAAGAAGCGGACTACGATACCATAGCGGGTTTAATGATTGGGCTTTTGGCCAGAATACCTGAGGATGATGAGCAACCTGAAATTGATTACAGAAACATGACTTTTAAGGTTCTAAGTATGGATGATAAACGTATTGATAGATTACGTTTAAGAATTAATAAAACCGTAAAAGAATATGAAGAGGAACAACGTATTTTAGAAGAAGAACGCAAAGAAAATGAACGTTCAGATAAATTAGAAAAGAGTGAACGTGAAAGCGAAAAAATTAATGAACTAAATGAAGATAATAATTTGAGAACACGAGAAGGTGAAGAAAATACCTAAGTTCCCATTTATAGGTTATAATCATAAGGCTTTTCATTGTCATTCGTGGAAGAAAAGCCTATAATTATTTGTAAATTTTGAATCTGAGGAAATAAATAAATGAAAAATAACAAGGAAATAAAAGATTTCAAGACAGGTAATGTCTCGAAGAATCAAGAGAGTAGAAAGGCGCGTGAAGAGCGTCTAAAAGCTATACGGGAACGCGGTACCGTTATTAATACTTCTGAACGTAAGAAAAGTAAGCGAAATAAAGTATTATTAACGACTGCCCTAGTCTTAGCAGCTATTATTGGTTTAGTTTATGTTTTATGGCTATTCGGTATTCCTCAGAGAAATTTGAGTGCTATGAAGATAAATGATGAACCTGTCACGATAACTGAATATAACTATAATTATTATACTTATTATAATCAATATAATCAGGTAATAGGGCAGGGACAGGGTGTTCTTAATAAGAGAGATAGTTCTCAAATAGTAAGTGGGCAAGACATTAGTTGGGGAACTTTTTTCCACCAGTTAACGGTCAATGGCTTAATGCAAGATAATGTAACCTATCAAAAAGCTATTGATGCTGGATATACTCTTGATGAAGAAGATAATACTAATATTGATTTAATGGTAGATGGTTTACGCCAAAGAATAGGTACGCCACTTGATTTTGAGATGTATCTCGAAAGTATGTATGGAAAAGGTATGACCGTTAAGGAGTACCGTCGAATCGTAGCGAAACAGTATCTAGCACGTCAGTATTCATTAGATATGCCTGAAACATACGAGATAGCAGCGGGAGATGTTGAAGAATATTATGCTAATAATACGGATTCCTATGATTTAGTCGATTATCGTAGCTTTACTCTAAAAACAGAGCAAAGAGATGAAAATGATGAACCGCTAAGTGCAGAAGCGTTAGAAAAAAAGGTAGAAGAAACAAAAGCACTTGCAGAGAAGTTAGTTGCTGAAATATCTTCGGCAGAGGATATGGAACCTCTAGCAGAAGAACACGATCCTATCCAACAAGTTGTAGTGGGTGGTGAAGTTGTTGATAATACACCTAATAATGAGGATAAAGATCAATCCCTTCAAGAGAATACTATGCGTGCAATGGTTACCAACCAAGAATTGGGTAATTGGTTATTCGCAGAGGATAGGAAGGCAGATGACGTTGATTATATTAAAGTTGGTAATGACTTTATAATTGTTTATTTCTTAGATCGTAAACAAGATACTAGAAAGGTAGCAGATGTTATCGTGTCAAGCTTTGATATCGCAGATAGCAACGGCTTTCCTAAAACAGAGGAAGAAATTGATTCTATAAGAAAAACGGCGACTTCTTTGGCCTCTACCTTTAAAACAGAAGAAGATGTGAAGGAATATGATGAAACAGAAGCTGTAACGGGTGTACCCAAAGCAACAGAGGGTAACAAATTAGAATTGATTACCGCAGCTGCAGCTCAACATATTGATCCCGTAATCGTGAACTTTGCTCTATCTGAAGATGCAGAGAAAGGTACAGCACATGTCGTAGAGAGCGAACGAAAGATATATGTAATTACAATTCTGGAACGTCATGAGAAAGAATCATGGTATGAACAAGTAGAGAATGTTTTGCAATCAGAAGCTTATGAGGAAGATTTTAATAAATCTATTGCAATTGAGAACAATGAAGTCGTTCGAGTTCATCCAGGTTTTGAGTTAGCAGGATAATTCATGAATATGTCGAGAATATAAAATCTTTCTTGTGAAAATGTAGAATTAATACAATTCAAATGAGAAAATTCTCTAAAAAATAGAAAAGCACTTGACAAAGTCATATTTTCTTGATTTTGAAAAAATCTAGTGCTAATATACGATATCTAATGTAGCCCTACTAGTATAGGGCTATTTTATTGTCAATCCTGCCATTCTGGCAGACAGCGGGTAACCGTTAGAATTAGGGTGAGGTGAAACTACATATGTTGAAACCTGTGAAATACGGGCAGACAGAGCGCATGTCATATTCTAGACTTGAAGAAGTCATTGATATGCCAAACTTAGTCGATATCCAGAAAAAATCTTATCAATGGTTTATCGAAGAGGGACTTCAAGAAGTTTTGAATTCTATTTCTCCAATCGTGGACGATGGCGCTGGGGATTTAGAGTTACATCTTCTAGAAACTTTCTTTGATGAAGAAAACCCAACTTATGATATGGATGAGAGTAGAGAGAGGGACTCCAATTATGAAGCGCCCTTACGCATGAATGTGCGACTAACAAATAAAAAGGATGGAACCAAGAAGGATCAAGAAATTTTCTTAGGTGATTTCCCTATAATGACACCTAATGGTACCTTTATTATTAATGGTGCTGAGCGTGTTGTGATTTCACAGCTGGTCCGTTCTCCAGGTGCATATTTCACTTCTGTGAAGAATAATAAATCTGGTAAGGATCTATATGCAACACAAATCATTCCAAACCGTGGTGCTTGGATTGAGTTTGAAACGGATAATAACGATGTGATCAATATTCGTATTGATAGAACACGTAAATTTCCTCTGACGGTTTTCCTTCGTTCCCTAGGTTTCGGTACTGATGAGGAAATTATTGATAAATTCGGTGAAGATGAGAGAATTTTAGCTACTTTATCGAAGGATAATACGAAGAACCGAGAAGAAGGTTTACAAGAGCTCTATCGTAAGCTTCGTCCAGGGGAACCCGTTTCAGCAGAGGGTGCTGAAACACATTTAAACAATATGTTTTTTGACGATAGACGTTATGATTTAGCCAAAGTAGGTATCTACACAGTTAATCGTAAATTTGCTCTAGCGTCTCGTATTCTAGGTCATAAAGCCACAGAAACTTTGGCTTCTCCAGATGGAGAAATTCTAGTTGAAGAAGGCGACATTATTACGGAAGATCAGGCATGGCAAGTTCAGAATGCTGGTATTAATGAAGTAGTTGTAACTCCAATGGTACTCGTTGGTGACGTGCTAACTGAAGGGTTAGGAACATTTAGAGTAATTGGTAATAGCCGTGTAGAGGTGAAACCATACTTATCACATTTCTTCCCATCTGAAGTCCTGGATAAAGTAGATCCAGAAAAAAGTAATATTACCGAAATGGTACGTTTAAATGAGTTAAGTAGTATTGTTGCTCAAGTACAAGGTGTTGATGGAGATGCTGCAACAGAAATCAACCGGCTTCTAAGTAAACATGCCAAGCAGCTTTGTCCTAAACATGTAACAGTGGAAGATATTATTTCTTCAGTAAGTTACTTGATAGGTCTATATCATGATATTGGCCATCTAGATGATATTGATCATTTAGGTAACCGTCGCGTGCGTTCGGTTGGTGAACTGTTGCAAAATCAAATTCGTATTGGTTTTACCAGAACAGAACGTATTGTTCGTGAGAGAATGCGTTCTCTTGCCGATATTGAAACGGCTACAGCGAAGCAATTAATTAACTCAAGGCCTGTTAGTGCTATTATTAAAGAGTTCTTCGGATCCTCACAGCTGTCTCAGTTCATGGATCAACATAACCCATTGGCGGAAGTAACACATAAACGTCGTATGTCTGCTTTAGGTCCTGGAGGTCTCAGTAGAGATCGTGCAAACTTCGAAGTTCGTGACGTACATACCTCCCATTATGGACGTATGTGTCCTATCGAAACACCAGAAGGACCAAACATTGGTTTAATAAATTCTTTAGCGACTTATGCGAAGGTTAATGAATACGGATTCATTGAAACACCTTACCGTATATATGACAAAGTGAAGGGTATCGTTACCGATGAAGTGCGTTATATGACGGCTGACGAGGAAGATAACTTCTATATTGCTATGGCAAATGAACCTTTGGATGAAGAAGGAAGATTTATTTCTAAGAAGGTAACCGCACGTTGGTTAGATAAATTCCAAGAGGTTGCACCTGAGAAGATTGATCTTATGGACGTTTCTCCGAAGCAAATTGTTTCGGTCGCCACGTCTCTCATTCCTTTCTTAGGTAATGACGATGCGAACCGTGCTCTTATGGGATCGAACATGCAACGTCAAGCAGTACCTTTGATTGAAACGGATTCACCAATTATTGGTACCGGTATGGAACATAAAGCGGCAAAAGATTCTGGCGTTTGTATTTTAGCTAAAAACGATGGTGAGGTTACCAGAGTAACTGCTAACAGAATTGAGATCAAAACTTCAGCTATTTCAACGGATGAATACGACTTAATTAAATATCGCCGTTCAAATCACTCAACATGTGTTAACCAACGTCCATTGGTAAAGGTTGGTGACCAGGTCAAGGCCGGAGATATCATTGCTGATGGTCCAGCTACAGACAAAGGAGAATTAGCTCTAGGTAAGAATGCACTTATCGGTTTCATGACGTGGGAAGGTTACAACTATGAGGACGCGGTCTTAATTAATGAAAGACTTGTTCGAGATGATGTCTATACCTCTATACATATTGAAGAATATGAGTGTGAAGCTAGAGATACTAAACTAGGTGCAGAAGAAATCACTCGAGAAATCCCCCAGGTATCGGATGACGTCCTTCGTGATCTAGACGAAAATGGAATCATTCGTATGGGTGCGGAAGTGCGCGCGGGCGATATATTAGTAGGTAAGATTACACCTAAAGGTGAAACTGAACTTACTGCTGAAGAAAGACTCTATAGAGCGATCTTCGGCGAAAAAGTACGTGAAGTGCGTGATACTTCTGTTCGTGTTCCACACGGTGAGGCCGGTATAGTCGTTGATATTAAAACTTTTGATCGTGAAAAAGATGATGATCTTCGTCACGGAGTCAATAAACTCGTTCGAGTCTATATTGCACAGAAGCGTAAGCTTTCTGTAGGGGATAAGATGGCTGGACGTCACGGAAATAAGGGTGTTGTTTCAAGAATTTTACCTTCAGAAGATATGCCATATCTTGCAGATGGTACGCCATTGGATATTGTTTTAAATCCACTAGGTGTTCCTTCTCGTATGAATATTGGACAGCTTCTCGAAGTACATTTAGGTAATGTAGCTCGTAAGCTCGGTTATAAAATTGCCACTCCTGTATTCGATGGTGCCGATGAAAAAGATATCCAAGAGATGTTCAAAGAAGTTGGTTTTGATGAAGATGGAAAAACATTAGTGTACGATGGTAGAACAGGTGAACCTTTCCATAATAAAGTTACGGTTGGTGTCATGTATTACTTGAAACTCCACCATTTAGTTGACGATAAGATTCATGCACGTTCTATTGGTCCTTATTCTCTAGTTACGCAACAACCTCTTGGAGGTAAGGCTCAATTCGGTGGCCAACGTTTCGGTGAGATGGAAGTTTGGGCTCTACAAGCATACGGTGCAGCCTATACGTTAAGAGAAATTTTGACCGTAAAATCTGATGATGTAAGTGGTCGTACGAAAACCTATGAGGCTATTGTAAAAGGTGAGAATGTACCTGAATCAGGTACTCCAGAATCCTTCAAGGTTCTCATTAAGGAAATGCAAAGCTTAAGTCTAGATGTACGCATTTTCTATCAGGACGAAGAAGTAGAAATTGAAGAAGAAATTGAAGATGATGAGTTCGATATAAATAATGATGTTAATCGCCTCCGTAAACTGATTGGATCTATTGATGATGATCAAACAGTTGAAGATATGGAGTTCGAAGAACAAGGCTACTCTATCGCCGATGCTGAAGAAGAGTGAAAGGAACGTGATTTATAATGGCTGATTTACGATTAGCAAACGGGCGCAATAAACGCGAGAAAAAGGAACTGGAGTTCGAATCTATTGGTATTCGACTTGCTTCCCCCGAAAAGATTTTAGAATGGTCACATGGTGAAGTAAAAAAACCAGAAACCATTAACTACCGTACGTTAAAACCAGAACGTGATGGTTTATTCTGTGAGCGTATCTTCGGTCCATCGAAGGACTGGGAATGTCACTGTGGTAAATATAAGAAAATTCGTTATCGTGGTATCGTCTGTGATAAATGTGGAGTTGAGGTAACGAAGTCCAAAGTCCGACGTGAGCGTATGGGACACATTAAGTTAGCCGCTCCCGTATCGCATATCTGGTACTTCCGCGGTATCCCTAGTCGCATGGGTTTAATTCTTGATATTTCTCCTCGTTCTCTAGAAAGAGTACTCTATTTCGCTAATTTTATTGTACTTGATCCAGGAGAAAGCGATTTTTCAGCAAAAGACATTATTGATGAATCTACTTATAGAGAAGCGCTACGTAAATTTGGTAGAAACAGCTTCCGTGTAGGTATGGGTGCTGAAGCAATTAAAGAGCTTCTAGAACAAATTGATACAGCAAGTCTTGTTGAAGAATTAAAACAAGAAGTTAAAGATTCTAAAGGTCAGAAGAAGGTTCGTTTAATCAAGCGTTTGGAAGTTGTAGAAGCATTTGAGCGTTCTACCAACAAACCTGAATGGATGGTTCTAGATGTTTTACCTGTACTACCACCTGATTTGCGTCCTATGGTTCAGTTAGACGGTGGACGTTTTGCAACCTCTGACTTGAATGATCTATACCGTAGAGTAATTAATAGAAACAACCGTTTAAACAAGTTGTTGCAACTTGGTGCTCCTGAAATCATCGTTCGAAATGAGAAGAGAATGTTGCAAGAATCCGTTGACTCACTCATTGACAACGGTAGACGTGGTCGTCCTGTGACAGGGGCAGGTAACAGAGCTTATAAATCTTTATCTGACTTACTTAAAGGTAAACAGGGGCGTTTCCGTCAAAATCTTCTAGGTAAACGTGTTGACTATTCAGGTCGTTCGGTTATCGTTGTTGGTCCAGAGTTGAAAATGCATCAATGTGGATTACCAACTGAAATGGCTATTGAGCTGTTTAAACCATTTGTAATGAAGCGCTTAGTTGAAGAAGGATATTCTCATAATATTAAGACCGCTAAACAATTAGTAGAGCGTGGAGATGACATTGTTTGGGATATTCTAGCAGAGGTTATCAAGGACCACCCTGTTATGCTAAACCGAGCACCTACACTTCACCGTTTAGGTATTCAGGCATTTGAACCTGTCCTAGTACAAGGTAGAGCGATTCAACTTCATCCTTTAGCGTGTACGGCTTTTAACGCGGACTTCGATGGTGACCAAATGGCTGTACATGTACCTTTATCGGCAGAAGCGCAAGCGGAAGCACGCTTCCTAATGCTACATGCAAATAACCTTTTGAAACCTCAAGATGGTAAACCTGTTACGGTTCCAACTCAGGACATGGTTTTAGGTTTATATTATCTAACTCTTGATAAGGAAAACGAGAAGGGCTCTGGCAAGGTATTTTCTAGCTTTTCTGAAGCAACGATGGCCTATGATCAAGGTGAAGTAGGTATTCATGCGGATATCACCGTTCAAATTACTCGTGAAGTAAATGGCCAGAAACTTAAGAGATTGGTGACATCTACAATGGGACGCTTCATTTTTAATGAAATTATCCCTCAGAATTTAGGTTATGTCGACCGTACAGTAGAAGGCCATGAACTTGATTTAGAAATCGACTTCCTTGTTAATAAGAAGAAGTTGGGTGAAATCATTGAACGTTGTATCCGTGAAAATGGTATTTCAGAAACTGCAATTGTTTTAGATAAAGTTAAGGATTTAGGTTTCCATAGTTCTACTCAATCCGGTATTTCAATTAGTGTCTTTGACATGATTGTTCCAGGAGTAAAACAGGATTACTTAGATCAGGCAGATAAGAAAATTGAATACATTGCCAAACAGCACCAACGTGGTTTATTAAATGAAGAAGGTCGTGCACAAGCTTCAATTAGAATTTGGAGTAAGACGACAGATGAAATCACGGAAGCATTGAAAGAGTCTATGGATAAGTACAATACGATCGCCATGATGTCTCAGTCTGGTGCTCGTGGTTCTATTTCCCAGATTAAACAGCTTGCTGGTATGCGTGGAAACGTTAGCGATACCTCTGGTAACACGATTGAAATTCCAATTAAGTCGAACCTAAGAGAAGGTATGAATGTTTTAGAATTCTTTATTTCTTCTCATGGTGCCCGTAAGGCCCTATCCGATACGGCGGTTAAAACAGCGGACTCCGGATATCTAACCAGACGTCTAGTTGACGTAGCTCAGGACATAATTATTTCTGAAGAAGATTGTGGTACAGAAGAAATTATTGAAGTTTCTGCACTCACTTCAGGTTCATCCATGAGTAAACGTATGATTAAATCTTTGGCCGACCGCGTTACAGGCAGATATGTTGGTAATGATCTCTATGATCCTAATACAGAAGAGCTAATTATTGCAAAAGGCGAACTAATTACTAGAAATATTGCAGAGCAGATTGAAAACGCAGGCATTGAAAAATTATCCATTCGTTCTGTATTAACATGCGAGGCTAGTTATGGTGTCTGCGCGAAGTGTTACGGAGATAACCTTGCAACAGGTGAACGTGCAGTGGTAGGTGAAGCTGTAGGTATTATGGCTGCCCAATCTATCGGTGAACCTGGTACACAGTTGACTATGCGTACTTTCCATACGGGTGGTATTGCAACAGCTGGAGAAGATATTACTCAAGGTTTACCTCGTGTAGAAGAGTTATTTGAAGCACGTAAGCCAAAGGGCCAAGCTGTTATGTCGGAACTAAGTGGTGTGGTAAGCATCAAGGATGGAGCAAGACGTAAACGCGAAGTAACCATTACCAATGAAGAAAATGAAGCTGTAACCTATAGCATTGCTTATGGTGCATCGTTAATTGTTGCGAATGGAGACCATATTGAAGCGGGTGATCTCATTACGGATGGTTCCGTTAACCCCCATGATATTATGAAGATTAGCGGCATCCCTGGTGTAGAACGCTATATCATTTCAGAAGTTATCAAGGTTTATTACAATAACGGTGTAGACATCAGTGATAAGCACGTTGAGATTATCTGTCGCCAAATGATGCGTAAAGTACGTGTTGAAGACGCAGGAGAAACAGACTTACCAACGGGTGGTACAGTTGATCGCTTCACATTTGAAAAAGCAAATAAGATTGCGAGTGAAGAAGGTCATACTTTAGCCAGCGGTAACCGTATACTCTTGGGTATTACGAAGGCTTCATTGGCTACAGATTCATGGCTCTCCGCTGCTTCCTTCCAAGAAACCACTAGAGTTCTAACGGATGCTGCTGTGAAGAGCAAAGTTGATGATCTCTTAGGATTGAAGGAAAATGTTATTATCGGTACATTAATTCCAGCAGGTACGGGATTGATACATTATCGAAATGTGACTCCAGTTCCTTTAATAGAAGGAAATAGAGAATTGCTAGAGAAACGACTAGATAATCTAGAAGAGCATTTGGCAGAAGATGTACATCGACAAGAAGCAATTGATGTAGATGCAGCATTAGATGTAAGCGAAACAGAAAGTATATCCATAGAATAATATTTTTGGACAGACCTAGTATGAAATTACTAGGTCTGTTTTCTTTATGATTTACAGAATTTCTGTAAAAAACTTGTAATAATTCATACTTTTGCCCAGAATGTCTGGTGTTCTCAATCCATTCTTTGACTTTTAAACGGGCATGGAGTATTCTTCTTTAAGATTTTGTTTCCAAGACAACTATATTTTGGACAATAAGGGATATTGATTTTCATCAATGTCTAGGGAGGACCATTTTGATTTTCAAGCAATTCATAGAAAGATTAATTTCCAAAACCAAACAAGGTGAAGGAAATAAGATAAAAAAAATCTTTAATCCAGTTGGAATTACAAGTGCATTAGCAACTATACTTGCTATTGGCCTTGCTTATAATAATTTACATCAACCTCTAGAGGTGAAATCTGTAGAATTAGAAACGAAGCAAGAAAAGAGTATTCTATCAGATGAAACGAAGGTATCTGAATTTTCTATCATTGAACAAATGGATGAAATTGAGCTATTAATGGGAGATTCATTAAATAGAGAGGGTTCCTTATTAGATACTAGAGAAGCAAGTACTACGGTTTCTACTACTGTTAATGCGCTACCTACTGTTAGTGCGGATCCAAGAGATAATGTTTTATATTATGATGGGCAATTAGCCACAGAAGAAAAAAAGCAAATACCTAGTTTAAGTTTTGATACTTATGAAGAATCCACGCCTACAACAACCGTAACGTCTACGTCTATAGAAGAAGCCCCAAGTACAACAACAGTAGCCCCTACGACAACTACACGTGAGACCACGACAATAGTAGCCCCTTCGAC
>CAYMOG010000008.1:38723-48443 GCA_964392065.1 uncultured Oscillospiraceae bacterium
CAGTAGCCCCTACGACAACTACACGTGAGACCACGACAATAGTAGCCCCTTCGACAACTACACGTGAGACCACGACAATAGTAGCCCCTTCGACGACTACACGAGAGACCACAACAACAGTAGCACCTACGACGACTGTGCCTCCTACAACGACTACAGCAGCTCCAACTACAACGCAGGCGACTACGCAAGCAACGACTGCACCTCCTACGCAAGATCCTAACTATTACTATATAGATGGCTTACGTCGCATGACTTCAGAAGAGTATCGAGTTTATAATATTGTTGTAAATTCATGGCAATTAGGACGATACAATGCTGGTAATAATCTATATGCAGCAGGTTGGTGTACTTGGTATGCTTACAATGCACGTTTAAACGTTGGTAAGTCTTTACCAAACAATATGGGGGATGCTAGAAATTGGGCTTGGAGTGCTGCAAATCAAGGTTATCGTGTAAATTACACACCATCAGTTGGCGCCATCGCTGTCAACGCAAGTGGTAACCATGTCATGTTTGTGGAGAAGGTTTTTGCCAACGGCAGTATTCAGGTTTCCGAATCTGGAGTAGGTTGGAAACCATGGAGTTATAGAACTCGAACACTTTCTGCTTCTGCTGCTTCACAACTTCAATATATCCATTAAAATGGGAGTATGCATTATTTAGTACTAGATTTAGAATGGAATATAGCAGATCGGAACAATAAGAAACAGTTAGAGAATATCGTTAATTTCTCTATGGAGATTATTGAAATCGGTGCAGTACTCTTAGATGAAAATCTAAGTATACTGGATCGATTTTATACGTATGTTAAACCCCAGTATTTTGTCCATCTAGACCATCATGTTAGCAAAGTAACTCAACGCAACACAGCAAGTTTGAAAAAAGGCATGCATTTTCGTGAAGCGATAGGAGCGCTACAAGCTTGGATTAGAAGTTATACGGACGGAGAAATTATACTTTGTACTTGGAGCAAAAGTGATGTGAAACCATGGCGTTCAAATCTCGAACACTATGATCTCTTACCCACGAAGGCTAGTAAGATACTTGATGTCCAAAGGCTTTTTGCTTTGGAAGATAAGAGCTTCTCACAACAAAAAAGTGTAGCGTTTGCCCTAGATTACTATAATATCGCAGCAGAAGAACCCTTTCACTCCGCCATTAATGATGCATATTATACGGCTATGATTCTTCAAAATCTTGTAAGTAGTCTTCAAGGTAAAGAGCTTTTGCCAAAGACGGCAAAACGTTTAAGTAAAAGGCTTTCTAGACTATCTTTTGATCCTTCGATTAATCGAAGGAAAACCGTTCATTTCGAAAACTATACATCAAAAGAAGAAGCCATTCAGATTGTAAAGAAATCGACATGGTCTTGCCCTGCATGCAATAGAGAATTAGAAGGTAATGGTCGTTGGAAATCCAAGAAAGCTTTACGCCTTCATCGTAAACAATATTGTAGAGTGCATGGAATCGTATCTCTAAATGCAAGTGTGTATCGTGATCGTAAAATTAGCGAACAGTTGTGGCAAGTCTCTGTTAAAGTACAGATTGAGCTTCCTTTATAAATTATCTAAATGAATGTCAAATAATATCAAATTTTTTCTTGACCTATCAAAAAATCCGTGTATAATTAAAGTCAAAGAAAGTCAAAGATGCTTAAAGACTATTGGTAATACTTGAAAAAGTTTCCAATGCCTTTAAACAGAATAATTTTCTTTGGCCGATATAAATATAATAAATTTGAACAGGGAGGAACTATGGCAAAGATTAGTGACATCATTGAAGAAATGATTAAGGATATGATGGCTGAAAATAATGGTTTAGCTGAGTTTACAAGAGGTAGACTTGCAGAAGAAGTTAACTGTGTTCCTTCACAAATAACCTACGTCCTATCCACACGTTTTACGAATGGACAAGGGTATCGGGTTGAGAGTAGAAGGGGTGGAGGTGGCTCTATCCGGATCTATAAAATTGATATGGCAAACGATAGTACAGTTTATGTGATGCACGTTATTAATTCATTAGGTCGAGAGCTTACGCAACAAGAAGCAGATATTTATGTTAAAAATTTCTTGGATTATAAGATTATCAACGAAAGTACGGCTAGGTTAATGCTGGCAGCTCTGTCAGATAGTACACTTGAAGATATTAGTCCAAAATTAAGGCCGATTGTACGCATGAAGATACTGAAAAATTTACTAGTAGAAATAGTATTGTGATAGGAGGAAAAAATTATGATAATGCGTTATACCGATAGAACAGCAAATGTATTTTATAAAGCTTATGAAACAGCAATTGCATTTAATCAAGATTACATAGGATCTGAACACTTAATAGCAGGAATACTTGCAGAAGGTGAAGGAAAAGCCTACCAAGCATTGAATAATCATGATCTAAATTATGATCTCTATATGGATGCTTTGAGTAGAGTGAACGGCAAAAAAGGGAGAAGTGTTGAATTAACAAACCAACCTAAGGTTGAAGAAATCATGCAACTTCTGACACCAAGGACTAAGAGAGTTCTTGAGCTTGCGATTTTTGAAGGAAGTAGGAGAGGCCAGGATACTGTAAATCCTGAAAACCTGCTTGCTGGTATTATTCGAGAAGGTGAAAATGTCGGTTCTAGAATTCTAAAAACGATGGGTTTAGATCTGCGTTCCATTTATATGGAGATTTATCGCGATAAAGAACGAAAAAATACAAGTGGAATGGGCCAAAGTGGCCAGCGTGAAGCTGTTGGTAATGAAAACAGTGAAACACCAACCTTGGACCAATATGGCAAAGATTTAACTACCATGATGAAGGAGCAAAAGCTCGATCCCGTAATTGGTAGAAGTGAAGAAATTAGTCGAGTTATGCAAATTCTTGTGCGAAGAACCAAGAATAATCCAGTTCTAATTGGTGAACCTGGAGTTGGTAAAACGGCTATTGCAGAAGGGATTGCCGAGAAGATCGTGAATGGCGATATGCCAGAAGTCTTAAAGGACAAGCGATTAGTTAGCCTAGATTTGAATTCTATGTTGGCTGGTGCTAAATATCGTGGAGACTTTGAAGAGAGAATCGAAAAAGCGCTTCAAGAAGCTATGGCAGCAGAGAATGTGATCCTTTTTATTGATGAACTTCATACTATTGTTGGTGCGGGTGCAGGAGAAGGTAGTCTAGATGCGGCTAATATCCTGAAACCACTCCTTGCAAGAGGCGATTTACAAATCATTGGTGCTACAACATTAGATGAATATAGGAAGCATATCGAGAAGGATAAAGCCTTATCTAGACGTTTCCAGCCTGTCATGGTAGAAGAACCCAGCGAAGAAGAAGCCATTCTTATTTTGCAAGGACTAAAAGATAAATATGAAGCCCATCATGGCGTTAAGATAACGAACGAAGCGATTAATGCTGCTGTAGATCTCTCGGTTCGATACATTACCGACCGATTCTTACCCGATAAAGCCATTGACTTAATTGATGAAGGTTGTTCTAAGATAAGACTCAGTAATTTCACTGAACCTGATGAATTGAAGGAATTAGAAGAACAACTCCGTTCGATTGAAGAACGCAAGCAAGCAGCAGCTGAGAAGGAAGAGTTTGAAGAAGCTGCAGAATTACGTAGAGAAGAACTACAACTTCAAGAGAAAAAAGATCAATTGAGTACTAAGTGGAAGCGATCTGTAGATGCAGAGCATAATCGCCTTACAGAAGACACGATTGCAGATATTGTATCTGAATGGAGTGGCGTCCCTGTACGTAAACTCACAGAAGAAGATCAAGAAAAACTTCGTGATTTAGATAAACGCTTAAAAGAACGTGTCATCGGACAAGATGAAGCTGTAGATGCCGTAGCAAGAGCTATTCGTAGAGGACGTTTAGGATTAAAAGATCCTAAGAGACCTGCAGGTTCCTTTATTTTCTTAGGTACCACAGGTGTTGGTAAAACGGAATTGGCAAAAGCTTTGGCAACAGAAATGTTTGGTGACGAAAAAGCACTGATCCGCTTCGATATGTCCGAGTATATGGAAAAATTCGATGTGAATAAGTTCATTGGATCGCCCCCAGGATATGTTGGTTATGATGAAGCTGGACAGCTAACAGAAGCTGTTAGAAGAAGACCTTATAGTGTTGTTCTTTTCGATGAAATCGAAAAAGCACATCCAGAAATCTTCAATATTCTTCTACAGATTTTGGAAGACGGAAGATTAACGGATGGCCAGGGTAGAACGGTTAACTTCAGAAATACCATCATTATTATGACTTCTAATATAGGGGCAAGGACGCTCACTACCGCTCAAGGCAGAAGTATTGGATTTGTCAATCTGAGCAAGGGTGAAGATACTGTGGACTTAGATGCCAATATGTATGGTGGTAGAACCTACGATGAAGCAAAAGAAGTGGTCATGGATGACTTACGTAAAACCTTTAACCCTGAATTCATAAATCGTGTCGATGAAATCGTATTCTTCCGTATGCTGGGCAATGAATCTATGGGTCAGATTGTAGAAATACTATTGAAACAGTTGCAAAACCGTTTGCAAGATATTGGTATTCATTTGCAAGCAGACGAGAGTGCTGTGAATTGGTTAGCAGTACAAGGTGCCGATATTCAATACGGTGCTAGACCCCTTCGTCGTAAGCTACAAACGGCAGTAGAAGATAAAATATCTGAGCTTATGTTAGATGGTAAAATCTCCATGGGCGATACGGTAGAAGTACGTGCAGATGAGGATGCTGAGGAGCTTCAGTTTAGAAAACTCGATACTTCTTTGCAGAAATCGGATGCGGAAGCAAGCCCTAATAAGGAAGATATAGATTCTAAATCGAAATCGCTTGATGTTTCAGAAGCTGAAGACTCGGAAACAGAAAACGCTGAATCCCAAGACAGAGAATAAAATATATAGAAATCATTAAATAATTTAGCCAGGAATTAGCAATGTGCAGTTCCTGGCTTTTTTATGGTAAGATTCTCCAGTTTTTGGTACTATGGGAATTAGTGAACGTAGAGAGAAAGTAGGATAAGTTTCATGGGTATATATATTCAAGGTAATAGAAGCAAACATCTATTGAGCTCTTCCGCCATACTTATGCTATTAGTAGCTCTGGTTTCTTTTATACTCTTAATTGTTTTTCTACTTGTCTTCCCATCTTCTTTTATTCGTATGGAACAAGAGAGAATCACTATGACCTATTTCTACGCAAGAAATCTACGTGCTATAGGCTATAGTAGCGTATTTGCTTTTTTCTTAAGTTATTCGCTGATCTTGATTCTATCCTCAATCATTATTGCTTTTTACGCTCTGAAACAACGCCATCGTACAGATAGAGCGTTCATTCTGATTCTTCTTGGAAGTTTTTATTTAATTTTTTCAGTACTTAGCTTAGGACTAAGTAAAAATGGGTATTTCATACTCCCAATTCTAGCGGGGGCATTACTTGTACTAGGTGGATTACTATCTTCTAAACCAAGCAAATTCAAGTCTAAGCACCTTCGAAAAATACGAGATTTAGAAATACAAAAAGACCCGGTAAATCATTATGATCCGGGTCTAAGGCGTAGGTAAATCAAGAAATATTTCCAAGTTTCTTCGCCACATATTGTGTGAAGAGAACGGCAAAACGATTATCTACGATATCCCATGAACCTTCTTCTGCAAGATTAGAACCTACCATATCATATGCTTGCACATATACAGAAGGATCGAGTTCCAATTGTCGCCATTGGCCTTCTGAAGTAAAAGTTTGAAAAATATACTTATTGTTGTCTTCTCCTAAGAAGAATAAATCTCCAACTTGATCTGCACCCGCAAAGCCCTTATCTTGAATGTCGTCGGTTGTATTAGAAACGGTTTCTTCCTCCATATGAGAACGAATTGCCAGTTTTACAACTTCTACAACGCGATCCAATAGACCGTTGTCATGAAGATGAAGCTTTTCAATAAGTTCGTTATAGCGCAAAACGAGGCGGAGGGTGTAATCTTCAATGGGAAATCCGAAGTCTTTCGGCAGAGCATCTTGAATCTCCGGCGCTAAACTACCATTATCTTGGCGCAGATTTAATTCGGGAATGGCTCCATGTTCAGGATTATAGTAGAGAATTAGCTTTTCTTTACGATCGATAAATGCAAAAGGTTTCTCAAGAATATAGAGATGATTACAATTCTGACATTCGTAATTTTGCAATTCTTTTAGTAGGATTCTCTCTTTGAGATCTGGGTCTGATTGGGCATCTACACTATCCCAAATCACGACTTCCTCTTCATTTAAGCAGTGGGGACAGCGTAAAGTTTCTCTATGAAATTTGGTCATATACGTTCGAGCTCCTCAATTGATTTGATATTGGGTATAAAGACTTCTTCTTGACGGTTGGGCAAAATATCGAAGTTTGCAATACTAGGCACGCTGAAATTCAAGAAGAAAGATAAAATAATAAACAAAAACACGTGAATAATTGAAAATTGTACGAGCAAACGATCATCATTTAAATGAATATTGGTTCGGAGACTCAAGAAGTCTGTTACCATTCGCAAGGAGAACGCTGCAATTAACATGACAATCGCCCTTAATCCGTGCCCAGAAACAAAAATTAATGAGAAAAGCATAATGATGATTTCGTAGTAGGTTCCAGGGAGGTAAATGCGATAGAGATTGGTGAAGTCATGCTTTTGTCTAGCAATAAATCGTAATACTAAATAAGTTAATAAAACTCGGATAAATCCGATGGCCAAAGCCGCAAAAAAGCCTCTTAACATAGAGAAGATTGCGCGCGAAAGGAGATTTTCTGGATTTAAGCCTAATTGCTGCAAATAGCCGACTCGGGCAATAGAACTCATTGATACAAAAGTAAAGATTAAAAGGGAAAAGACGAAAGCGCTTAAAATATTAGTAATTAGTATGCGTCTAATACTAGCTCGCTTGGCATCTTGTATTGTTTTCATAGGTTTCGTAAAGAGTTGATGGAAGAATTGCACACCGGTGAAGAACCCACCTATACCGGTAGCTTTCCTTGTATTTGTAAACTGTTGACCATCAGTGAAATTTTGATTTGTAGAAGCATTTTTGCTCTTAGTAGAATGCTTCTGTTTGAAGCTGGAGAAGAACGCTTTAGTACGATTAGAAATGGATTTCCAAATACTGGGTTTTTCTTTTGTTTGCTCGTTCTTGTATTTCTCTTCTGATGTGGTTTTCTGTGTATTATCGGAAGTGTTTTCTTCTTCTGTATTTTTTTGATGATATTCTGCCTTGAAACTTCTATTCTGGCGTTCACGACAATTACAATATTCACCCTTTTCGAGTTCCTTGCCACAATAAAAACAATAGCGTGCCATTTCTACACCTTTCTGATCGTCTATAAATGCATATATTAACTACAGTTATAAAAACCTACCCTTATTAGTGTATTAGGGTAGGTATATAGATTTTTTAACAATTTAATATTAGCATGGTGCTATTTATTCTTATTCATATTTTCGTAAACAAATGTTGAATACATTAGCAAAAAGCCATCAACTCGTTACCTTTGGTATGCCATGATGCTCAAAATTTGCCATTTTCTCTAATAGTCTCTGTGGATCAGTATCCACTACAAATAAATCTTTTGTGTTTGCAGGACAAAAACCTTCTTGTACCATATGGTCGAAGAACGTAAAAAAGCTATCATAATAGTTCTCAACATTAAGAAATCCTAGAGGTTTATAGTGAATATGAAGCTGACTCCATGACAAGATTTCAGCAAATTCTTCTAAAGTTCCAGCACCACCAGGTAAACAGAGAATACCATCACCCATTTCTAAGAGCATTTCTTTCCGCTGAGTCATTGTGTCCACGAGATGCAAGGTAGTTAGACCCGTATGCGCCCATTCTAGGTCAACCATAAATTCAGGGATGATACCGATTACCTTTCCGTTGGCATTGAGACAACTGTTGGCAACTTCGCCCATGAGACCTTTTTGGCCGCCCCCATACACTAATTCAATTTCGTGTTCGGCAAACAAAGCTCCTAGAGTTCTTGCGCTTTCCATATAGGAGTCCTTATTACCAGTAGAAGAGCCACAATAGACAGTAATGGCGGGTAACTTTTCCTTGATATTTTTCAACATACTTCCTCCGTTGTATATTCTAATGTAGATTTTCTTTCTAATAATAATTGAGGGTGGAAGGCAATACAAGCTAATTTGTATCATGGGTCGCATTCTATTCGAGAAGAGAGAAGAGATACAATTAAAAAAATCCTCTGTTCGAAATGGAACAGAGGATTAGGTATTACTTATTTTTCGATATAACCTAGGCTTCCGCTTTGGCTATCATTAATTACAGCAATACTGAAATTACTATTGCCAAATTCTATACGTATGTATTTAGTTCCTTTGGGCATGACCGCATTTCCAGGTGCACTGGTGTTTGCCTCAATATAATAGAGATTTAAGCCTGCATCCGATTGGACTTCTTCGATTCCATTTACTTGATAGGATCGTCTAGCAGATTCTAGCGTTTGACGCTCACGCGCTAGGGTTTGAGGATCTATTGTACTGCCGTTGGCATTAGGGTTTTCTGGAGCATTGATACGTTGCCTTGAAATAAGTATTAAGTTTCCATTCTCACCGATACTGAATGTATATTCAATATGAGGCAGGAGATAAGGCATCGCGTCCTTATCAGCGAAATAAACGGATTTTGAACTATTCGATAGGCCTTCTAAGCGATTAGGAACACTATTACTTAGATCTGCGGATAGCCCCACAATCTGACCATTGAGATCTAGAATTTCTTTGAATGCTAAATGTGTCGTACCGTCTTCAACGGTTTGTTGGATGTAGTCTAAATATAAAGCCTTGGCCGTATAAGTTTCATCTGGGTTCAAGGTCAGAGAATAGAGTAATTCTGCAGGGATTCGGGGGTAATTACTCGACTCATCCTGTGGCTCCAAATCTGGAGGAAGCGTGAAGACCCCATTCTCATAATCGTAAGGGGAAAGATTATAAGCTACATTAGGATCTAAACTAATACTAGGATTGATAAAGGACTGTAAATATTCTTCAATATCGGCCAAAGCTACACTAGGATTCTCAAATGGACTCGTCAAATTTTCAGGATGCATGTATGCCAATGCTTTAGATGCAAATATATTGACCAGAAGATTATCATTCAACGTACTGATATCTGTAAATTGAGGTAACTCATACTGTTCGATAGGACTATTAGGGTTACCATCCAAGAGACTACTCAAATTGCTCAAGTGGTCTAGCATATAATTATGGACTTGGACGCCATCAGGGCTGTCAAGTATCACTTCGCTAGGCATGGGCTCCGTAGTAGGCTCAGTAGTGGGTTCCGTAGTAGGCTCAGTTGTTGGTTCTGTCGTTGGTTCCGTTGTAGACTCTGTTGTTGGTTCTGTTGTTGTTTCATCTTCAACGGTTGACAACTCCGTTTCACCAGAAGTATCGCTTGCACTCGTTATTTCATTTGTCTCTATTTCAGCTTCTGATGTCGCTTCTTCCGTTGTTAAGCTCGTCGTTGGCTCTGTTGTGGAAGCGGTGGTTTCTTCTTCTGTAGTTGTTGGCGTAGTTGGTGCTTCCGTTGTCGTAGTGGTAGGCGCTTCAGTTGTAGTAGTAGTCGTAGGGGCCTCAGTTGTTGTCGTAGTCGTAGGCGCTTCAGTTGTAGTAGTCGTCGTAGGCGCCTCAGTTGTAGTAGTCGTCGTAGGCGCCTCAGTTGTTGTCGTAGTCGTAGGTGCTT
>CAYMOG010000009.1:0-41777 GCA_964392065.1 uncultured Oscillospiraceae bacterium
TTATTCGAGATTTATAGTAGGGTTATCAATAACTCTATTAATTACCAGTAGCTTAGCAGGATGCTTCCAAATAAATGAAACCATGAACACCGGTACGCGTGAGATTACAAAAACGTCCACAACGCTATATATTTCAGAAGAAACAACAAAAAATAATGTCACCACAGTCGAGGAAACGCGTGAAACACCTACTAATACAGTGGAATCTACAACCGTGAAGACAACAAGCACCACTTCTGTCACTTTAGATACAAGTGTATTCTCTACTACACCAATAGTAACAGAATCAAAAACGATGGTGTCCACCACTATAACGCAAAAACCTACAACAACTCCCACTACTATAGTGGTGCCAACGACAAGCACTACTACAGTGGCGCCAACGACAACAGTACCAACACCGACCACAACGGTGACACCAAGTACACCAAGCTCATCAGCTTCTAATGCACCAGTGGTGAATAATGGTATGTATAATACAGCCTATGTACGCAGTAAAATGTTTAATGGCGGCAGAGTTCAAGAAGGACGTAAGGTAACGTTCTTAACGTATGACGACGGCTTAAATTTTCATTCGACTCCGCTTCTATTAGATGCCCTTCTCCGAGCTAGAGTACACGCCACATTTTATATATTGGGAAACTCTATTAATGATAGTACCGCCTATCTCTTGAGAAGAATGGTGCATGAAGGGCATGCCATTGGAATCCATTCATTTAACCATAACTATAATGC
This sequence comes from uncultured Oscillospiraceae bacterium, assembly GCA_964392065.1. Taxonomy (GTDB): domain Bacteria; phylum Bacillota; class Clostridia; order Saccharofermentanales; family Fastidiosipilaceae; genus JASBZA01. The sequence goes on from CAYMOG010000009.1 coordinate 736, forward strand.
TTTGTATCCTGGACGATCAGGTAATGTCAATGAAATTCTAAATCAATTTGATAAAAGCTTGACTGCCATAAGAAAATATCTTGGCGCAGATTTCCAGGTAAATACATGGCGTTATCCAGGTGGTCATATGAGTTGGCGAGGCTTAAGCCCGGCAAACGAACGTCTTCGCAATATATATGGAGTAGAGCATATTGATTGGAACGCATTAAATGATGATGCAAGCGGCTCATGGTATCCTGCTAATCCTGAATAACAAGTCGCGCAATTGAAAAAAAGTTTAGCCGCCTATGGAAATCCTCCTACAGCTGTCGTGCTTATGCATGATGGTACGAATAGAGCTAGACAAATCACTATGCAGTCGGTAAGTTCTATCGTAAGTTATCTGAGATCTAATGGTTATGAATTCGGCACCTTGTGACCTATTATGTCAATGGTGCAATTAATACTGGCCAAAGTTTCACCATAGTCGACGGCAACACAGAAGACGTTACGGTCAGAATTCAGAACCAAGAGAGGGCTGGCACACTAACGCTAACAAAAGTACTAGAACAAAGCCTAGCATCTAGAGATAGAGCATCTATTGCGTTCGAATTCTTGGTCACAGGACCAAAGGACTTTTTCGAAACCTTCTCCTTACCTATGGATGGGACTTGGACTAAAACATTGGAGAACTTAGCAAGAGGTACATATACTGTGACGGAGTTGACGGAGGGCTATGCGACCAGCATTCAAATTCATGATGATGAGACCATAGAAGGAAATACCGTCGACGTCCTAATAGACTTGGGACAATTACATTCGAAGATAAAATTTCTCAATAGACAAACCGAAAACCTACAGATACGTGCTGAAAAAATCTGGATCGATGCGTCTCTCGAGAAGCCAGAAATATGGTTCCAACTTATTCGTAGCGATGTCGAGCAAGATGAAGTGAAGATTGGTAGTCCTAGAATAGTTTCTGGAGATACCGTTCAATGGAATCAAGAAGATGCCGATATAAATGCTTCGGATTTCGTGCGATATGATGAAAATGGTCATGCTTATACCTATCGTGTCCAAGAAGTGGATGCCCAAGGAAATGACTATACACCAGAATACTATAATAAAGATGAAAATGACTTAGTCGTCAGAAATACTTATCAAACGCGAGACATTTTGGGGAAGAAAACCTGGGATGATGCGGGTAACCAAGACAACGTAAGACCTGACTTCATCACGATAAGACTTTTGAAAAATGGTAGTGAAGTTGATGTAAAACGTGTTACAGAAGCAGACGACTGGTCCTGGCATTTTGCAAGATTACCTGAGTTTGAAGCAGGAGAAACAATAATTTATACCATTACGGAAGATGCCATAGCAGGATATAGTAGTATAGTGACTGGATACGATGTCAAAAATATACATACACCTAATAAGACATCGTTACAAGTAACCAAGGCATGGGAGGATGGAAATAATCAAGACCTTAAGCGTCCAGATCGTGTGCGTGTTATGCTACTGGTGAATGGGCAAGATACGGAATATAACCTAGAATTATCACAGGAGAACAATTGGACGAATACCTTCATAAATTTAGATGAATCTTCTAAAGGTAGCCGCGTTGTTTATACCGTACGAGAAGTACTTATAGGGGAAAATTATGTTCCAACAATAACAGGTGATGCGGTGTTAGGATTCGTACTGACGAACACAAGAACAGTTGATTTCGTCAATATCAGTGGATCCAAAACCTGGTTAGACCAAGACAATCAGGATGGTATGAGGCCAGAATCTATCACAATACATCTATTGAATAACGACAAGTTGCTTGATAAGCATGTCGTGACAGAAACAGAAGAGTGGTCTTGGCATTTTGCAAATCTACCTAAGTATGAAGCAGGTGTACTTATTCACTACACAATCTCGGAAGAACCTGTTAACGGATATAAGACGGAAATTAGTGGATATGACGTGAGAAATATACATGTGCCTAGTGAAGTATCTGTAGAGGTAAGAAAAGTCTGGGAAGATGAGGATGATCTAGACAAGATGCGTCCAGAACGCATAACAATAGCCTTATATGCGGATGGAAAATTATTGAAAAAAACCCTTACACTTGATGCTGAGAATTTCTGGACAGGACAATTCAAGTCTTTACCAGAATATATGAAGGGAAGAAAGATTGTTTATACGCTAGAAGAAATTAAAGTAGAGGGCTATACCGTATCGATTACAGGCAATAGGGAAGAAGGATTTGTTATCACAAATACACATACACCGACAAAACCTACCGAACCAAGTAAGCCAACCCCATCGGTAACACCTGAGCCTACCGTTAAACCCATTCCACCTGTACCAAGTACAGGGGAGAACAGAGGAATATATCTATGGTTGGGCTTATTACTGTTACTAGTTACCGGCATAATACTAATAGTGAGGAGAATTTTTAAATCTTCCACATCGAAGAAAACATAAATATTAGTTTTTTAATATAGTAATATTTTTGAAACCGAGGCATTAGAGTGAAGACTCTAGTGCCTTTGTTAGAGTCTCATAGTAAAGAATTATAAGGAAGACAAGAAGTTTTATGCAATATTGATTATAATATTCACCTGAATAGAAGCTTATAGAACACACGGCGTATTCTAGAGAAGCAAGGTATAATACTAAGATAAGTAAGAAAATAAATTGAGGAGATAGTATGAAGCAACAAGCACCGAAAGGAACGCAAGATCTCTTACCAGAAGTAAGCCTTAATTGGCAAAATATAGAGAGACACTTCCAAGATATTTGCCATCTATATGGATATGAAGAAATACGTATCCCTACCTTTGAGCATACAGAAGTCTTTGCTAGGGGTGTAGGAGAAAACACCGATGTTGTCCAGAAAGAAATGTATACCTTCGAAGATAAGGGAGGAAGATCCTTGACTCTGAGACCTGAAGGTACAGCAGGTGTGGTAAGAAGTTATATTCAAAATGGTTTAGCCTCGAAACCTTCTCCCCAGAGATTATTTTATATAATCACCGCTTTTCGTTATGAGAATGTACAGAAGGGTAGATACCGAGAATTTCATCAGATGGGCTTAGAGGCCTTCGGGTCGCCCGGACCTAGTATCGATGCAGAGGCTTTGGCCCTATTAGATCATTACTTTAGAGAATTAGGTTTGAAGAATTATCTCTTGAAAATAAATAGTATTGGTTGTCCTAATTGTAGAGAGGCTTATAGAGATGCACTCTTGGCCTATTTGAGACCACATAAAGAAGCCTTATGTGCGGATTGTCAACAGCGAATGGAGCTCAATCCACTTCGCGTTTTGGATTGTAAGGAAGAGAGCTGTCAGAGAATAACGCAAGATGCTCCACTCATGCTAGATTACCTGGATACAGAATGTGCAGAGCACTTCCAGGGTTTACAAGAGCGATTAGATGCATTAGAAATCGCCTATGAAGTTGATGGCAGAATCGTTCGTGGGTTGGATTATTATACGAAAACGGTATTTGAATTCGTATCGGATCATGTGGGAACCCAGGGTACGATTTGTGGAGGCGGACGCTATGATGGCTTAGTGGAAGCTCTAGGTGGGCCTCGAACCCCTGGTATAGGTTTCGCAATGGGTGAAGAACGCTTGTTGATGGAATTAGAAGCCCAGGGCCTTATACAGGAAAATACTTTGGAAACAAGATTATATATTGCGAATATGGGAGCCAAGGCTCACCGTGCAGCGCAAGTCCTAAGTCAAATTTTGCGTAAAGAAGGAATCTCTGTGCAATATGATTTAATGGACCGATCCTTCAAGGCACAAATGAAGTTTGCCGGTAAACAGAATATTAAGTATTTGATGGTTCTGGGAGATTCAGAGCTGGAATCTGGACTAGTTTCAGTAAGAAGCTTACAAGATAAAGATGCGGAAGACAGAAGTTTTCAATTAGGAAAAACATTAGAGCATGCAGACGAATTGATTGCGTACTTAAGAACGGAATAAGGGAGTTAAAGAATGGAAAATATACAAGGGTTACATCGGAGTGCTCTTTGTGCAGACGTAACGGAAGCTGAACTGGGCCAAGAGCTGACACTTATGGGTTGGTGTCAGAAGCAAAGGGATCTAGGGGGATTAATATTCATCAGCTTAAGGGATCGATCCGGCATCATACAGGTGGTTGTGGATGAAGAGTCTCCCGTGGAGGTTATGGAAAAAGCGAGTCATGTGCGTTCGGAGTTTGTCCTTGCTGTGAAAGGGTTGCTAAGGAAGCGTTCTGCGCCTAATCCAGAGATGAAAACAGGCTTGTGGGAATTACACGCCCAAGAGTTACGTATCTTAAGTCAATCGGAAACACCACCTTTTTATATTGAAGAAGATAGTGACGTAAAGGAGAGCCTCAGATTACAGTATCGTTATTTAGATCTTCGTAGGCCTTCTATGCAGGAGAAATTGATGCTACGTTCTGAAGTCGCAAACTTCACTAGGCAGTTTTTTGCCCAAGAAGGATTTATTGATTTCGAGACACCCATGTTAGGAAAATCCACTCCAGAAGGTGCCCGCGATTATCTCGTACCATCACGTGTTTTTCCTGGTTCTTTTTTCGCATTACCTCAGAGTCCACAGCTCTATAAACAACTCTTAATGGCAGCAGGTTATGACCGTTATATTCAAATTGCCCGTTGTTTTAGAGATGAAGACTTACGAATAGATCGTCAACCAGAGTTCACACAATTAGATATTGAAATGTCTTTTGTAGAAGAAGAAGATGTTATGTCATTGACAGAGAGATATCTAAAAAAGCTTTTTTCTGATTTAAAGGGCGTTACCTTCGATGAACCTTTTCAACGTTTGACTTATAAAGAAGCTATGGAACGTTTCGGCTCCGATAAGCCTGATTTGCGATTCGGTATGGAACTTATTGACATTAGTGATTTAGTAACGGATTCCGAGTTCCAAGTATTTCGTTCCGCTCTAGATGGCGGTGCCGTGAAACTCATTACTGTGCCTGCAGGTGGCGATATGACACGCAAGGAAATTGATGCTCTACAGGAATTCACGAAAACATATGGAGCCAAAGGCTTAGCATGGTTATCACCAGGAGAAAAATGGAGAGGTTCTATTCTGAAGTTTATGGATGAGGATCTTCTTGCTCAGATAAGAGAAAGAAGTCAAGCAGAAGATGGGGACCTACTTCTTATTGTGGCAGATAGTAACTTAGACGTAGTTTATAACAGCTTAGGGGCTCTTCGAGGTGAAGTTGCCAAGCGTAGAGATTTATATGCTAGCAATACTTATAATTTTGTCTGGATTACAGATTTCCCACTTCTAGAATGGGATGATGAGACCAAGCGTTATGCGGCTAAACATCACCCCTTTACAATGCCATTTGATGAAGACTTATCTCTCCTAGAGACTAAGCCTGGAGAAGTGCGAGCAAAAGCCTATGACATTATCCTGAACGGTTTTGAATTAGGTGGAGGCAGTATCCGAATCCATGATAAAGAAGTGCAAGACAAGATGCTTAAACTCTTAGGTTTCTCAGAAGAAGCTGCTTACGAAAACTTCTCCTTCTTATTAGATGCTTTCCGTTTCGGCTTACCTCCCCACGGTGGTCTTGCTATAGGTTTTGACCGTCTTCTCATGTTATTATTAGGAACAGATAATATTCGCGAAGTAATGGCATTCCCCAAAGTGCAGACTTCCGCAGATTTAATGACGAAGGCACCAAGCCAAGTGAGTGCGAAACAATTAGAAGAATTAGGTATAAGTATTAGAACTGAAACACAAAATGTAGTGGCAGAAGGAGAATAAGGTGAAAGAGAAACCATCACCAGATTATAAAGAAGACGTGTCCAAGGATACTCCTATACAGGTTAAACGTGTAGACGGAGACGCAGAATTAAGTCCATTTAAACCACCAATGCGTTCAGCGACTCCTCATGTGGAAATGGACCAACCGCATGTCAGACCAACAAAACTAGACTATATTCCAGAATCCCCAGTGTATGAAGAAGAACCGATTCGAAGTGAAGAGCTTCCAGCTAATGAAGATATTTATGCTTCGAATGATGGAACATCCGTCATCATAGAAATACTGGATTGGGTAAAATATATTCTTATCGCCGTTATCATTGGCCTGTTATTAAGTTATTTCGTTGTCCAAAGAAGTGCTGTAGTCGGTAGCTCCATGTCTCCCACGCTGCTAAATCAGGACCAACTCTTGGTAGAGAAGGTCTCAATACATTTCAATATACCAGAAGCAGGCAGTATCATTACGGTCGATTCACGTTTTATACCAAACTATGGACATGAAGAGATGCTCGTGAAACGTGTAGTAGCAGGGCCAGGAGATACAGTTGATTTTATTGACGGAAAGCTTTATATTAATGATTCTGTGGCACAAGAGACGTATTTGCCCGAGAATACAGATACGCTTGCGCCAATGGATTGGAATGGACCTCTAGTAATACCAGAAAATCATGTTTACGTCTTAGGAGATAATCGTGCATTTAGTGCCGATTCTAGAGTGTTTGGTCCTGTACCAGAAGATGCCATAGTGGGGCATGTGTTAGTGAGAATTTATCCATTTTCCCGCTTCGGCCGTCCATAATAAGATTAAAGGAGAATTTGTTTGTCATCAGATAGGCAAAAATTAATAAGAAACTTCAGTATCATAGCCCACGTGGACCATGGTAAGTCTACTCTTGCCGATCGATTGATCGAACGTACAGGAGTATTAACGCAGCGTGAAATGCAGTCGCAGGTCCTAGATAATATGGATATCGAACGTGAGCGTGGGATCACGATCAAGGCACAGGCAACCAAGATGTTGTATAAGGCAAAGGACGGACTTGTCTATGAATTAAACCTTATAGACACCCCAGGGCATGTGGACTTCAGTTATGAAGTGTCTCGTTCTCTAGCTGCATGTGAAGGTGCTGTGTTAGTCGTAGATGCTTCTCAGGGGATAGAGGCCCAGACTCTGGCTAATGTATATTTAGCCGTAGATAATAATTTAGAAGTTTTACCTGTTATAAATAAGATTGACTTACCGCAAGCCGAACCAGAGCGCGTGCGAGAAGAGATTGAAGAAGTCATAGGGATTGATGCCTCTATAGCACCATTAGTTTCGGCCAAAGCCGGCATCAATATTGAAGAAGTCCTAGAACGTATCGTTGAAGTGCTCCCACCACCGGACGGTGATGAAGATGCCCCTTTGCGTGCGCTTATTTTCGACGCAAAATATGATGAGTACCGCGGAGTGGTTGTTTATATTCGTGTCAGAGATGGTGTATTACAAGCGGGTGAAGAAATCCAGATGATGCATACAAAGGCTAAGTTTGTAGTTACTGAAGTGGGTGATTTCCGAGCAGGGCAGTTGGTTCCTCAAGATAAGATTGAAGCGGGGGATGTTGGCTATATTGTAGCTTCTATTAAAGACGTCCACGATACGAGAATTGGTGATACGGTCACCCATTCTAAACGCCCAGCAGAACAGGCTTTGCCAGGTTATAAAAAAGCACAACAAATGGTATTTTGTGGGATTTATCCTGTTGATAATGCAGATTATGGAGACTTAAATGATGCGCTGGAGAAGTTGCAAATTAATGATGCGTCTCTCTCATTTGAAGCGGAAAGTTCGGCAGCCTTGGGTTTCGGTTATCGTTGTGGATTCTTAGGCTTACTTCATTATGAAATTGTTCAAGAAAGACTTGAGCGCGAATTTGATCTCAATATTATTACTACGGCGCCTTCCGTGGTATACCATGTTTATACTACGGATGGAAAATTGCATGAAATTAGTAATCCGGCTGATCTTCCTGATGTAGCGGAGATTGATCATATGGAAGAACCTATTGTTGATGTTACTGTTATGACACCAACAGATTATGTAGGTAATGTCATGGAGATTTGTCAAGAACGCCGTGGTATCTATGTTAATATGACGTACCTAGATGCTAAGCTCGTAGAAATTAAGTATGAGATGCCATTAAATGAAGTTATCTATAATTTCTTCGATGTCTTGAAGTCTCGTTCTCGTGGGTACGCGTCTCTAGATTATCAATTTAAAGAATACAGACCCGCTAGCCTAGCAAAACTTGATATTCTTATTCATGGTGAAGTTGTGGATGCCTTGTCTTTTATCGTGCATAAAGATTCTGCTCAAGCCCGAGGCAGGAAGATGGCAGAGAAGCTCAAGGATGAGATTCCTAGACATCAATTCGAAATTCCTATTCAAGCCGCTATTGGTGGCAAGATTGTTGCAAGAACGACCGTTCGTGCCTTCCGTAAAGACGTTTTATCGAAGTGCTATGGTGGTGACATCAGCCGTAAGAAGAAGCTCTTAGAGAAACAAAAAGAAGGTAAGAAACGGATGCGTCAAGTAGGAAATGTTGAGATTCCACAACAGGCCTTCATGAGTGTATTGAAGTTGGATGATTAGAGGTTTAGCGATTGTCTAGTGGTTTGCCTGAGTATTCATAAGATTTTTGCAGTCTCAGAAAATAGTACTTGAAATCTTAACACATCACCTATATAATAACTTAGCACTTGCGGATGTGGTGGAATTGGCAGACACGCTGGATTTAGGTTCCAGTGGGGAGACTCGTGCAGGTTCAACTCCTGTCATCCGCACCAGATAAACCCTAGAATATCTCTGGGGTTTTTTCTTTTATTAAAATCGAATCCTATTTATACTTACTTATCTATCCAGAATTTTTTGTATTTTCTAAGTATGTGATTCTTAAGAAGTGTGGTTAAAATAATTCAATATTCTTAAAACAGTGAATTGTGATAAGCTAAACTACATTGAGAAATAATTTGAGGAGAGCGTTATAACATGCAAGGTGATTTAGGTAAGCATAGACTATATTTACACAGACCAGCGAGTACACTGCTCCATATCTATTCTTTTCGTGGACAAATTGATCCGAAGCGATTTCGAGACTGTATTTCTAGTGCAATGCATGCACATGAACATCTTTGTCAAAAAGTATCCATCTCAGATGAGGGCGAAGCTACGTTTGAAGCACTAGAAGAACCTCAAGTACGAGTAGAGATTGAAGAGTATGAACCTCCTGAATCAGATGAAGAAGAGACTCTAGTGGATATTGCGTTTCAATGGGCAGAAGAGAGTGTTCGTTATAATTTCGATGTTTTTTCGGGTGAGATGATAAAACATGTCTTATTAACAGATGGAGAATCATTTGTATGGGGAATTGCTTCCCACTATTTAGCCGGTGATGCAAAGTCTATTCAGTTTATGGTTAGAGATGTGCTAAGACTTATGGATGACAAGGCATTCGTTCTAGGAACGGTTCCATGGGAACCTCTTGATTCTGCGAACGTACCAAATGAGAATAAGTTATTCTTCACAGCAAAAAGACAGGTGCGGAAGATGAATCAGGAATGGTTACGATCTGCCAAGAGCTTCGGCCCTAGGGATCGGGAGAGAATGTCTAAGAATTTCCATGAAGCGTATCCTATGCATATTTTACATGAACGTTTAGATAAGAAAACATTCCAAGCATTGCAGAATTTATGTAGAGAAAAAAGAATACATTTTTCAGCGCTTCTAGCGGCCGCCTATTATAAGGCGTCAAGTGATACGGATAATGTACACTTTACGGTGAGTACAAGGAAGCCTGGGTATGAAGGTGTAGGGATTTATCAAGGTGGAATACAAGTTGAGTACCCCAAATTTACTGGAGACCTTATGAGCTTAGCCCATAAAATCTCTATAAAAATGGCAGAAAAGTTGGACAATCCCAATGCGGTACACCATTCCGCTACCGTGTTACAAGGCATCGAAGGGACACTTATCGATGCAGGTTATTATGCGGCTTATGATGGTTTGAAAAATAAATCTGCTCAGACGATTCAGGGAATGTACGGCATTAGTAGTGCAGGCAAGGGCTTCCAAATCTCTAATCTTGGTGTGATTTATTCGGAGGAAGAATTCAATTTTGCTTCTCTTGAAGAAGTCTATTTTCTTGCTCCATTTATTCCCAATTTTGCCAGGATGATAGGGGTTATTACAATAGGGGACACGATGACCATAACCCATGCCTGCTATGTGGATCCTGATTTCGAACGTCTGGTGCTAGAGAGAGCAAAAGAACAGTTACTTCGTTTACTGTAATGTAGGCTTAAAGAACACCGCAGAGCCTTGCAATGGGCTTCGGATTAGAACGGCAGGGTAATTTTCCCACCCGTAATGGGTAAGAAGAACTCTCTGACCGTTTTCTATTTTATAGCCATAAGCAAGAATAGCATGGTTAATATATTTATCTTTTGCACTGGGATCTGGAATGCCTCCGAAAAGAATAACGGGTCTACCATGATGCAATTCATGATACGTGAGAAACCAACCGATTCGCCACGCTATCTTGGACATGAAACCAGCTTGTCGCCAGCGTTTCCAAATTGAATAGGCCCAAGAACTTGCATTCTTGGTTTCTCCGAGAAGCAAGTTGTGGATAGCGCTAGGTGTTAGGGGCTTGTGTAGGGTAGAGGGATAAACGGGCTTTCCTAATATTTTCGTCCAATAATCCGCTAAGAGAGTGGCTGCAACGTAGCCGCAAGATTTTCCATTGTTTTTGGCGAGATTCGCTTGATAAATTATCTCGGCATGGGGCACGAGAAAATAGCCTTCGTCAGGCAAGTGTACGGTTCTAGTGAAAAATAATCTCTTTATCCAATCTTTTCGCTGTAACATTTATAACTTTCTTAAAGATATTTACATTTTCTTATGCTAGAATGATTAAAACCATAGTTTATCAGTCAAGCACAATTTAAGTGCTTTAATTATACACGTATTAGGAGGCACACCAGGTGAAGAAAGTTTGTCAAGTTCTGGCCGATACGAATCTTTTCGACGGTATCGATCATAGCGTATTTGAACCTTATTGTGCGAGAACAAATATCCGCTTGATATGGAAAGGTGAGATAGTTGTTAACGAGGGTGATCGTTGTGAAGGTATTTATTCTGTAGTGTCAGGAACTCTGGCGATTCAGAAATACTCAATCGATGGAGAGTATGTCACTATAAACTTGTTAGAAGAAGGCGACAGCTTCGGTGAGGAGTTCTTCTTCGGCTCCCAGAGAGAGTATACGTATTCCATCGAAGCGGTTTCCAACGCACAAGTGATTCATGTGCCCAAAGACATTATGCTTACTATGCTGGAAAATGACGAGGAAATGCGGGAGAATTTCATGAAAACCTTGTCCGACCGTATTATGACTCAGAATACTAGGATTAATACGCTTTCACAGCGCAATTTACGATTAAAAATCACACGTTATCTTCTGAATTTACATTATGAGAAGGAAAAGGATGAGGAGCGCCGTTATGGATATATGCAGAAGAAAACAGATGTTTCTACTCCTTCTGTTGAACTTCCTGTATCGAAAGAAGTCGCTGCGAAACTCTTAGCGATGCCTAGACCTTCGTTTTCTAGAGAACTCGTTCGTATGGAAAAAGAAGAACTGATTAAGGTCAACGGAAGAGTAATATGGTTGATCAACCTCAAGGCCTTGGAACTAGATGGGCAAATTGAGGAACTGGAGGACGAATAATTTCTAGGAGGAGCTTGGGTGACGACGAAGAGCATATTTGTATTGCTTTCTACTGGTGGTTTTAGTGATTTTATCAATGCCTTAATGGAAGAATTTCGGAATGGATTCTTCTTATTTGATAGTCCATGGGATTTATTTGTATCCTTTCTAGATATCGCTGTTACGACTTTTGCTTGTTTTTATATACTGAAATTAATTAGTGAGACGAGAGCATGGCAACTCCTCAAGGGATTGCTGTGGCTTCTCGTATTTACGATTCTAGCTGGTTGGTTTGGTCTACGAACGATTAACTTCGCCCTCGTAAATTCCATATCTGTTTTAGCCCTTGGTTTAGTGGTGATTTTTCAACCTGAACTTCGTAGAGCTTTGGAGTCGGTAGGTAGGAATTCTTTGGCATTTTTCTCAGCCCGTGATGATGATGTGAGTCTCATGAAGAGTCTTCATAACGTGGTGGAGTCCATTGTGGTGGCTTGCGCCAGTATGGCGGAGGAATATACCGGTGCACTTATTATTATCGAGCGGCAAACGAAGCTTGGAGATCTCATTGAGTCTGGTACTGCAGTGGTCATGGATTCGGAGTTGACCTCCACAGCATTGAGACAAATTTTCTACAAGAATTCTCCTATGCACGATGGCGCCGTTCTGATTAGAAGAGGCCGTATCTACGCCTCTAGGGTCCATGTGCCACTTAGCGATAGTTATCAATTACGCCGTGAAATGGGCACGAGACACCGTGCCGCTATTGGTGCATCAGAGATTGGAGATACCATTGCAATTGTTGTTTCAGAAGAACATGGAACATTATCCGTAGCGGTTCGTGGTAGGCTTTATACCCTAGAAAATGCTGATGCCTTACGAACGGTTCTCCACAGACTACTCAATACGGAAGCCACTATCGATGACTCTTCGTTGCCGAAGCGTATTCGCAAGGTTTTACGTATTGATAAGACAGGTAGTGCAGAAGAGCAGCGTATGGAGCAAGAGAAGAAGTCTAAATCCGCTAAGACGGCTGAAGAAACGATTAAAAATATGGAAGAAGGGGGTGCTTCGACAGGCGGGCTTCAAGACTTTGAAGTAACTAGGAAGCCTAGACGCAGTCGAGCGATGCTTCTGGCCATTGCTTTGGCCGTATCCCTAGGTCTATGGACTTTTGTAAGGGTGACTACGAACCCTATAACAACTAGAGCCTTCAATGTACCATTACTTGTGACAGGGACTGAACACTTAGAAGGTCAAGCACTTGATTATTATAATCCTGTAAATCAGGTAATGGTTAGTATCAGAGGGCGAGTTCGTGCCTTGGAAAATGTGACAAGTAATCAAGTTATTGCCGAAATTGATTTCTCTGAAGTCGAGGGTGCTAATGTCTATGAATTACCTGTTTCTGTTGAAATTGAAGATCTTTCGGTATTGTCCTATCAAGTAACGGTACGTAACCCCGGTCGCGTGACCGTCAGTGTATATGAAGCTCAGGCTGTGCCTGAAGACTAGTGAGTCGAGGTAACTATGATTAAGAAAATATGGAATGGTTTAATTATCATTATCATTTTATTGGCGATTGTACTTCTCTTGTTATTTGTGAGTAATCGGTCTTTGGCCCGAAGAGATGAGCAAGTACAAGGACTTATACAAGAAAAATATATTCAACACGAGGTAATAAACTATGCATGAAATTGATAGCTTAGCGTCCTTTTATTTGGGGAAAATCTACGATGAAGTTTCACAGAAACTTAGTGAAGAATATTTGTTCTATGACACGAAAGATTTGACAACTCATGCCATGTTAGTTGGGATGACCGGAAGTGGTAAGACAGGTTTAGGAATCAGTTTGCTAGAAGAAGCTGCTCTGGACAATATTCCGGCTCTGATTATTGACCCCAAAGGCGACATGACAAACCTTATGCTGAACTTTCCAAACCTAGAAGCGGAAGATTTTCTACCATGGGTTTCTGGGGAAGAAGCGCAACGTAAAGAGCTTACGCGAGAAGCTTTGGCTTCAAGCAAAGCAGAGAGTTGGCGTAACGGATTAGCCGATTGGGGAATTAATACCGACCGTTTACAGAGACTGAAGAAACAAACACTGGTTCGTGTGTATACTCCTGGGAGCACAGCTGGAATTCCTATTTCTCTATTACGTTCGATTGCGCTACCTAGTGAGAATATTCTCCTAGATCAAGAACTTCTCAATGAATATGCATCCTCTACAGTGTCGGCTCTCTTAACTCTATTAGGTGAACAAGATGATCCAGTCAACAGTAGAGAACATATCTTATTAAATACTATTCTTCTGGACCAATGGGCAGCCAGAAAGAGTCTTACGCTTCCTGAACTTATTCAGCATATTCAAAAGCCTGAAGTAAAGCAATTCGGCGTCTTGTCTCTAGAAACTTTCTTTCCCGAAAAAGATAGAATGCAGCTTGCTATGAAAATTAATAATCTCTTGGCAAACCCACAATTTTCTCTATGGATGCAAGGGGTACCTCTAGACATCGATAAATTCCTCTTCGATGAAGATGGAAAGCCTTGTTTATCTATATTTTCCATTCATCACTTAAACGATGAAGAAAGAATGTTTTTCGTATCCTCTTTCTTAAATGCGGTCTTATCATGGGTCCGTAGCCAAAGTGGCACGTCCAGTCTGAGAGCCTTGCTCTATATGGATGAGATATTTGGTTACTTCCCACCAGTATCCAATCCACCGTCGAAGAAACCTCTGCTAACGCTCCTGAAGCAAGCTAGAGCTTATGGATTAGGGCTTGTTTTGAGTACCCAAAACCCTGTTGACCTAGACTACAAAGGATTATCGAATATCGGCTCATGGTTTATAGGGCGTTTGCAAACCCAACAGGACAAGGACAGGTTACTCGCTGGACTAGAGAGTGCATCAGCAGAAAATGCAAGGGTTTTTGATCGTCAGACACTAAATCGTCTACTCTCCTCGCTTCCTTCAAGGGTGTTTCTTATGAATAATGTTCATGAAGATGGACCTGTATTGTTTCACAGTCGGTGGGCTATGTCCTATCTGGCAGGGCCACTGTCCAGACAACAAATCGCACGACTAGACCAACCTAAGCTGGGTGATTTAGTAATTAATAGCGATGAAGGAAACAAGGTGGATAACTCAGGTGTAAGTGAAGGGAAGCAAACAGAAATACTAGAAAGAGCAGAACATCTAGAAGAAAATCAAGTGATTAGTTTGAAACCTACGTTAGCGGAGGGTATACAGCAGTATTTTATGCCAGTTACACGCTTAGAAGAAAATATGTTTTACTTACCTTCTCTGTTAGGTATTGTGGACACGACATTTGTTGATAAAAAACATGAAGTCAATACGATAAACAGAAGTACGTGGAATACACCCATTGGCTCAGGAATAATTAAAGTTGATTGGGAGAAAACGACGGGAGCGGAATTGGATGTAGATGATCTTGAAGAAGAAGGCAGACCTGGACTAGGTTTCTCCCAGATTCCTGATGAAATGAGCCGAAAGTCTACGTATACTGCTTGGGAAAAAGCACTAAAAGACTATGTCTATAGAGAAAATGCATTGAAACTCTATTGGAGTCCCCTGGCCAAGGTGGTATCTAGAGAAGGTGAGAGTAAATCTTCATTTGTTCAGAGAATTCAATTACATGCAAGAGAAATCCGCGATCAAGCCATAGAGGAACTACGCTTAAGCTACCAACAGAAGATGACAAAATTAGAAGAGCGTATTCGTACAGCAGAACAAAAAGTCGAGAGAGAAAAGAGTCAAGCCAATCAAGCAAAATTAAATACGGCAATTAGTATAGGCTCAACGATTTTAGGCACATTCTTCGGCCGTAAAGGCATAGGCAAAGGTACTGTCGGCAAAGCAGCGACCTCTGCCCGAGCAGCCGGACGTGCTCGCCAACAGGGTGCTGATGTAGAAATGGCTAGAGAAACACTAGAGAAATACCGTAGTGATTACGAACTTCTTGAAAAAGACTTACAAAAAGATTTAGAAATCCTAAGTAAGAATTATGAAGAGGAAAGTAATACTATAGAAGATTTCTCGATGAAACCTAAGAAAGCGGATATCAATGTGCGTACATTAGCTGTTTTATGGCTCCCATATGAAAAACGCGAAGACCGTTATTTCCCTTGTTACCGCGTCTCTAGCGAGGTAGAGGAAGCGAAGTAAAGTCTTTCATGTCATTGATTCTTGTGTAATATTGAAGCAGATGCTGCATAGTATCTGCTTCTTCTATTTTGTTTTGCTCAGTAATAGTTTCTGTATCCTCAGGTCTCGTATCATCGCGTGGAGGAAGCAGACTATGTAAGGCATAGCGATTTTCTTCGAAGCTGTCTGTGTGGATTCGAAGTCTTTTCTTCAGAACTTGCGAAATATATTTCATAAGATTATGCAACTGATGGATATCATAGAGAACGGCTTCCTCTAGTTTAATTACAGAGTATCCTAACTCTTCTAGTTTAGGTAATAATTCTCTAGAGTTTACTGTGTTCGTTTTTTCCCCAAGTGAACTAAGATCTAGGATAACGTCATGGTCTGGGTAGAAAATTTCAGCATGATATAAAACGATCGAGGATTCTCCTAGTATTTCTACGGGTATCAGAATTTCATGCTGAAATTTCGGATTGCCAAGCTTATAACCTCCTAATTTGTAAGGTAAATTGAGTAACATATCGACATGCATCACTAGAGGTGAATCGTAAGCATCTTTAATATATTGTAGAGCACGTAAAGCATGTCTTCGTCCTCTATGTTTCACACACTTTTCTATATAAGTAATTAAGGCATATCTGGAACTCAGTGGAGTTGAGCCAGAAAACTTACTACAGATTAAATTTCCTAGGAGTATAGCCCGCTGGATATCAACATCTTGGGCAATCTGTAAGAAGACTTGTTCTATACATACTATAGACTCATTGTTTCGTTCTATACACGCTATTTCTTGTGAGATGACTGTAGTTGTGTGTACATCATAGGCTTTATTATAGAAACGTTCATTTCTATCGAAAACAATGACTTGCTCTACTCCTCTCTCTTC
This sequence comes from uncultured Oscillospiraceae bacterium, assembly GCA_964392065.1. Classification (GTDB taxonomy): domain Bacteria; phylum Bacillota; class Clostridia; order Saccharofermentanales; family Fastidiosipilaceae; genus JASBZA01. Next base: position 17,305 of record CAYMOG010000009.1, read on the forward strand.
TAACAGAGCAAGTTCATGGGCGAAATAGACGTCTAAGTAGGGAATGGAATATTTCTTCGCAGCCGTCCAGTGGCTAAATAGTAGTTTCTTTTTCATAGCTCTATTCTAGGTGAACTCAGGAGAAACTGTTTTCTACAAAAAACAACAATTTCCTACAATTCTTACCTATAGCTTGAGATCCAAATACAAAATGCCCTTAGTTCAAAGTTGGAAACTAAGGGCATTTAAATAACGTGCGAGGAGAGGATAGCGTATTATTTCTCCAATTTTTTAATAAGGTCAAATAAATCCATTGCAGCTTGTTTCGGTCCTTCTTGAGCTTGGTCCTGAATACCAAGTTGTGTACGTAAACTTCCGATGACTACACCATCTTCAAACATTTGCTTGAAATAATCTTCGATGAGATTCGTTGTGTCAAACTCCTTTTGTACAGGTCCGAATGGATTGGCGAAGAAGGAAGTGGTAAGTCCTTTCTCGCTGGTGGTGCCTTTGGCCATACGCTTACCTTCGACGAATGTTGGCAGGGCATCTTCTATATTATGATAAATTTCTATTGCCGATTCGTCATCGTTTACGGCATCATAGTTATTCGCATAAACGAATATATCAACTTCTAGCCCTTCCATGATTTGGTCATAGGTGGAAACCGGCGTAATTAAACGTGCATTAATCTTGTCGGGGTTCATGAAAATCGAACGGTCTAACTCTTGGAAGGCATAACCGGAATCCAAGTCATCGAGCCTTACAAATGCACCGATTTCTGTACCATATCCTTTTACCTTACGTGTATCGGGATCGAAACGGAAAGTGCCCATATCATCGAAAATAATGGTCATTTCAGTAATATGGTCAGCGGCCAAAGCCCTGAACGCTTCGATACTCTCCGATTTTCCCGCACCGGAGTCTCCCATAATTACCACGTTCGCTTCCTTACCGTCCTTCAGGATGATACGCACCATAGCGCCATGAATAGGCAGGTTTCCATGATGGATTTGGCGCACATTGTGTAAGGTTAGCATCATTTTCTTCATATAGCCGAAGTAATCGTAAGCATCATGATGCGATACGAAACCGACCATAATGTCGTTTCGTTGATCATGGAAGAAGCCATCTTCGGGGTGTTCACTATGATTATTGGCACCGAAGATATAAATCAGATCAGGCTTTTTACCTGAGACTTCATGCTCAGTTGCTATTTGGAATAAGTTGGCCAGTGAAACGCCATGGGTCAAATAATCTCTGTGGACAAAAACAAAGGCTAAATACTCACCGACATAGCAAGGGAAACAATAGAAGTGGTCGTCATTGATGCCCATACGCTCAATGGGATTCTGTAAGCTTTCTTCGAAAATACCACTTCTAGTATTCTTTTTTGGATAAGAGATAAAAGGTGTTTCTAAGATAAGTTCTTTTACAAAATTTATACCACGCAGTTTCTCGTAACCATTAGGTATTGCCCAGATGTAGCGTTTACAAATCATACCTACATTGGTGCCTGCTTTGACCTGACGTAAAACATTTGGTTTTTGCATCTGTACATTAACGGAAATTTCTCTGTATAAAGCAAGTACCAATTCATCGAATCTGGCCTTGGCATTCTCAAATGATGAGGTAGCTAGTCCTGCAGAAGTCGTCGTTTCGAAATACACAGCATAGCGTTCAAGATTACGCCAGAACTTATAGACACTTTCAACGAACCGTAAGAGTGCAAAGCGATCCTCATAAGCACTATGAAATTCCGGAATAGATTGAGAAATCTCTTGAATATCCATAGAAGTTAATAATTTCGCTAAGCGAGTGATTGCCATAATGCGTGCTTCGCGTTTGACTTGTGGAAAATAAAAATTTATGAGACGGAAGAACTGGGAATGTTCTTGTTGCTCAAGACTATTTAAATAATGATCGAGAAGTGAGCGAAAGGCTTCGCTATCTAATATTTGGTCGAAGGACGTATAGTATTTCTCGGTAAAGTTTAGTATTGCTTTGTCATTGCTTAATGACCATTCTGTTTTCATAATGAACCTCCTGTTTTAAGGGTAGACATTAACCATTATACAGAAAAAATCGCAAAAAATAAAAATCATGGGATATACTAGAAATATGGGGTTCCGCTATAATAGCGCGATGGAGGTGTACTATGTGGAAAAAAGGTTTTGATAGTGAACAATATTTGGTAGAGCAGAGTCAATACATTATGGAGAGAGTGGAAGCTTACGATAAAGTGTATTTGGAATTCGGTGGTAAGCTTATGGGAGATTTTCATGCTATGCGCGTTCTCCCTGGTTTCGATCCCGATGCAAAAGTTAAAATGCTTCAGAAGCTAAAAGACGATATGGAAATTATCATATGTGTTTATGCTGCAGATATTGAGCAGAATCGTATGCGTGGAGATTACGGAATTACCTATGATGAAGAAGTTTTCCGTATGATTGATGATTTTAGACACTGGGGACTACAAGTAAATAGTGTCGTACTTACACGATTTAGTGGTCAGAATGCGGCAAAAGTATTCGCAACGAAATTAAGACGTAGAAATATAGAAGTCTATACCCATGCCTATACAGAAGGTTACCCCATGGACGTGGACACCATCGTAAGTTCATCCGGCTATGGCCAAAACTCATTTATCGAAACTACGAAACGCTTAGTCGTCGTAACGGCACCTGGACCTAATTCCGGGAAATTGGGTACTTGTTTAAGTCAGTTATACCATGAAACCCAGAGAGGGAACAAAGCAGGTTACTCCAAATTTGAAACATTTCCTATATGGAACCTACCTCTGAAACATCCCGTAAATGTAGCCTATGAGGCGGCGACAGCCGACTTACTAGACATTAATATGATAGATCCTTTCCATTTGGAAAAATATGGTGTATCTTCTGTAAACTACAATAGAGACATTGATCAATTTCCCTTATTACGTAGGATTCTAAAAAAAATCTATGGAGAAGAAATTCCATTTTATTCTCCAACAGAAATGGGCGTGAATCGTGTAGGCTTCTGTATAACCGATGACGAAGCGTGTCAAGAAGCTGCAAACCAAGAAATTATTAGAAGAAGTTTTCACCTTGCATGTGATTTCAAGCGAGGCACTGTGAGCCCAGAAATAGCACAGAGAGGGAAACTTCTCATGGATGAAATGCAATTAACCGAAGAAGATCGTTCTGTGGTAAGGCCAGCAAGAGAGTATTCCAAACGTTTACTCGATAGGCCAGGCAGTTCAATTAAAGAAAATCTTACACCTCAGGCTACAGCTCTAGAACTGCCCGACGGAGAAATCGTTACCGGTAAAGGCTCGCAATCGATGAGTTCTATTGCCGCATGTTTACTAAATGCAGTAAAAGCAATGGCTGGTTTAGCGGATCCCTTGCATTTACTCTCGCCTGTTATCTTAGAACCCATACATTATTTAAAAGAAGATATCTTCGGCCAAAAAATGCATTACTTAGATGCCAAAGAAATCCTCCTTGCTCTAAGTATTTCGGCTGCCACAAACCCTATGGCTGAAGTCGCACTCGTACAACTTCGGAGTTTGCGTGGTTGCCAGGCGCATTCTACGGTTATTCCATCCAAAAATGATGAAGCGGTATGTAGAGATTTAGGCATAGATATTACTTCGGATCCAGTATTCTCATCTGCCTCGCTCTACTATAATAATTAGATGAAAAAATGCTATGAGCAGTTGATTAAGTAGTTTATTTACCGGATGCATACACTGTTACAGAATATGTATCCGGTATTTGTTTCCGAGATTTAGAATGTACAATTTTCCCTCGTCGCAAAATCCAGCGCATGACTAAAACTTCTTATAATTTCAAAAAAGTGTTTCAAAGGTACTTGATTTTATGAGAGGTTTCATAAGATAATGCTATAAAGCGTTGAAGGAAAGAGTACTATTTATCTGAACTGGACAAGAGAAGGAAACCTAGGCTGGAAGTTTCCCCAGAGAATAGATAGGAAGACCACTCCGGAGCTAGTAGAGGGATAGAAGTTAAATCTGAAATCTACTCGGTACTTGCCGATAGAAGATTAATGAGTTAAATACAAGGTGGAACCGTGTTAATTATTAGCACCCTTGGTCAAGCATATGGCTTGGTCAGGGGTTTTCTTATATTATAAGAGGAAAGGAAAGTATTATGAATATTAAATTAAAGGACGGATCAGTCAGAACTTATAGTACTCCGATGATGGTCTTCGATATTGCAAAAGATATTAGTGAGGGCTTAGCACGAAATGCTATGGCAGCACGAGTGGATGGTGAGCCTGTAGACTTGCGTTATGTTGTAACGGAGGATGCAGATCTGGAAATTGTCGGGTTTGATGACCCTGAAGGTAAGCATGCATTCTGGCATACCAGTTCTCATATCATGGCGCAAGCAGTTGAGAGACTCTTCCCAGGTGCTAAGCTTGCCATTGGACCAGCAATTAAAGATGGTTACTACTACGATATTGAGTTCGAAAGACAAATCACAGAAGACGATTTATTGGCTATTGAGAAGGAAATGAAGAATATTATCAAGGAAAAACTTGATATTATAAGTTTTGTATTACCTAGAGAAGAAGCCATTAAACTTATGGAAGAAAAAGGTGAACCCTATAAGGTAGAACTTATCGAAGATTTACCTGAAGATGAAACTATTAGCTTCTATAAGCAAGGAGAATTTGTCGACCTATGTGCAGGGCCACACTTGATGAATGTGAAACCTGTTAAGGCTTTTAAACTCACTTCTATCGCAGGTGCCTATTGGCGTGGAGATGAGAAGAAGCAAATGCTAACAAGAATTTATGGTACTTCTTATCCTAAGAATAAGGATTTAGAAGAGCACTTGGCGAGAATAGAAGAGGCTAAGAAGAGAGACCATAGAAGATTAGGTAAAGAGATGAAGTTATTTGCTCTTATGGAAGAAGGCCCTGGATTCCCCTTCTTCTTACCCAATGGAATGATTCTCAAGAATGAGTTAATGAAGTATTGGCAGGAGTTACATGATAGAGAAAATTATAAAATGATTTCTACTCCGATTATACTTAACCGTTCTCTCTGGGAGACTTCGGGTCACTGGGGGCATTATAAAGAAAATATGTATACAACCGTTATTGATGATGAAGATTACGCTATCAAACCTATGAACTGTCCAGGAAGTTTAATGGTTTATAATTCAGAACCCCATTCGTATAGGGATTTACCATTGCGTATGGCTGAAGTAGGACTCGTACATCGTCATGAGAAATCTGGTCAAATGCATGGTCTCATGAGGGTGAGAGCGTTTAGCCAGGATGATGCACATATTTATATGGCACCAGAACATGTAAAAGATGAGATCAAAGATGTTGTGCGTTTAATAGATGAGGTGTACAAGAAATTTGGCTTTAATTACCATGTGGAGTTGTCGACTAAGCCGGAGAATTCTATGGGTTCCCAAGAAGAGTGGGATATGGCCACAGAAGCTCTAGCGCAAGCCGTTCAGGAGATGGGGGTTCCCTATGTTGTAAATGAAGGTGATGGTGCTTTTTACGGTCCTAAGTTAGATTTCCATTTAGAGGATTCACTCGGAAGAACATGGCAATGTGGAACTATTCAATTGGATTTCCAATTGCCTCAGCGTTTTGAAGCGGAGTATGTGGCAGCAGATGGTGAAAGACATAGACCCATTATGATTCATCGTGTAGTTTACGGTGCATTTGAGCGATTTATGGGTATATTAATCGAACATTTCGGTGGGAAGTTTCCTGTTTGGCTACAGCCTGAACAAGTCCGTATTCTTCCTATTACCGATCGTCATTTAGAGTATGCTCGAGAAGTCATGCAGCAACTTAAGAGTCTAGGCATTCGAGCCCATGTGGACGATCGAAATGAGAAAACCGGATGGAAAGTTCGTCAGGCTCAAGTGGAGCGTGTCAATTATATGCTTATCGTTGGTGATAAGGAAGCGGAGGAGAATACAGTATCCTTACGTATACGGGATTATGAGAAGAATTTAACACTTCCCCGTGATGAATTTGCTTCCATGGTAGCAGAAGAAATTGCTTCAAGAAGTATGGAATCCTCTTTTTCAGTAGAGAAATAGGATTCTCGGGATAAAGAAAAAGTGCAGATTCTCACGTTAGGCTATCTGCACTTTTTTGGTTTTCTGAAATAGTCGAATTGAATTTTGCTATAATAGGATTATATTAGAAAATTTATTGAGAAATCCGTTTGGGAGAGGAGGGTTTATGCAGAAGATAAAAAACTTTTTCTGGAATGTAAAAGAAGCTATGGCCGATGCAGGAGCTGTGATTAAGGATGCTGTACAAGGCAAAATGTTTGAGTTTCTCGCGACTATTATGATGGTCATGTCGATTGTGCTTTATACACTTGGTCCTATATATGATTTCGAAAACTTAAGAAATAATGGGATGACTCTAGCTGTGAATTTTCGTACGATTTTTGAATCTGCTCATCGTGGTGGAGGTTCCTTCGGGCTCATGACCTTTTTCTTCTTTTTGATTGATTTCATCAAAGATAAGAAAATTTATGGTACTTGGGAGAATCCACGATCGAAGATTGTACGTATGATTGTACAAGGAATTTTTATGACGATTTTTTACGTTTTAGTATTACTGGCTAGACGAGGATTAATGAGTAGGATTTTTGGCATCATATAATAGAGGAAATAACAGAGTAGAATTATTTGCAGAACGTAAGAAACGCAAGCAGGAAAAACGCCAACAATTGGTAGCAGAGCCTGTATATACAATACTGGCACGCTATTTCTATTATCTTGCGCTTGTGGCGAGTCTCGTATTCCCATTTCTAGATTTGATTTCTAGCGTAAGACATAGTGGTGCGGTTAAGCTTTCGCATATTTTCTTTAGCAATGCTCTAATGGTATTTTTATTTTCCTTACCAACTTGGCTTTTCTATGGTATTGATTATTTGCGAAACAAGCCCTGGCCGGAGAAAAAGCGTAAGCTTAGACGTATGTTAGTCTTACTAATCTTTTTGATTTTGTATGTATTCCTCGGTTTGTTTTTCCTCCTAGTTTTTTAAAACATTCAGTAATAGATTATAATACGGTGTATGTACAAACTGAGATACTAAGTGAAGGAGTGTTCTTGTGCCCGATATAAGCCCTAGCAATCAAATTATGTCCCAATGGGAGTTACATGTGGGAAAAAACTTGGAGCCTTCGGAGATGTGGTATGACTTTCCAATTAGGCCAGGTTTTACCTTGCAAAATGGTGCAATTGCCCTTCCCAAAGGGGTAAGCTTTACGGTTCACTCTGAAGGTGCGCATCATGTTGATTTATTATTATTTAAGAAAGGCGCCTCGAAACCTTATGCCATTATTCCCTATCCAGAAAAATACCGGATAGGCGATGTCTTCTCCATGATTGTATTCGGACTAGATATAACAGATTTAGAATATGCTTTTCGTTTAGATGGTGAATTTAATCCTCAAGAAGGTTTATGGTTCGATCGTAAACGTGTCGTGGTAGATCCTTATGCTCGGAAGTTGGTGATTCGTAGTGAGGATCCCCATTACCCTTATAGAGCTGCGGTGACGGTGGATACTTTTGATTGGGAGGATTCTACCGCGCCTTCGTTAGAGCAAAACGAAATGATTATTTATGAGCTACATGTAAAAGGATTTACAGCCCATGAAAGTTCTGGTGTGAAGCATAAGGGAACGTTCGCTGGTCTCCAAGAGAAAATTCCTTATCTCAAAGAATTAGGCATAAATGTGGTTGAATTAATGCCAATTTTTGCCTTCGATGAGATGGCAGACCCAAGAGAGCATGAAGGGAAGATCCTCACCGATTATTGGGGCTATAACCCAGCGGCCTTTTTCGCCTATCATACGAACTATGCTTCCTATGACGAACAGCATATCGAAGGACATGAACTTAAAACATTGGTCAAAGCTCTCCATGATAATGGCATAGAAGTTATTCTTGACGTTGTTTTTAATCATACTGTAGAAGGGGACGAGAGAGGGCCTTACATTTCATTTCGCGGATTTGATAACAATATTTACTATATGCTTACACCTGAAGGTTACTATTATAATTTCTCAGGTTGTGGAAATACTTTAAATGCGAACCATCCTATCGTTCGGCAAATGATTCTGGAGTGTCTAAGATATTGGGTTTCTGCGTATCATATCGATGGCTTTCGCTTCGACTTGGCCTCTATTTTAGGGCGTTATGAGGATGGCTCTCCTATGAGTGATCCGCCGTTGCTTGAATCTTTGGCCTACGATCCTATTTTGAAAAAGGCAGAGCTTATTGCGGAGGCTTGGGATGCTGGTGGTCTCTATCAAGTTGGAAGCTTCCCGTCATGGAACCGTTGGGGAGAGTGGAATGGGCGCTACCGTGATGATTTGCGTTGTTTCCTGAAGGGCGATTATGGCATGACCCATACGGCAGCCCAGAGAATTACAGGATCCAAAGATTTGTATCCTATAGAGAAACGTGGCAGCCATGCGTCTGTAAACTTCATTACCTGCCATGATGGTTTTACTCTGAGAGATTTATACTCTTATAGTGTGAAACATAATTGGGCTAACGGTTGGGAGAATACAGATGGAGAGAATAACAACAATAGTTGGAATTGTGGTATAGAAGGTGAGACGAATTTGCCTTCGGTTCTGAAATTACGTCAGAAAATGGTACTTAACGCTTGTGTCGTGCTCTTGTCTTCTATCGGCATTCCTATGATTTTGGCCGGAGATGAGTTCGGGAATACACAATTTGGAAATAACAATCCCTATTGTCAAGATAATGAAATTTCATGGTTAGATTGGAATTTGGAGCAAGAGAATCAAGAACTCTTCCAATTCTGGAAGAAAATGATTTCTTTTCGTAAGCATCATCCTGTGCTTAGGGGCAGTAGTCCTGATGCAAGGTGTGGGTTTCCTGCAACATCCTTCCATGGTTTAAAACCCTGGCATCTGGAAAAAGAAGATAATGTACATTACTTAGGTGTAATGTTTGCAGGGCAAGATGAATACGGTAAGCGAGATGAAGTCATTTATCTAGCTATTAATACCAGTTGGCATAAGCGGACTATCACGTTGCCTACGATGCCCCATAAGGAGTTCTGGCATCAACTTATTAATACATCAGAAGACTGGAATAAGAATTTCATCGAGGATCCTATTGATGCACCTATCCTAGATAATTACCTGGTAATGGAAGAGCGTTCCGTTTCCTTATTAATCTCTTATCCTCTTGAATCCTGGGAGAAGGCGGAGGAAGCCAAGAAGAAGGTGCGTACGGATTTCGTCAATCGACAGATTGGTAGAAGCAAACTCTACCGTTATCACTTGCGTAATGAAATTCGTAGCGGTACCTATACTCCATGGCGTCAAACCCCTAGCGCGACTCGTAGAGAATCTAATCCGGATTGGCAAAAGTATCTACCTAAGAATGAAAATAAAGAGGAGACAGAAAAATAATGAAAGCTTATTTTGTAAACGATTACTCGGAAATTGCCCACGAACTCGTCTGGGAACGCTTGACGCATCTTCAAAACCAGAGATTTATAGGTTATGGACTCGATTCAGTAACGGAAGCTGCCAGCGAAACAATTCGTAAGCTGCTAAGAAATGAAGAGGCGGAAGTCTATTTTCTTGCGGGAGGAACACTTACGAATAAAACAATAATTTCTTCACTCCTGAGACCTCATGAAGCCGTAATTGCAGTGGAGACAGGTCATATTAATGTACATGAGACAGGTGCTATAGAAGCGTCTGGACATAAAATTTTAACAACACCAGGTGTTCACGGGAAACTCCAAGTGGATGAAGTCCTTGAAGTACTCTCTTCTCATCAAGACCCACATAAAGTCAAGCCAAGAATGCTTTATATATCCAATACAACAGAACTAGGTACTGTTTATAAGAAAGCAGAATTAGAAGCGCTTGCGGATATTTGCAAGCAAAATAATCTTCTACTATTTATGGATGGAGCGCGCTTAGGTCAAGCATTAGTTAGTGCGGAGAATGATTTGGACCTAGCAGATATAAGCCAACTCTGTGATGTGTTTTATATAGGTGGAACGAAATTAGGTTGTCCTTTTGGTGAAGCGGTTGTGTTTCCTAAACCTAAATGGGCGGAAGATTTTTACTATTTAATTAAGAATCATGGTGCTATGTTGGCCAAAGGATTCGTCCCCGCCGCTAGCCTGGGGAGAGTTCTCCAATCATTAGAAAGTGGGGAAGATACGGATCGTATTGAGGAGACACTGTACTATCACCTTGCTGGAATTTCTTATAGGCAGGCCATGGCTTTGGCCGAGGGTTTCTTGCAAAGAGGCTTGTCCCTTGCATATCCAGCACAGTCTAACCAAGTATTTGTCCATATGAACGAAGCGCAACGCGACAAGCTCATGCAGCAGAACGTAAAATTCGAGAATGAAGCAGGAGATATTTGCCGTTTCGTTACGACTTATTCCACTTCAGATGAAGAAGTCGCTTATGTGATTTCTCTCTTATAGAAAGGTGTATTATGCCCAAAGCACTGATAGAATCTCTTACTTTAGCAACCGATGACGATAGAGCAAGAATTTTATTCGTTATGGAAATGGATAAAATGAAGTCCATCTACAGACAGACTTATCTTCTAGACCAATCAAGAAGAGAAACCGATGCAGAACATTCTTGGCATCTCGCGATGCTAGCACTTAGCTTTTCTAATCATAGACCAGAAGGTTCCGATTTATTGAAAATCATTAAAATGTGTTTGATCCATGATATTGTGGAAATAGATGCTGGGGATACTTTTGCTTTTGACAAAAAAGGCTATGAGGATAAGGCAGAGCGAGAGACCCTCGCAGCAGACCGTTTGTTTAATCTCTTACCTTCTCCTGAAGCGAACAGGCTACGGGCCTTATGGGATGAGTTCGAGCTAGGGGATTCAGCAGAAGCGAAATTCGCAGTGGCTCTCGACAGACTCCAACCTCTGCTCTCTCATGTGGCAACAGAAGGCGCCAGTTGGGTTTCCCATGGTGTGCATTTGGACGACGTACTGGTGCGTTTGTCGCCTATACGCGAAATGCTCCCTTCCTTATGGCCTGTTGTAGAAGATATCTTGAGGACCGCGGAAGAGGAGCATATTCTATTAAAAGTAGATCAGTAGTTATCCCTACTATTCTGCTGTCTTGTAAGTGACTAAACGTACTTTATCTTTAAGAACTTGGACATCAACAGGTAGTTTAGGGCCTAGATCGCCATCGACATCCGTTTCTAGGTTTTCATTATCTAGAGATTCTATGTGGATATTGCGGGCGAAGAGGACGTCGACGTAGCGACTATCTTCAACATTTCCTTGTAGAAGTTTTTGGCCTGCATTTAATTTTGCTTGGATGGAGTCATTGGTGAGGATTAAGACGATGACTTTACCTTCTTCGGCAAAACCGGTTTCTTGCGTATAGTATAGTTCTGCTATTTTTTCGCTTGTACATATTAAAATATGATTGACGGGCCCTTCATAATTTCCACCATCAGATTCTAAACGGATTTGGTGTACTTGGTCGTTCTGAAGCCCTGTGATAGTTTCCTTAACATAAGCGAAGAATCCGAGTTTATCTTTATCCTCTGAACTGGCACTATGGATTGCATCCGAGATTACTCCGAAACTTAAGAAGATTGCGAAGACTTGATTATTAGCAAGACAAATATTAATGTTTTTTTCTTGGCTAAAATCGAGGGCTTCGATGGCTTCAGCAGCATCTTTTGGTGCTCCGTGAATTCGTGCCAAAATATTCCCTGTTCCTGCGGGAACGATGGCGAGAGCAGGTGTATTCTCTACTTCCACGAAGGCTTGTAGAGTCTCATTGACAGAGCCGTCGCCTCCCATAATGAGAATAGTATCAACACCTTCTTCTATTGCAGCGGCTGCAAACTGCGTAGCATCGCCTGCTTGTTTTGTTTCTTTGATTTCATACTTGGAGAAATTTGCACGCAGTTTATCTTCTAGCATTGTGCGCATTTCTTCGGCTGAGGAGTTTCCTGCCGTAGGATTAATAATTGCCAAAATACTCTTCATTTGTGTTTCTCCTGACTTCGTTTATCTGGATTTATTATAACGGATTTCTAAGTTTTCGTGATTGAAATCATACGGGAAAATAATATTGCTATTATATAGTAGTTAGCACGTGCTAATTGGAGCGCGGTTTTTATTCATTTCAAGTTAGCTATGTCTAACTACACCGTAAGAGGAGAAATATTAGTATGAAATTTCGGATGGCGAGAGTTTGGGCCATAGTTGTGGCAAGTAGCTTCTTCTTAAGCGCTTGTGGAAATCCTCAAGAGAATACAGAGAGGAAGTCTCTGCGTGAGACGGTCCTGATTGAAGATGTGCATGGTGAAGTGGAGGTTCCGAAGAATCCAGAACGGGTTGTTTCGCTCGATAATAGAAGTTTCGAAACCCTAGAGTCTTGGGGAGTCCCATTACTTGCGGCGCCGAAGGATGTTATGCCTCCAGGTCTGAGCTATCGTGAGGATGATGCCATCGTAAATATTGGTAACCATAGAGAACCCAAATTAGAGCTCATTGCTGCCGCCGATCCAGAGCTCGTTATCGTTGGTCAGAGATTTGCTGGTTTCTATGATGAGATTAAAGCCTTGGTTCCCAATGCAGTTGTTATTGATTTAAACATTGATGTTTCAGAAACCGCTTCAACCCCAGCAGAAAATTTGGTGAAGGGTTTCTTGTCTATGACGAAGGATTTGGGTCAAATCTTTGGCAAAGAGGAGGAAGCCGACGCTCTGATTACGCAATTAGAAGAATCGATCGAGGCCGCTAGGTCCGCTTATAACGGATCAGATCGCATTATGGCGGTCATCGTTTCAGGAGGAAGTATCGGTTATTCGGCTCCAGGAACGGGGAGAGTCTGGGGGCCACTCTATGAATTGTTTGATTGGGAAGCTGCGTTAGATGTTGGCAATTCTTCATCGAATCATCAGGGCGATGAGATTTCTGTAGAAGCCATTGCTCAGAGTAATCCAGATTGGCTTCTTGTTTTAGATCGAGATGCTTCTACTTCTTCTAATGGTGAGGAAGTATATATACCTGCAGAAGACGTGCTTAAGAATTCTCCTGCTCTGGCCAATGTTCGAGCTGTTCAAGATGAGCGTTTTATATATGCTCCTGCCGACACCTATACCAATGAGTCGATTCAAACTTTTATTGAATTATTTGAAACGCTTGCGGAAGAATTCCGCCAGGGATAATTGGAAATTTAGATGTCAGAATTTACTTCACTTAATTCAATAGATACAGGGGTTCAGGCACCTCGGCAAGACCAAAAACTATGGACATTACCCTTTGTCTTGGCTGTTTTGGGCGTTTTGATTCTAGGTGCTATTTCTCTGTTCTCCGGTGTCTATGATATCTTGGGCCAAGACGATGGGCTACAGATGCTCTTCATTACTAGAGTACCTAGGACGATTGCCTTGATGCTTACCGGCGCGGCCATGTCCATGTCAGGACTTGTGATGCAATTAATTACTCAGAATCGTCTTGTAGAAGCGACTACAACAGGAACGATGGAATGGGGTGGTTTAGGCTTATTAGTAAGTTTTCTCGTGATTCCTGCACCAACTTTACTTCAGAGAATGGGATTTGCTATTGTTTTTTCCTTTATTGGTACGATGGTATTTTTTCTGTTTCTTAGGCGTATACGCTTGCGTTCTTCCCTTGTTGTGCCAATCATTGGCATGATGTTGGGGGCTGTAGTCTCAGCGGTCTCTACGTTTGCTGGATTGCTATTTCAGAAGTCTCAGAATATCGAGAGTTGGTTCGTCGGTTCTTTTGCTCCTATTCAACAAGGACGTTATGAATATTTATGGCTTATTATTATTTCAACGCTTTTCATATTTTTTTATGCGGATAAGATGACGATCGCTGGGCTAGGTGAAGACGTGGCTTCAACGCTTGGGCTTAATTATCAGAAGATTGTTCTCATTGCCACGGCTCTTATTGCTTTTGTTGTAGGAATTGTTTCTGCAGTAATTGGGAATTTGCCTTTTTTAGGACTTATTGTTCCTAATGTCGTGAGCATGTTTCTAGGAGACCATGTGCGTCGTAATCTTCCATGGGTTCTTGTTATTGGAATGGGTACGATAACTTTATGTGACATTATTTCGAGAACGCTTATTATGCCCTATGAAATTCCAGTCTCAACCATTCTTGGAACGGTAGGATCTATTGTATTTATTAGCATTATTTTGAAGGGAAGGAGGCAGGTCCATTGAGTAAATTAAGTATAAGACAAGCCCAGGCCAATAGAGAGACTAGCGCTTTTCGTTCACCTAAGGACATGAAGCGTTATTGGATTATGTTTAGCTTATTCCTTGTAATGGGTGTAGTCATGGCTATTGCCCTAGTACTCTATAATAATCCTGTACCCCTAGGTTCTTCCTCATTCTTTCCTATTATAAGGAGACGGGTCGTTTCTATAATAGCCATGGCCCTCGCAGCAACGTGTCAGAGCCTTGCAACAGTAGCCTTTCAATCCATAACCCACAATCGCGTAATTACACCTTCGTTATTAGGATTCGAGGCGTTGTACTCGACAATCCAAACGGGAACTATGTTTTTCTTCGGTGTTACAGCATTTCAGCAATTTAGTAATCTATCTTCTTTTATGCTACAAGTGTTCTTGATGATAGCCATGAGTTTTTTGCTCTATGCATGGCTCTTGCGCGGGAAGTCTGGAGACTTACAGCTATTACTAATCATAGGTGTGATGATAGGTACAGGCTTACGCTCCTTATCGACTTTTATGCGTAGGTTGTTAGCACCATCAGAATTTGATGTGTTGCAGGCTAGACTCTTTGGTTCCGTTAATCATGCAGATCCTAGTTATTTTCCTATTGCCATTCCACTTGTACTGATTGCAGCCTTAGCACTATTCTTTCTGGCTAAGAAGCTCAACTTATTATCCTTGGGTCAAGATATTGCTACATCACTAGGTGTAGGCTACAAGTCTTTACTAACCTTGATTTTGATCCTAGTCTCTGTACTCATGTCGGTTTCCACAGCCTTAGTTGGACCTCTGACGTTCTTCGGCTTTCTGATTGCAACCCTTAGTTATGAGGCCTCAGGAACCTATGATCATCGTTATATTTTCCCAATGACCTTAGTAATTGGTTTTTTCACATTAAGCGGTTCGTATTTTATTATGAACCATATTTTCAATGCCCAGGGCGTTGTGTCTGTCATCATCGAACTTATTGGCGGGCTTGCGTTCTTATTTGTCATTCTACGCAAAGGAGTAGCATAATCTTATGATTAAATTACAAGAAGTTAAGAAGGTATACTCAGATGAGGTCGCCATTGGTCCTCTCAATATCGAAATTCCCAAGGCAGGTATCACATCCCTTATAGGCCCTAATGGTGCAGGGAAGTCTACTGCGCTACTTATGATTGGACGTTTATTAAATATGTCCAAGGGCTCTATACAAGTTGCAAATCTTGATGTCGGTTCTAGCAAATCAGAAGACTTAGCCAAAATCATCACCATACTTCGACAAGAAAATCATTTCGTCACCCGCCTCACCGTTCGTCAATTGGTGAGTTTCGGCCGTTTCCCCTATTCGAAGGGACGTTTAACGAAGGGAGACGAACGCATTATTTCTCAATATATAGACTTCTTAGATTTAGGCCCATTAGAAAATCGCTATCTTGATGAACTCTCGGGTGGCCAAAGACAGCGCGCCTACGTTGCCATGGTTCTGACACAAGAAACCGAGTACGTGCTCCTCGATGAGCCGCTTAATAATTTAGATGTAGCGCGTTCTGTGCAGATGATGGAACATCTCAAAAACGCTGCGGTACAATTTGGACGTACTATTGTAACCGTTATCCATGATATTAATTTTGCTGCCAAATATTCTGAGCGTATCTGTGCGATGAAAGATGGTAAGATCGCAGCCTTTGGAACCGTCGAGGAAATAATGCAAGGAGAGTTAATGAGTAAGATTTTTGAAACGCCAATAGAAATTATTGAAGGACCCCATGGCCCCCTAGCAGTATATTAAGCTAGGGAGTTAGGGGTATAAATGTAAGTGCTTAGGCTTAGGATGGATTATTACGGCCGTGTGCACTTAATAAGTCAATATCCACTTCATAATCAACGCCTTCCAGACCGAAACCGAATAGAGCGTAGAAATCAGACCAGAAACCGTCAATGTCCAGGATCTCCTGGGCATTTTCTGTATTTACTAAGTCCCAGAGTCTTAGAACTTCCTTTTGGACACTTGCTTTCATTTCCCAGTCATCTAAGCGAATTAACTGTTCTTCATCCACAACGGCTTCCTTGTTTTCCAAGTCAAGCTTTTCGTCTAGTAGACGATACATTTGGTGGATAGTATCCTCATGGGTTCCTTGTAATTTCATGACTTGGAACAGGGCAGATACATAGAGAGCTATAGAAGGTATTGCTGTACTCGATTGGGTGACCACGGCTTTATTAATCGCCACATGGGCATGATGCGAGGGATACTTCTCTCTTAATGCCGTAGCGGTTTTGTAGAGATCTTGTTTAGCCATACCCATACTACCTGAATAATAGATTCCTTGAGTGACCTCAGGGCCTATATATGAATAAGATAAATTTATAATACTAGGGTTAAGCAGACCTTCTTCTTCTAAGAAATCCGTCCATTGGGCCCAGTCTTCGCCCCCCATAACCTTAATTGTTGCTTCGACTTCTTCTTCTGTAGCAGGTTCGATGCTTGCTTCTTCAATCGAGTTATCACTCAGGTTTAAGGATTTATTCGTATAAGTTTCACCAATGGGTTTAATAACAGAAGTGTATACGGTTCCATCTTCCATAGTTCTTCTAGGAGAGGCCAACGAATAAATAATGACATCGAGGGTTTCACCGTTTAGATTTTCACGGATAATCCGTGCGACTTCTTCTTTGGTCTCTTGAGCATAAGCATCCCCATTAACACTGTAGGCGATGAGTCCTTCTTCTTCGGCCAAAGCTTCAAAAGCCTGCGTATTATAATACCCTGCGCTAGCCGTCCGACGATTGCTAGGTTCCTTATCATAATGTACGCCAATTGTCTTAGCGCCCAGTCCAAAGGCCATAGCGATTCTACTTGATAATCCATATCCAGTAGAAGAGCCAATGACCAGTACATTTTTAATTTTGGAATTTAACTTCCCTTTTTCTTTTACATAATCGACTTCGTTCTTGACATGTTGATAGCATCCATAAGGATGTGCTGTAGTACAAATAAACTGCCTTACACGTGGTTCTATAATCATATGCAATTCTCCCTTATTTTATACCGTCATATTATCACAAGTAGTGTAATGAATCGGAAAAACGCGTTACAATAGATAGGTGAGGTGCACTATGTTAGAGTTTTTTACTAGTCAAGATACCCAGCTATTTCGCTTGCTTCTACTACTTGGAATTGTGCTTGTATTCTTAATCCTTAAGAATTCATTGGCAAAAATCCTAGTCCGAGCCCTTAGTGTTCGCTTGAAGCGTAAGGATAAAGACAAGGCAAAAGCCTTTAATCTTGCTTTGTACAAACCGTTTTCTTGGCTGATATTTATATTTGCCCTAGTGGTCGTTTATCCTCTGATGAATTTCGCCATTGCTCCAGAACTCCACATGTTTTTGATGAAAGTTCTCCATTC
The DNA here is from genome assembly GCA_964392065.1 of uncultured Oscillospiraceae bacterium. Classification (GTDB taxonomy): domain Bacteria; phylum Bacillota; class Clostridia; order Saccharofermentanales; family Fastidiosipilaceae; genus JASBZA01. The sequence continues at coordinate 34,948 of CAYMOG010000009.1, forward strand.
GCTACTTATTATTTCTTCCTTATTTGTGTTCTATTCCTTCGCTGCGTTCTTCTTACGTTATCAAGATGCCGAGAAACATAAGAATGCTTGGAATTATCTGAAAACCGCCTTATCCGCGATTACGATCACCATAGGAATTATTATGGTTTTGAACCAGTGGATAGCAAACTTGGAAGCCTTGATCGCAGGACTTGGAGTGACGGGTCTGATGATTGCTTTGGCCGCTCAAGACACGGCATCTAACCTAGTCGCTGGCCTAGCTATCATGCTTGATAAGCCTTTTGAAATAGGTGATTGGATTGATACGGATACGGACAATGGACATCTTGCAGGAACTGTAGAAGCGATAGGTCTACGTTCAAGTCGAGTACGTACTATGGATAACAGCTATGTCACGGTTCCTAATAATCTTTTGGGCGCTGCTATGATAGTAAATGGTACGAAGCGAAGTGAAAGACTTGTGAATTTTCAGATTCCTTTGGGCCAAAGTGTGCAAGAGCGCTCTTTACATCTTTTCCGTGAGGAAGCGATTCGAATATTAGAAGAAGATCCAGGTGTTATTAAGGAGAGTATTAAAGTACATTTCATGGATTTCGAACGCGACAGTCTAATCTGGCAAGTGCGTTATAATACAGGGATAGATTTCACAGAACACTTAGAAACTAGACATCGTGTGAATATGAAATTATGGCAGTTAGCCAATTCAATGGGGTACAGTTTAGCAGAAGGGATAACGGTGAAGTAGTGTGCGTAGTGCAGAAATATATTTAGTTAGACATGGCGTTACAGATTTTAATCAAATAGGAAGATTTCAAGGCATTAGTAATACCCATTTAAATGAGGATGGAAGACTACAAGCGGAATTGTTACGAGATCGCTTCCTAGAATCTCAAATACATTTGGATCGCATATATACTAGTACGCTTATACGCACTCAGCAGACCGCCAAACCTATAGCCGATGCGTTAAATTTAGATGTCGAAGTTTTCCCTGGAATAGAGGAAATCCATGGGGGATTGATGGAGGGAAGAACACATTTAGAGAATGCAGAGAATTTCCGATCGACTATGGAAACCATTATGCTGAAGCCTTATTATACGCAAATGCCAGAAGGTGAGAGTGGTAAACAAGTTTATCAGCGCATGGTGCAAGCATTTTTAGAAATTGGAAGAGCATCCATAGGAAGTAGGGTTCTGGTCGTAAGTCATGGTTTTGCGCTCCAAATGCTCCAGTCCTATTTGCAAAATATTCCAGCCGATGAAACGAAACGTCTTATTTGTGCCAATACAGCAGTAAGTAAAGTATATTTCCATGAAGATGAGACCATTCGAGTCTCGTATTTAAATGATGCATCCCATTTGCCAGCCCGATGGCAAGTGAGTGCAGAACAAAAACAAACAGAAATCTATCAACACAAATTAGAAGAAAGCCCTATTTACTTGGATTCCTAATGGTTTAGAATTCTAGTGAGAAGAAGAATTGAAACAAGAGAGGAGTGCTAGCTTTGGCCATAGGAAATGATTTTTTCATACGTTCTAGTAATGGACATACGAAGATAAGAGCGAGATTGTGGCGTATTGAGCCGAACGCTGCTGCAGGGCCTCCTCGGGGGCTCGTGCATGTTATGCATGGCCTAAACGGCACTGTCCAAAGGTTTGACTCTCTGGCCCAGAAACTATCGGATGCAGGTTACGTCGTATTCGGTCAAGATGTCTTAGGTCATGGACATAGCATAGAGAGAGAAGAGGACCGGGGGTATTTTGCAGCGGAAAAAGGCGATGATTATGTGCTTTCGGATTTGCTTATGTTACACCGACAAATGAAACAAGCGTATCCCGACTTACCCGTGTTTGTTATTGCCCACAGTATGGGGAGTTTTTTCGCGAGGCGGATGCTGATTTCCTATCCAGAAGAAATTGATGGCGCAATTCTTATGGGGACTGGCGGAATTAAGAGAAGTGAGTATCGGATTGGAAGAGCATATATTAAACTTGTCTCCTTTCTCCATGATGAACTATATAGACCGGGCTATCTAACGAAATTGGGACTTATTATGATGAATCATAATTTTCAATATAAGAGTAATCCTTATGCTTGGGTAACTACAGATGAAGCGTTACTAGAAAATCCCGAAGCTAGAGCCGCCTTCCAGGTGCGACCAACATTGAAGTTATATGGAAATTTAAATCATACCCTCGGGATTCTGGCAAGAGAAGAAAATACTTTACATATGAATAAGCATTGTCCCATTTTCATAATGTATGGTGAACTAGATCCTATGTCTAGACAGGGGAGAATTCCTGAGCAACTTGCTAGTTTATACAAACAAGCAGGTTTAGAGTATGTTTCTCTCAAGGTCTATCCCGATGCGAGGCATGAATTGTTAAGTGATGTAAACAAGGCTCAGGTGGAAGAGGATATTCAAACGTGGTTAGAAGCTTGTATTGATTTGGTCCAAGGGAATGAAATGGGGGAAGCTTAATCGGCTTCCCCTTCGAATGCATAGACTTTTTGTAACTGTTCTTTATTCTTACTTAAGAATTCATCGTAAGGCATCTGATAGTCCTTTATTTTCCCATTCCCATCTATCACCATAATTCGGTTGGCTATAGTTTGAACAAATTGTTGGTCATGGGAACTGAATAAGACCACACCTTTGAATTGAATCAGTGCATCGTTTAGTGCTTGAATGGATTCCATATCCAGATGGTTGGTAGGGTCATCCATGAGAAGAATATTAGCTTCTTGAAGCATCATCATGGATAAGAGGCAGCGCACCTTTTCACCACCAGAGAGAACGTGGACTGGCTTAAGAGCTTCTTCTCCACTAAATAGCATCCGGCCTAGAAACCCTCGAATATAGGTTTCGTCACGAGAGTCTGTGAATTGCCAGAGCCAGTCTATGAGATTATCTTGGGATTCGAACAGATGATTATGCTGTTTAGGGAAATAGGCCTGTGAGGTTGTAGTGCCCCATTTATACGTGCCTAGATCCGCTTCTCTAGTGCCATAGAGTACTTCCATTAGAAGAGAAATTGCTTTTTCATCTTCCGCGAGGAATAACACTTTATCTTCTCTTTCGATACGAAAACTCACATTATCTAAGAGCTTTACGTTATCTTCTATAATACTTAAATTATCAACGCGCAAGACATCATTTCCGATGTCTCGATTAATCTTGAAATGCACGTAAGGATACTTTCGAGACGAAGCCTTCATATCTTCAATCTCGATTTTTTCCAAAGCTTTCTTCCGTGAGGTAGCTTGTCTTGACTTGGAAGCATTGGCACTGAACCTAGCGATAAAGTCTTGTAGTTCCTTGATTTTGTCTTCTTTCTTGCGATTAGATTCTTTCATCTGGCGCAGGATCAGTTGAGAAGACTCGTACCAGAAATCATAGTTTCCAGTAAAAAGCGTAATTTTACTATAATCAATATCGGCAATATGTGTACAGACTTGATTTAAGAAATGACGGTCATGGGAAACAACAATCACTGTGTTTTCGAAATTTATGAGAAATTCTTCTAGCCATTGAATTGCTTGCAAATCTAAGTGGTTTGTAGGCTCGTCTAAGAGTAAGACATCAGGATTGCCGAATAGCGCTTGGGCTAATAGAACCTTTACCTTCTCAGATAAATCAAGTTCTTGCATTTGTTTGTCAATAATATCTTGGGATAAGCCTAGTCCGATGAGAAGTTCTGCTACTTCGCCTTCGGCTTCCCACCCGCCTAGTTGGGCAAAATCTGCCTCCAACTCCGCAGCACGGATACCATCAGCATCTGTGAAATCGGCTTTCATATAGAGTAAGTCTTTTTCTTTGCCAATGGCATACAGTTTAGGATTTCCCATAATGACTGTATCTAAGACGGACTCATTATCAAACTGGAAATGGTCTTGTCTTAGAAAAGACAAGCGTTCCCCCTGGTTCATAGAAATTGTTCCAGTTGTGGAGTCAATCTCTCCCGATAGAATTTTCAAGAAGGTAGACTTACCAGCGCCATTGGCGCCGATAACACCATAACAGTTTCCTTCGGTGAATTTAATATTTACATCTTCAAATAATGCGCGTTTACCGATGCGCAAACTTAAGTTCGTTACTTGTATCATGCTAAAACCTCCCATGATTGTGGGCAAAAACTCTTAATAGTATAACGGAAATTTAATAAAATTTATGTGACACAAAGTATTTTTGGCATTTGTAGTAAGAATAGTTAAAATAGAGAGTAGAATTAGCGTAACTAAGCTAAAAGGAGAGGTCTTATTATGGATAAACAAAGAAAAATCGAATTGCTAGAAGCTTTATCAAATGCTGCAGGCACTTCTGGATTTGAGGATGACGTAGCGCTATTAATTGCGGATGAAATTAAAGACTTGGGGGAAGTGTCTAATGACTCTATTCTAAATGTCTACCTTAATCGTAAAGAAAACACAGGAGATAAACCGACTGTCTTGTTAGATGCACATATGGACGAAGTGGGTTTTATTGTCCAAAGTATAAACAATAATGGGAGCTTGAAATTCCTACCCGTTGGAGGTTGGATTCCATCATCGGTGGCAGCGCAGAAAGTTAAGGTTTTAAATGATGAAGGTGAATATGTTACCGGCGTTATTGCCTCTAAGCCTCCTCACTACAGTTCTGCAGAAGAGAGGAAAAAAGCTCCAGACTTAGCCGATATGCAAATTGATTTAGGGACTTCGACAAAAGAAGAAACCGAAGAATTGTTCAAGGTTTCTATCGCTAAGCCAATCGTTCCAGATGTAAATTTCGAGAGCATAAAGCATAAACCCGATTGGTTTATCGGTAAGGCTTTCGACTGTCGCATGGGCTGTGCTGCAGAAGTCGTAAGCTTACATGCACTTGCTGGTGAAGCGTTAGATGTAGATGTTCTAGGTTTGTTTTCTACCCAAGAAGAGGTAGGAACTCGTGGTATTCAAGTAGCGGTCAATCATCTGGATGTGGACGTAGCGATTTGTTTCGAAGGCACCCCTGCGGACGATACCTTCGGTGATAGTAATAGTCAACAAACAGTATTAGGGAAGGGCCCTATGCTAAGACACTTCGATACCACAATGATTACAAATCCTAGATTCCAGCGTTTTGTTCTAGAGGTTGCAAAAGAAGAAGGTATCCCAGTTCAAGAAGCCGTACGGTCTGGAGGGGGTACGAATGGCAAAGTACTTCACCTTGCAAATCAAGGTATTCCTACAATCGTTATAGGTATTCCAGTACGTTATATTCATTCCCATTATGGTATGGCTTGTTATGAAGATTACGAGAATGCCAGCAAACTAGCGGTTGCGGTCATTCGCAAGTTGACGTCTAGCAAGATTGAAAATTTTTAAGGAAAAGAATAACCCCGTTGGTTTAATCCAGCGGGGTTATTTATTATTCTTCTACTTCTACAGCCTTATAGACGGAAACAATTTCTCCAATGTAGATATAGTGATAGTCTTTCTCGGGATAATGTTCTTTTGCCAAATCGGGTAGTATGAAATTGTCCTTATTGATTTGGTCTCTATAGATAACTTTACAATTTATGACATACTCGGCTTCTTGAATGGATGGGACTTTGTCCATACGGTTATAGTGAAGGTCTACTTTTTCCAGTTTATTTTCGTCTCTTCCAGATACGCGTCCTAGATAAGCAAGTTTTTTCTTCGTATCATCGGTTTGGGATAAGATGCTGATACTGAATTTTTCTCTTTTTTCTACGAAGCCTCTTGTGTAGCGTTGAGGGCGAAGCATAACAGTCACGGTCGGACGATTCCAGTGCTCACCGAATGCTCCCCATGAGATGGTCATCGTATTATGGTGTTTCTTGCCACCTGCCGTAACCAATAACCAATCTTCTCCTATTGTTTTCCATGCATTTAGATCTAAATCTTTGATATCAATGGGATGAAACTCTCTCATACTTTTCTCCTTAATTAATTAACTGAAGCTGTAGTCCTGATAATCTATATATGATACTAACACGCAAGCTAGAAGAAAGGTAGATAGGACGAAGGATATAGGAGGGAGATAGGCTGCCTATTGGAATTAATCCTAAATTTCAATAGAAATAATGAACGAAATTAGACTTTTGAATGATTTTATATTTCGAAGCACTATAAATGTATTATAATTAGTTGTATATAGCATATTATTTAGAGTAGCTTAGGAGGTTTTCATAAAAAAGTATATAAATTTCTCGTGTTTCTATTGGCATTTATGGTCGTTAGTTCCCTCATCTTACCGAAAGCAGTACAAGCTGCAGAAGTTGAAGCGACTGTCACTAATGTAGAGGTATCTGGCGGAGGAAATACATTTCGCATTGCATTTGATTGGCAGATGCCAGCGGGAAGTATGCCGGGTGACTATTTCGAAATTGTCATTTCACCTGAGTTAGAAGTGAATTGGCAATCTGAGCTTGAACTAAGGGATCCCAACACGGGTGACGTAGTTGCAATATCCGAGTTCAATAATAATATTTGGCGAACAACCCTAAATGAATATGCTGAATCCCACGATAATATACGTGGAGGGTTAGTGTTGGATGTTAGTTTAAGAGAACAACTTACGGAGGGTGAAGAAAAGGAAGTTTCTTTGGACGTATTAAGTGAAACGATTATTCTTACCTTTACAGGGCCAGGGCCACTTCCAGGAATGCTCATAAATAAATGGAGTGGCTATAGTGATGCTTCTACTCAGAGTAAAAACTTAAAGCTTCAAAGTTATAACTACGAATTTGCAAATATTGTTCCTGTTGATGGTCAGATTTTTGCCCATTGGTTTGTGGGTATTGACATGAGTTACAGAACTAGGTAAGACAAACCCAATGTTTACAGCA
>CAYMOG010000010.1:0-36133 GCA_964392065.1 uncultured Oscillospiraceae bacterium
GGCGGATAAGCGGATAATGCGAAGGATTATTGTTCTCGGTCGGCGAGGAAGCGTTTAGCGAGGGTGCGCAGGCCTGCGTGTTCAGGCTTCTGCATGTCTTTGTCCTCTGTTATGAGGCGAGCGGCCCAGGAGGATGTTTTCGTGAGGAGCTCTTGATCTTCATAGAGGTTTGCGAGTTTGAAGGTAGGTAATCCGTGTTGGCGGGTCCCGAAGAAATCTCCAGGACCGCGAAGTTTCAGGTCGGCTTCGGCGATTTCGAAGCCGTCTTCGGTCTGGCACATCGTCGTTAGCCTTTCGCGGGCTAAGCCGTCTCCAACGTCGCTATGTAAGACGCAGAGAGATTCCTTACTCCCTCGGCCTATTCGCCCGCGCAGTTGATGAAGCTGTGCTAATCCGAAGCGCTCGGCGTTCATTACAATCATAAATGAAGCGTTGGGATTGTCGACTCCTACTTCGATTACCGTTGTGCTGACAAGTACTTGTATTGCATTGTCCGAGAATTGTGCCATCACTTCATTCTTCTCCTTCTCTTTCATTTGCCCGTGCAGCAAGCCAATCGAGAGATCAGGAAATACTTTTGCACTAAGTTTTTCGTATAGCGTGGTGGCCGAGAGCATGTCTGAGTCTTCGGATTCATTTACCATCGGACAGACGATATACACCTGCTGTCCTTGGTCTACGAAGCGGCGGATAAGGGCATAGAGCTTCGGCATGTCCTTCGTTCTAGCGGTATACGTTTTGATAGGTTTTCGTCCAGGAGGCTTCTCACTTAGAACCGACACGTCGAGATCTCCATACACGACGAGTCCCAAGGTCCTAGGAATAGGCGTCGCAGACATCACCAGAATATGCGCAGCCTCTTGCTGGCTCAGTTCGAGCCTCTGTTTCACGCCGAAGCGATGCTGTTCGTCCGTAACCGCAAGCGCAAGCTGCTTAAACACTACTGTTTTCTGAATGACAGCGTGGGTGCCGATTAAGTAGAGAATTTCTCCTTTGGCCAAAGCTTCATACACCCTGCGTTTCTCTCGCGCAGACTGTTCTCCGGTAAGTATAGCGATTTGCTCAGATGAAATATCCGGAAAAAATGTCCGAAAATTCTTCTCGTGTTGCTTCGCTAAGATACTAGTAGGAGCCATAAGTACAGATTGGCGGCCCATTAGACCTTGGGCGTACATAGCTAAAAAAGCAACAATCGTTTTGCCTGAGCCTACATCCCCTTGGAGCAGGCGATTCATAGCAATCGGTTTACTCATATCCTTTAGACAATCTTGTACGGCTCTCTGTTGATCACCCGTTAATTTGAATGGAAGGTGCGCTATAAATTTTTTTAATTTCTCTACCGCTTCTGGATTCTTCTCAATTCCTAGAGGAATGCCTGCCTTCTTCAGTGCATCTACCTTATTTAAGCGCAATCCTAATTGCAAAAATAAGAGTTCATCGAAGGCTAAACGGCGTCTTGCAATGCGATAATTCTCTAAGTGTTCTGGATTATGAATTTGTTCATAAGACCATACTAATCCCGCAAGCTCTTCTTCCTTGCGAATTTGAGCGGGCAAGTGCTCTTCTAGTTCCGGTAAGACAATCTCCAGACTCTGCTCTACATAACGGCGCAAGAGGTTCTGACCTAACCCTTGGGTCGCAGGGTACACGGGCCTCACAAACGTATCTGCGACCACCTCCGCCATACTCTCACCAAATTCAGGAAACTCTACGCCTACCTGATGAGTAAACTGAGGATTAACGACTTGAAAATAGCTACCTTCCCTCTTAATTTTCCCACGGAATAAATAAATCTCACCAAGTTCCAACTTATCTTGCAAATAGGGCTGGTTAAACCAAATTCCACGAATAAGTCCCGAAGAATCCCTCAGAGACGTTTGCAATATCGAACGTTTACCCTTGTTAAAAACGGTTGGAACTCTCTGGACTTGAGCGAGAAACACACCATCTTCACCGTTTACAAGATCTCGTATCGCTGTGATGGAAGTCCAATCTTCGTAACGTCTAGGAAAATGACTTGCCAAATCCCCCACCGTATAGACATCTAACTTAGCCAGTTGCTTGGCTCTAGCAAGAGAAATCCCTCTAAGACTTGTAACCTTCTCATTCCAATGCTTCATCGTCTTCCCTCGCCTGGGCCAAAGCAGGGTAACGTTTCCTTCCCTCTCGGCAAATCTCAATCAGCACACAATGTGGACATTCAGGACTTCTAGCCTTACATACTGCGCGGCCGTGGGTTACCATAAAATGCCCCCAATCCGTCCAATGCTCTTCGGGCACATAGCGCTCGAGATCTCGTTCCACACGATAAGGATCCTCTGCATTTGTTAAACCTAGTAGCTTAGAAATACGCTTACAGTGCGTGTCTACCACAATAGCTTCCTGGCCGAAAATATCGCCCAATAATAAATTTGCGATTTTACGCCCGACGCCTGGTACCTCCAGAAGTTCTTCTAGAGTATCAGGCACAACACCTCCATGATGCTCCAGTAGAAAATTTGCCGCTAAATAAATATTTTTTGCTTTATTTCTATAGAGTCCGCAGCTTTTGACATAAGGTTCAATGGCTTCAGGACTAGCGCCCGCAATATCTTCCATCTCAGGATAATCTGCCCAGAGAAAGGGCGTTACTTTATTCACACGTTCATCTGTACACTGAGCAGCGAGTATCGCAGCAACCAGAAGTCGCCAGGGATCTTCCCTATCATTTAACGTCGTATCCGGGATACCATATTCTGCCATTAACCTTGTAATAACAAGTTTAGCTTGTTTTTTACCTTGTGGTCTTCTTCTCATAAACTCCCCTTTCACTACGCCAATGGTAGAGTAAATTCAAATTTTGCACCACCTAATTGGCTCTTCGATGCGAATATGGATTGGCCATGAGCCTGAAGAATTTTCTTACAGATATATAGGCCCAGCCCACTGCCTTTTCTACCGGTTCTCGAACGATCGCTCTTGAAGAATCGGTCGAAAATAAACGGTAAATCCTCTTGTGTAATACCAGGTCCATTATCTTCTACTTCAATACGTACCCGATTTTTTCCTACTTTTTCCGTGCGAATCGAAATAATGCCATATTCATTTACAAACTTAATTGCATTAGAAATAAGATTATGTAAGACACGTTCTATTTGTTTCTCATTGGCCATAATCATGATTTCTTCACCTTGTATAGGTCGCACATTTGTCTGCACAGAAATATTCTTGGTCAACAGCAAAACTTCCATACTATCAATCACGCGAGCAATAACTTCAGTAACATTGAACTTAGTCATTTCGAGATCTTCAGGATCTTGTTCAAGCGTAATCATCGTATTCATATCTTGAACCAGACTACTTAGACGCTTAGTCTCTTCTTGCACAGTCGTTAGGTATTTTTCGTGTAATTCTGGTGGGATCGTTCCATCAAGCATGGCCGTTACGAATCCCGATATGGACGTTAATGGTGTTCTCAAGTCATGGGATACACTGGCTATAAAATCCCTTTGGTCACGATTTTGCCTTTGGATTTGTTCAATCATACGGTTAAAGGTAATAACTAAATTACTCCAATCGTCTTCTTGTTGCTGAGAACCAATAGCATAGTCATCGTCCCAATCCATATGCACACGTGTATCTAAATCCCCCTGCGCCACACGATTAGCCGCTTCAGATAATATGTCGATAGGTTCCGCCATACGACTGACATAACCTTTTACAATTACGGTGGCGACTACGAGGGCTAATACAAGTATGAAACCCAAGCCAATAAGCACATTCATCGAAGATAAGGAGAATGCCGCGGTAGGATAAAATATTAATAAACTTGCCCAATATCCCCCCTGATCATCGACCAAAGGCCGAACCACCGATAACCAATCTCCCGACGTCTCCGAGAATACACCAAAAAAATTACCACCTCGAAGCGTAACACCGGTCTCTAGTCCCGATAATATCTGTGGCCGATGAGACATGAAGTATCCCTGGTCTTGTATATAAACTATGCTATCCAGAGCGGATGGAGGAATATCACTGACAAACATCAGGTTACCGTTAGGTTTCATAATCCAGATTGTCGTATCCGTAAGTTTTGCAATTACTTCTAATTGATTTTGTGCATTCGAGCTAATGTTCTCATGGGCATTATTATTTTCTTGTAGCTCCGCTATCATTGTATCTGCAGCCTGAGTCATAAAGTTTATTTTTTCGTACACAAATAAATCATACAGTATCTTAAGATACAATACAGCGATTAACAAAAAAGCCAACACAATGGTTCCTACAATTAACATATTGTAGTACTTCGTTGTGTTCGCTCTTACTCTTCTCTTGTTACTAAATTTACTTCCCTTACTCATTCCGATTCTGTATCAAATTTATAGCCTACTCCCCATACCGTCTTGATAGACCATGGAAGATTGGCTTCTAGGACATCAATTTTTTCACGAATACGCTTCACGTGAACATCTACGGTACGTGACTCGCCGAAGAAATCATAACCCCATACATTTCCCAGTAATTGCTCTCTAGTAAATACGCGATTAGGATTAGAAGCTAAGAAGAATAATAGTTCCAGTTCCTTAGGTGGCATCTCAATATCTTGCTCCGCAATCTGAACAGAATAACGACTCTTGTCCACAACAAGTCCTTCGAATTCAACCCGTTCTTTTTGCTCCTGTACTTGACTATTACTATTCTCTGAACGTCTTAGTACCGCCTTAACGCGCGCGATTAATTCTTTTGCTTCAAAAGGTTTCTGAACATAATCATCGGCACCCAACTCAAGTCCTACAACCTTATCTAGGGTTTCACCTCTTGCGGTAAGCATTATTATGGGTACTTGGGATTCTTTGCGAATTTCTCTACAGACATCATATCCATCCATACCTGGAAGCATGAGATCCAAAAGAATAATGTCAGGATCAAATTGACGGAACGCTTCTACAGCACTAGAACCATCAAAGCAAGTATCAACTTCGTAGCCTTCCTTTGAAAAATAAAGACTAATTAACTCGTTTATACTACGATCATCATCAATAACTAAAACTTTTTTTGCGCTCATAGTCGCCTCCTATAAATCTAGTCTCTCTAGTTTAACAGATTCCCGTATAAATGGGCTACACTTTTTCTATGCCAAAAAAACCAATAGTCAAAAACTACTGGTTCTTCTTCCTTGTCCCAAACAAGGCAAGTTACTAAATTTCAGACTCCCTCTGCTTATGTGAAGCTAGAAGTTCTTCTAGTTCATTCATAAATTCATTTACATCTTTAAATTGTCTATAAACGGAAGCGAAACGTACATAAGCGACATCATCGATATTTTTAAGTCCTGCCATAACTTGCTCTCCAACAAAGGTGCTGGATATTTCTTTTTCTAGGGTATTGCGACAGGTTTCTTCTACTTCTTGGGCAAGTCGTTCCATCTGCTCTGTACTTACAGGCCTCTTCATACAAGCTTTTACGATACCGTTCAGTAGTTTATCGCGATCAAACATTTCTCTTGTACCATCTTTTTTTACGACTACAAGAGGAGGCGCTTCAACCTTTTCATACGTAGTAAAACGAACGCCGCACGCGATACATTCGCGACGGCGTCTAATGGCTGCCCCGTCCTCTGCAGGACGGGAATCTACAACCTTATCATCATTACTTTCACAAAAGGGACATTTCATGAAGTATTTACCTATTCGTTATCATTGAATAGCCATGGAAGAATTCTTCCACTTTTTTTAGCCTCTTGACCATTGCTCTTTTCTGTAGAGCGAGGAGAGCTGGATGGTGCGTTGTTTTGTGGGCTTTGGCCACGATCTTGTGCACTTCTTCTTCTCTCTTGTACCTGCTCATAGGAGTCGAAGTCATCTTGTCTTCTGCCTCTGTCGTATTCAGGTTCTCTTCTGGATTCGAAGGATGGCCTGTCATAATTTGGGCTACGGACTCCTTCTGTGTAATTCTCTTGATAACGTTCTGTTTCCTGGGTTCTAGAACGTGTAGGCTCCTCATTCTCATAGTCGGCAGCATTATAATAGTTTGGTTCATAATCAGAACTCTTGGTGTAATTACTGCGGCTTGGTTTGTAATTATCCTCTTCTAAAAAGCTTTTTCTTTCTTTGCCGCGGCTTCTATTGGCATGCTGTCTTGCATTACGGAATAAGTCCTGACTATCGTCTTCGTACGCTTCTTCTTCATATTGTTTCTCGAGATTATGATATTCTTCAAACCCTGACGCAATTACCGTAATCATAATTTCATCATCTAAACTATCGTCTAGAACAGCACCGATAATGATATCCGCAGATGGAGAGGCGGAGTCTCTTACGAGAGTTGCCGCTTCGGAGACTTCACGAATCTTCATAGAAGATCCTGTGAAACTGATGATGATACGTTCAGCACCGTCAATACTTGTATCGAGTAGTGGGCTGTGAATCGCTTCATCGATAGCATCTTCCACGCGATCTGGACCCTGAGCTCTACCAATACCCATATGGCATACACCTGCGTTTGTCATAACACGGCGCACGTCCGCCATATCTAGGTTAATTAATCCAGGAACAGCTACTAAGTCGGAGATACCTGTAATACCATAACGGAGTACATGGTCTGCCATAGCGAAGGCTTGATCCACGGTAGTATCTTCATCGGCAATATCTAGAAGTTTATCGTTTGGAACGATAATTAGAGAGTCCACATACTTCGCCAATTCTTCAATACCAGATTCCGCATTGGTCGTACGTTTTGCACCTTCGAAGCGGAAAGGCTTCGTCACAACACCTACCGTCAGAATACCCATATCCTGAGCTATTTGGGCTACTACAGGTGCTGCACCAGTACCTGTTCCACCACCCATACCTGCGGTAATAAATAGCATATCGGTTCCGCGAATTAAACTAGAAATCTCGTCTCTAGACTCTGTCGCAGCCTTCTGTCCAACTTCTGGATCTGCACCAGCACCTAAGCCCTTGGTCAGCTTCTCACCTATACGCACTCTTGTCTCTGCCTTAGAACGTTCGAGCGCTTGATTGTCTGTATTGATAGCAATAAAATCCACGCCACGTACATTGGTATCGATCATTCGATTTACAGCGTTACATCCACCGCCACCGATACCTACTACGCGTATTACAGCGTTTTTACTGAAGTCTTGTGTGGATTGATTCTGATTTGTTTTTTGCTCTGCCAAAATTATGTCCCCCTTAAGCGAAATATATTTATTTCATATATATTACAAAAATATTACGCTTCCTAATATAAATGATTATTTGAAATTATGCTAGACCTATTTTCGTAAATCTTAGGGATTTTCGTCAATATTTGCGATATTGTCACGTTCCCTTGTTTTTTTGCCATTTTCAGCATCCGATATTTCCGGTATTTCTGATGCCTCCTCGTCAAAACCTTGTTCTAAAATCAGTTGCCGCATCGCTTCTTCTTCGAACAAGACATCGGCTTCATTAATTAAAGAATCGGCTTCCAGTCTAAGTCTTTTGGCTTGCTCCCGTAATTCCTCTACTCGCAGTAAGCCTGGGCTCTTTTCATCTCGTATATTTTCTATAGGCAGCTGCTCTGGACTCTGGCCGGTTTTTTCCATCCATACCTTTATCGTTTTCTGACGACTCTGAAGTCTCTCTACTAAGAGTTTACTGAGCTTCGACGCATGAAGGAAGATCCTTATACCAATGATAATGACTAAGGGCGTTAATAAATCTAGGGCCAAAGCATCACCCAGAGCATTCATTGCTAGCGCCACTAGGATTTGGCTTATCCAAGTCACCAAAAAAGCTAGATTGGTGAAACGTTTCTCTTCTCGTAATTTAATACCTTCTAGTAATTGGCTAATCGTAATTAATACAACTATCGCTAAGTAAGTAAATATAACACTAGGAAGATTGAAACTAATTAATAAACCTACTAATAGACCTAGAATAATGGCGAATAATGGTATCATGTTTTCTCCTAATCCTCTGTGGTGTAACCCGTACTACTTACAAGGGTTTCTTCTGACTCTGTCTGACTGGTCGTCTCTTGGGTAGTAGGCTCCGGTGCACGATATTCTGTTATTTCAGGCACGACTTCTCCTGGCTTAAAAACATTTTGCTGTCCACTTAAATCCAGAACACCACCTCGTAAATCTGAAAACAACTCTTGAGGCAACGCATTCGCTAACCATGCCAATTTCTCACCGTAGTTTTGGCTAGGATTAATCTTAACATCTAATCTATGGCCTTGCCCTAAATCCAAACGTAAATACATCGTATTTGCGGAGTATGGATAGAAATGTTCAATGCTCGACAAAAATGCTGAAGTACCGGATTCTTGATCCAATCGTACGACTTCACTTAAAACTAATAATACTCTCTCGTACTGTCTAATCGTCTCAGTATCCACATGCTCACCTGCAATTAGCTCAGGATTGATTTGCAGGCCAAGAATTAATGGCAAGTTTTGTGAAGGTAACGTCTCCATGATTTCCAAGATCCGCCCTTCCTTATCCAACACATAATTTCGGTCATTCGTGGCGACATGAGAAACGCCCTGGCGTTCTTCTATATTGACACGTACATCGTAAGGGAAGTCAACGCCTACACTTACCGCCTCGATATACGGAAAAGCCTGAATTAAATGCGCTTCAATTTCCGAGTAACGCAATTGTAAAACCTGTGAAATATTCCCTGATAGATAATAGAACAAGTGATTGCCTTCTTGGATACCTGTTTCTAGAACAATGCGCTCTTCTTGCAAATAGGAATTACCCTCCACATCCACCGACCGAATATAAAATTGCGGCAGAAGCGTAACCAGAGCAATACATAAGCCAATAATTAGCACGATTACTAGGAATATAATACCTTGGGTCAGACCCCTACGCTGATTTCTTCGCTCTCTATTCATAAGCAGACTCCGTTAATAAGAGAAGTTCATCAACAATAAGATCGGCGGCTTCCGCTTGGGCCAAAGCCCTCGCATTCTCAGACATACGAACAAGCCTATGCTCATCATTAAAAATCTCATCTAATTTTTGCTTAAGCATCTGACCTGAGACGTCTTGATCTAAGATTAAAACCGCTGCGCCATTGGACACTAGGGCTTCCGCATTCTTACGCTGATGATCGCCTTTGGCATAAGGATAAGGAATGAGAATACTCGCTTTGCCCAAAGCCGCTAGTTCCGCACACGTTCCTGCACCTGCACGACCGATAACTACGTCAGCTGCTGCCATCTCTTCTGGCATATTATAAATATAATCACTGACCCGCACGATATCACTGTATTGTCTTAATTTATCTTTAAACTCTTGGAAATACTTACGGCCTGTTACTAGATGAAGAGCATAGGGTGTTGCAGAAGGATTTCGCCTTAGAATAGTCACGAGGTCTGTTATTGCGAGATTGACGGTGAGGGCACCTAGACTCCCTCCACTGACCAATACATAACGCTTTTTCTTGGACATACCAAGTACTTGGCGACTGTCTTCTCGCATATCTTGGAAGAACTTCTCATCTATAGGATTTCCTGTTAGCACTACTTTTTTAGCTCTAGGGAAACTCTCTAGAGTATTGGGGAAGCTTACACAAACACAGCTGGCGCCTTTGGACATGACTTTCGTAGCTTTTCCCGGATGAGCGTTTTGCTCATGGAGAATTCTAGGGATGTTTAGGGCTTTGGCCGCTGCCATAAGTGGAGCTGCAACATAACCGCCTGTTCCTATTGTTGCAAAGACATTATATTGTCCCATTAATTTACTACACTGCTTCTTTCCTCTGAAGAAAGCTTGAACGGCTTCTAGTAACATCTTCGGTTTTGTGAATTCAAAAGGTGCCGCGGAAATCGCTTGAAAATGAAAACCTTGTCGCTCTACTAAATTTTTTTCTGGTCCATTTTCACTGCCACAGAAAATTATTTGCCAGTCCGTTCGTCTTCTGACTAGGGCTTGTGCTATGGCTAGAGCAGGATTAATATGGCCTGCCGTTCCTCCGCCTGCAATGAGTATTGTAGGTTTCTTGTAATCAAGTTCTTGCATGGATGGAACCTACTTCCTGAACACGCTTGTCCTTACGACTCACACCATACTTCGAGACATTCAATAATAAACCTATTCCTATGAGGAAGAAGAGATTAGAAGTGCCTCCATAACTGAAAAATGGCAAAGAAATTCCTGTAGGCGGTATAACGCCTACGTTAACCGCAATATTTAATAGGGCTTGAATAATAATTAAGGACGACATACCGCCAGCGACAATTTGTGCATAAATCGAACTGGCATGAAATGTAATGCGCAAACCAAGGATGAAAAAAGTTATAAACAGCCCCAAGACTGCCATACCTCCAACAAATCCATTTTCTTCTACAAGATTACTAAACACATAATCATTATGGCCTTCAGGAAGATAATTATGCTTTTGTTTCCCCTGCCCTAAACCAACACCAAACATACCTCCAGAACCCATCGCAATCTGAGCATTTCGTGATTGATAAACCTGAGCCTCTGTAGCATCTTCATTGCCAGTGAAAATATCCAAACGTGTTTCTACGTGGGCAAACCTATCTCTAACGCCTTGCGGTAAAACAGGTTCTAAAACATTCAAAAAAGTCAGTAAAATAAGCAAGAGAAGGACAAAAGTTCCAATCGCCACTAGCCACGAGCGCAGAGGTAGACCTGCGGCCAAAAGACAAACACCTCCGATTGCAATCATAATAATCATTCCCGAAAAATGCGGCTGAAAAAAGGTGACCAGTGCAGGTACAAGGGTGATAAGCACAGGGATAAAGATATCATATAAAGTATCTTTTAGAGCACCTTTGAAACCCTTTACCCGGGGAAATCTTCCCGTAGCTCTCTGCTTGTTTAGCCAGGAGAAATACACTGCAATACTATAAACCAATACGACCTTCATTAATTCCGAGGGCTGAAACTGTCCGAAGACGGGTATCGTAATCCACCGTCTTGCACCATTAATCGGCGCGAAGAAATACGTGAAGAATAAGAGCATGAGAACAAACACATAAGAAACGGAAGCAAAAAATGGTCGATCGAAGGTTTTCAAATTAAATCGCGTAAGGATGACGATCGCAAGTAAACCTAGGAAATTTGAAGTTAATTGACGAATCAAATACGCAGTACCGGACCTACCTTGAAACACAGATGCCGACATACTGGCGCTAAATAAACTCACAAGGCCAAAAGATAGTAACAGAATCAGAATAATAACTAGACCCCAATCCACATTAACGCCATCACCAACCATAAGAGACTTCTTTCTCTCCTCTAGTGGCAACGTATTTTGCTGAACGCGTCTAATTGTCGTTTTATTGGAACGGGTAATCGCTGGCATGCTCTCTCCTTATCGTAATGATGGCCAAAATATCAAGGCCGCTACTATTGAACCAATTAATTGCACAAGGGCAAAGCTGAAAACTACTTTTTCTTCCTTCCATCCACCCAACTCATAGTGATGGTGGATAGGAGACATACGGAAAATTCGCTTACCACCGGTACGGCGGAAATATTGTACTTGTATAAAGACGGAGCCTATTTCTATGACATAAATAACACCCGCCAAGACAAAGGCTAATGGCACTTCTTCTCGTAAAAACAAAACCGCTATAGCTGCTCCTATGGCCAAAGAACCAAAATCGCCCATAAACACCTTTGCTTTATGCCAATTATAAAGCAAAAAGCCCATCAGAGCACCTGATAAACTTGAAGCAAACCACAAACTGTGGTTTGCTCCTGGACTTGTGGGATGCCAGAGAACATGTAGAGTTAAAAAGGTTAAAGTCACGACACTTACAGTCGTGGCCAAGCCATCCACACCATCTGTAATATTCACTGCATTCGTACACGCATAGAAATAGAAGATTAGAAATAAGCCATACAAGACTTTCCATACGCCAGTTATTGTCCATACACCCATAGAGAAGGGTAAAACCATACGCACGGGTCCTACCAAAGCAAATAAATAAATGGCCACAAATACTACTTGCACAATGAGCAAATACAGCGTTTTCGCTCGCGCACTTAAACCCTTCTTATTGATTCGAACCTTGACAAAATCATCGACAAAACCTATCGCAGCATGGGCTAAGATAAACAGTAAAATAGCGAAAAAATCCGCTCGAAAATCTATAATTAGAGAGATTATGGCCAATAGCGTAAAAGCAAAAAGGAAAATAGCGCCACCGAAAGTAGGCGTTCCACTCTTTTTATAATGTGTCTTAGGTCCCACTTCCCGTACCTTCTGCCCTACTTGGAGTTTATTGAGCTGAGGTAAGATAATTTTACCCCCTACCGCTGCCAGTATAAAACCTAGTATGAGAGGTAAAATAATATATGAAATATAACGTAAAATCTCCGCATCCATCTTACATAAATCCCTTCCTTATGGCGTCACAACTTGCTTCCATTTTATATCCTCGAGAAGCCTTGACTAGAATAATTGTATCTTGGAGTCTAGCTTGGGCCAATCTATCAATTAACTGATCTTGTTCATTGAAACAATCGATTAAGGCATCTGGATCCACCTCACGAATGGCTTCTGACATCGTCTCCCCCCACTCTCCTAGTAGATAATAATGATCCAAATGGTAGCGACCTAGACTTCTGCCTATATCCTGGTGCAAGGCTTCGGCATATTCACCTAGCTCTTTTACACCACCTATTACAGCAACCTTCTGGGTATACTCTGCAGATTCCCCTAACTTATCCAAGAGATGAAAAGCTGCTTTCATAGATTCAGGACTGGCATTATAACAATCATCAATTAATAGGTTATGGTTTGTAACCTCTTCTACTTGCTGCCTACCATCGGTTAACTTAAGTGCTCGTAAATTCTCTACACTGGGCACAATATCTAATCCCATAACCTGCGTTATAGCAAGAGCAAACAACGCATTCTGAGCTGTACTAATCGAAGCCTTCGGCAAAGTAACCTGTGCCCAGGTTTTCTTCTGATCTCCAAAAATCTGTACAAAATCGAATTTTAAGCCTTCTTTAGATTCCACAATCTTATCTGCCAAGAAAATAGTACCCGAAGGAATACCTGGAAAACGATACGATCCACGATACTGAGACAATACAGCACTTAAAGCATGAATATTCTCTTCATTTGATGGCATTATTGCTTGGTCTTCTGCCAATACAGTCCGGAGAAAGGCACCTTTCCCTCCCGTATAAACAATATAAACAGGACGTGTAGTACAAGCTTCTCTTGCTATTTCAAGTAAATAAGGATCTTCACCATTAATAAATAGTGGCCCTCCTGGAAGCTGTGCGCTATAAATCTCAGCTTTTTCCTCTGCAATCGCTAGGCGATTAGGGTAATGTTCAATATGAGATGTCCCAATATTTGTAAGCACAGTGATGTCTGCTTGCGTAGTATAGGACATTCGCTGTATGGCTCCAGGTTTCCCTGCCGCGACTTCAATAACAGCATAATCTGCATCTTCAGGCATAGCCAGAATAGAATAGGGCACACCGAAAATATTATTAATATTATTCTTAGTTTTATGTGTCTTACCATGCACTTCTAGAGCACAGGCAATGGCGTCTCGAGTAGACGTTTTCCCAACCGACCCACTTACCGTTATGAGCAAATTCTTAACATCTTCACGATAGAAATGGGCTAGCTCTTCTAGAGCATGTTTAGTATCGGCAACAAGCACAACAGGAATCTGATTTTTATATCTATTCGCTAAGTCCCTATCGTGAATAATCAGAGCACTTGCACCTTGCTTCACCGCTTGTTCTAAATACTGATGTCCGTCTGTTGCCTCACCCTTTATAGCAAGGAAAATACAAGACTTTAAATCCTCTCTACTATCCGTTTTAATATCGGAAATCGTAATGTTTTCTAAATCCATATCAGAAGGAATTAGAAGTTCTCCACGTACCGCTTCTGCCAAAGTTTCTAATTTATATGCTCTATCCATCTATCTTCCTCTAGCTCCCATGCCTTACACCACTGCCATTATCCATGCCATAGACTAAGGAATCGTCCTCTCTAGGCCCTGGCTGATCATCTCCAGTTAAACTAGCTAAAACTTGAGTATATATTCTCACATGGTCGCCCGCCTCTTTCCCATCGGCTGCTTCACTATTTAGCACTAGTTGTTCGGTAATGACACCCGCTCGATTATTGCCAGTAAAAGCAATATTCAATTTATAACGCTTAGCCAAGTTTCTAGCTTCTTCCACATTCAAGCCTACAAAATCAGGTAAAATCACTTTCTCTTCAGGCAAAGCATTGGACTTATCGGAAATCCAATAGGTAGGATCGTGCCCAATATTATATCCTGGTAATGGATATTGACTATTGACGTTTTCACCCAATTCAAAACCCTCATCGAGTTCCACATAATTTCCAAACATAAATAAATGCTTATGGGCTTCACTGCGCTCCATACCCAGAACATCTTGAGCGTATCTCAAGGTAAAAATTCTATTGTAATCATAAGCTTTATAAGTAACAGGGATCCCATCTCTTTGTACAAGATATTCCAATAATTTTCGTAATGCGAGTTGCGCTGCCCTTGCCCTTCTCTCTGCTATGTCATGCATAGAAGATAAAATCACATATTGTGGATTATCTGCTGGCACAAGTGCAACTGCAGTATGGGTAAATCTGTCATCGAATTCTGCTCCTTCGCTACGTCTGCTAGAAGTTCCCGTCTTATAGGCAAACTCCGTACCTACAATGTAGGAATTATAGGCTGTTCCATAGCGCCCTACTCCGATTAGAACCTCTCGAATTTGTCGCGCTGTATCCTCAGAAAATACTTCCCGCACGACTTCTATCTCATGTCTATCAACCACATCACCTTCTTGATTCTTAATCTCAGAAACAACATAAGGTCTTAGTAGGGTGCCGTCATTGGCGAGCATTTGGTAATCATTAATGAGCTGCATCCCCGTTATGGTTACCTGTTCACCGAAGGCTGTAACGGCCATATCAATTTCCTTGGGGTTTTCGTGAATAAGACCAACACGTTCATTCGGCAAATCTATTCCCGTTTGACTTCTTAATCCTAATCGATTGATGTATTCATAGAAGGTAGGAATTCCAATACTTTGCGCCATACGGACAAAAGGAGGGTTTCTAGAATCCCACATTGCATAGGCTAGAGAAATCTCACCCTTACTCATATTGTCATAGGAAGAAATGGCTTCACCCCAACCATCAATATAAATAAAATCATCTGAAACCGTTGCATCTGCTGTAATTTCATTTTCATCCATAGTCATACCCAATACGAAAGGTTTCATAACAGAGCCTATTTCGAAGGGATAGTTTATCGTACGATTAGACCAATATGTACCGGTCATATAATCCAATTGCTCAGTATTCTCACTAGGTTTCCAGTCTTCAGGATCAATATGATAGGGAGCTGCCATAGGCTGATTTAAGTCGAAATTATTTTCTCCACTCATAGCAAGAATTGCACCTGTTCTTGCATCCATAACTGTAATTTGCCCACCATTTTCTGCGCCTTGTGCAATAACCATTTCACGGGTCAAGTCTTGTACTAATCTTTGCAAATCGGATTGTAGCGTTAAGTGAATATCGAAACCATCTTCTGCTGGTAAATTTACTTGATTACTATCTGAGAGTGCTTGTCTCCAATAATTATCAACTTGGGCATAAAAATACCCTTCTCGCCCCGATAAAGTCGTATTGTAATAACTTTCTAAACCCAATACGCCACTAATATTTGCATCGCGTTTCTGAGCAAAACCAACAATTGTACTGGCAAGATCGCCTTGTGGATAATAACGTGCTTGGTTAGCATCTTGTCTGACACCACTTACACGCGCTTCTCTCAAGAACGCAGTGAGCTCATCATTCTTCTCAGACGAAATATTTTGCTTGACTGAGTAGTATGTAGCATCCTTATTTTCTGCCAATGCTTCGCGGAAAGAATAGAGGTCAATTTCCAGAATTCTAGCAAATTCTTCTTCCACTTCTGCTTGCGTATAGGAAGACGAGGAACTGGGTCTAAACACTTCTGGGGTAATTCCTATCGTATACGTAAATGTACTAATAGCTAAATTCTTTCCATCTGCAGAATAAATATTTCCGCGCGCAGGATAAATTGGATAGCGAATCGTTTGCGTATTTGCAGCAAGCTCACTATACATACGGTGATCTCTAATTGTAATGCCATAGAATAAATAAGTAATTGCGATAGACAAAACAATAACGCCTAGTACAACCAGCATAAGACCTTTTCTCATGCGATACTTAGCGCGTTCGGTTTGTCGCCTTATATTTGAAACATAATCTTCTCGACTTATTGCACGCCGAGTTCGTCTCCTACGCTCTATTCCTCTATCCATTTATAGCTCCCAGTCTTTATTGAACAGTCTTAAAGAAGCCATCTAAATTAGCCAGAACACCTGCCATTTCTTCTTCATCATCAGATAACACACCCATGGCATCGGCTTCAGGAATGCGAACGATGATTTGATCTCTTTGGTCTGCTTTTACTTCGATAATTTGTTTATCATGAGGTGTTTGTAAACCTAGTCGTTGTGCTTCTTCTCTAATCTTATCTAAGTCAAGATTTCTGCTTAAGATTTCACGTCTTTGGGCATTTTCTCTAGTTAGTTGCCTAATACTATACTGGATTCTCGCATTCTCCGCTGTAATTTGAAGTACTTTTGCCTGCTCATTCAGGAGAAAAATCAAGGCCGCAAAAACAATGAGTACTAGGCCAATGGAGACCCAGGTTAATCGTCTTTTTCGTTGACTTGTACTCAGAGGTCTTCTCTGTTTACGTTGCTCACCATGAGATACTTGT
This sequence comes from uncultured Oscillospiraceae bacterium, assembly GCA_964392065.1. Classification (GTDB taxonomy): domain Bacteria; phylum Bacillota; class Clostridia; order Saccharofermentanales; family Fastidiosipilaceae; genus JASBZA01. Next base: position 16,774 of record CAYMOG010000010.1, read on the forward strand.
TTAAGCTTCGGACTTTTTAAATTTTTGTTATTTTTATTTTTATCATTAACATAAAAAATTGAATGTGCCATATCTTCACCTTATCTGTTCACTGTAACAACATTGTCATATCTAGTAAATAGTCTTAACCTTGCAGAATGTGCTCTTCGATTGTTCTTCTCTTCTGCCTCGGAAGCGACAATCCCGCCTCTAGGTTTCTCTTCTCCCCAGGGAACTTGACCACAAACACAAGGTAAGCCCCTAGGACACGTGCAGGGATTTTCCCATGCTCTAAACTTTTGTTTCACAATTCTATCTTCTAATGAATGAAACGTAATAATGGCAAGAACACCACCTGGAGATAAGTAATCAGGAGCTTGTTCTAGAAAACGATACAGTTCGCCCATTTCATCATTCACATAGATACGAAGGGCTTGGAAGCTTCTCTTTGCGGGATGTCCCTTTTGCCTACGTGCACGTGCACTCATACTTTTCAAGATAATATCGGCTAATTGCCCAGTTGTTGCAATGGGTTTTTCTCGCCTAGCGCTTACAATACCTTGAGCTATACGGTAATGTTCTTTTTCTTCTCCATACATAGAAAGAATTTTGCTAAGTTCTTCGACTGTCATCTCCTGAACTATATCTTGTGCTGATCGACCACGGGACTGGTCCATACGCATATCGAGAGGACCATCGTGCATATAGGAAAAACCGCGTTCGCCCTGGTCGAGCTGCCATGAGGAAACTCCTAAATCCAGAAGAAAACCATCAACTTCTTGTATCCCGTGTGCGTTCAGTACGAGTGGAAAATTCCCATAATTCGTATGACAAAGAAAATAGCGTCCAGGGCTATTCGCCGCCTCTAAATTCTTAGCCGCAGCTGTAAGAGCATCTTGATCTCTATCGAGACAAAACAAGCTCCCCTCAGAATCAAGTCTCTCCAAGATTCCTCGACTATGGCCCGCTCCTCCGGTCGTCCCGTCTAAATAAACGCCTCCAGATTTGATTTTAAGGCCTTCCATAACCTCATCAAACAACACGGAGATATGGGAAAATTCTGATGTCATAAAATCCCCCTAATTGCATATTGATCTAGATCCAAAGCATCTAAAGGTATCTCTTTTGCTAATTCCTCTTGGTAGAAACTTTCTTTACAAAGCTGAATACTATCATCTAAATCGATTAAACAAATGCTCTCACCTGAAATTGCTTCGATAGATTGCCAAAGCTCTCCACTCACACTTAACCGACCTTGTTTATCCATCTCAACAAGCAAGGCTTCACCGATAATTTCACGGCGTAGCCTTCTTGCTACGGGATCCGTACCAGGCAGCTGATTCAATTGCGCTCTAATACTCTGAAACGTATCGACTGCATATATAGACAAATAGCCTCGATCCAAGCTACGGGTAATATAAACACTTGCACCTAATCGCTCGCGCAACTTAGCTGGAAGTACAATTCTTCCTTTTGCATCCACAACATGTGTATATCTTGCCATTTGCCTCAACCTCTACCACTTAATACCACAATATGTGAATATTAAACCACTTTCTACCACTTACCCATTATTGTACCGTTGACCCTCGTTATTTACAAGTAAAAGGCATATAAGAACATAAAAAAACTAGTGCAATTAATGCACTAGTTTAAGCACCCATGACAAATTAAAGATTCTTCTAATTACTACTATTATCTGTTTCAGAACTTCCTTCGCGAGATGTTTCTTGCTGATCTAGAACTGAATCGTCCTTTGTAGCATTAATATCTGAAGGGTGAATGTTCTCTTGGCTAGCCGAAAGAAAGACTTCGTCTTCTGCAGCACTTCGTATTTCTTTCTTCTTCTTAATCATCAGTATTAAGTATAACAATCCACCTACTACCATAAGGAGAGAGAGAAGCTGAGATACACGAATGGAACTATTGCCAATGTACAAAGAATCTGTACGTAAACCTTCCACGAAGAATCGAATGGCTCCATAACCTATGAAATAAGCTACTGCCGTTCCATAGGGAACACGATTTCTCTTTCTTACTTGATAGAGAACGAAAAATAGTATTAGATTGCCGATGGCTTCATAAGCAAAGGTGGGATGTACAGGGAGGTTTGGGTTTTGGCCTAATTCAGGTCTTGCTGCCAAATACTCCCGCGTACCGTTACTTATCATGCCCCATGGTAAATCTGTATTGGTGCCAAAGGCTTCCTGATTAATGAAGTTCCCTATTCGCCCAATGGCTTGACCAAGTGGCAAGTAGACCGCTATGAAATCCAAGTACTTAGAAAAACTCTTTTTCTTAACTCTATGATAAACCCATAAGCCAATAATGGCTGCAATCACACCACCATAGAAGGCTAAGCCGCCTTGTCTTAAGTCTACGATTCGCATTAAATTCCCTCGGAATTCATCCCAAGAAAACGCGACATAATATAGTCTTGCACCAATAATCATCGTAACTAAGATAACGATGAAGCTATCTATAATATAATCTTCGTCATGGCCAAACTTCTTTGCATCACGCGTGGCTAAAAACAAAGCCATGGCTGCGGCAATGGCTATTAATAAGCCGTACCAATAGACTTCAATACCGAAAATCGAAAACGCTACTCGGCTAATTTCCAGATTCTCAATACCTAAACCTGGAAAACTCACAACATAATCTGCTTGCATTATTAATTTTTCCTCTTCTTTCTGCCGTGTATCACGACACTGGCGCGATTTTCTTCTTTCATGAATTGTAACTCATCCAAGAGCTCACGTCCCTTCAATTGATAGAAGATTGAAGCATAATCCGAAAACTCTAAATTCACACTTTTAATTTGTGCTACAAGATTACCACAACGTTTTACATCATCGAGATCTCGCAAGAAACTTCCGATACTCGCTCGAGTTATTTCTTCTAACCTTCGCTCATCGAATGCACCTAATCGGATAAATTCTTCTAAGGTGTGGGCAATTTTCTCCACGGCCGCTTCTGCTTGCATGGAGTCTCCCCAAATAATCAAGTGAGCATAACCCTCTTGAACAACATAATTCAAGCGAAAAGATTCATCGATAATACCATCGTTATAGAGTTCCTCAAAAGTATGAGACCCATCGCCAATTAACATCTTCACAATCAGATCACCGATGAGTTTCTGTCGGATCAGGTGTCGACCTCCTCGTCTTACGGAACCGTTGGTAAATTCTTTTTTATAGGCTAAATAGAAGGAAGATGTCGCTGTGGGTAGTTCAAGTAATTGCTTAGGCAGTAGAATGCTCTCTCCCTTATCCGAAGGAGAGAGAAATTGGATGGATTGATTCAATGTTATGGCCCGGGTATCAAGATAATTCGATACTTCGTTTATCATATGCTCTTCTTCATCGGGTAAGAAATGTCCAACTAGAACGAGTGTTAGTACAGTTGGGTGATAAGCGTTCTGATAGTAAGACTCTACATCTTCTCCGTTTAAATGCATCAGACCTTCCATATTGCCATAAATAGGCGTGTGTATGAGAGGATTTTTATATAGACCTCGTAAGAGGACTTCTTCAGCAATTGTGCTGAGATTTTCTTCCTCCAATAGCCTTTCTAAGCCTAATTTCTCAATTTCTCTAGTAATTTGCTCATCGCTGAAACGTGCTTCTAGGACCAGTTCAAGAAGGGCAGAAATGGCTTCTCCGAAATGATCTACTGTCGTAAAAGAATAGGTCACAGAGCTACGATCCATTGCAAGTTCAATATTAATTCCCAATTGATTCAATCTATTCAGGGGACTATCACTATCCTCTTTTTGTAATATACCTTGTGTTGTAATATAGGGTCCACCTAGAGGAATTTGCCTCTCATCCCCAGTATTGAAATCCACATAAGAAACATGATCCGCTCCAAAAGGAACCAAGATCCCAGCATAACGGTTGGAATAATTCTTCTTCTGGACAATATCAATACGGAAGCCAGAATTATGCTGATAAAACCTGACGGTCTCTCCTGTAACACGATCTTTACGATCATAGCGAATCATTTTCTGTGGATTCATCATGATTCTTTCTCCCACAATTGTAGAGGACTGCCTTCTGGAAGCGCAATATAACGCAGTTGTACATTCATCTTCTTAGCCAACTCGATTACATTTTCCTTCTGGACACTCTGAGCAAAATAATCTGCACTCTCACCTACGAACTTACGTCCGCTAAGTAATTCAAAACTGTTCGATCGTAAGCTTCTTTCCCAATCATCTCCTATTTGTAAGAGCCTATTGTGATTCGCTTGTTTCGCACTGGCAAACCAACTATCCGATAGGTCTCCTTCTTGTATACGCTCAATCTGATGAAGTAAATTCTCCATGACATCCGAAACATCCTCTACCGCAAGTTCCACAGATAAGGTAATGGTCTGCTGAAAAGAGTTATAAACAGATTTCACATCATAATTCATCCCTAAATCATTCTGTAAACCTGTAGATAATAGGGCAAAAGGGCCGTCCAGTATGACATTTAAAACTCGAGCACTTGCACATTTCATTGAGGTATAGGGAGGCAGGTCACTAAAAACAATAATCAAATGTGCATTATCTACTGCTATACGTTCCACTTTTGTTTTCGGTTCTGCAAAATGCATGATTTCCGGGAATTTACCTGGGATTAACTCTACTGTATTATTTAATCTAGGAAATTGCCCTAGCTTCTCCATGACTCTATCGGCTAATGACGTACTCTCTAATTTTCCACCAAGAAAAACACGAATTTGACTCTCGGAAATTAATCGTATCCAAGCATCATAGAGTTCTTTACTACTTATCGCTGAAACTTCAGCCTGGTTACCTAGAGGATTTACCCATTCTTGCTCCTTTGGCCAAAGTTCGCTATGTGCTCTCGTTAATACATACCGTCCACGATTGTTCTCCTGTGCTCTTATAAGCATAAGTAGATTTTGACGTTCTGTTTCAACAATATTTGCTGGGAAGAAATCATTTTGGTCTCTCAATGGATTAAGTAACATATCAAGAAGCAGATGGTAACTCTCTTCAAAGGGTTTGGACCCATCTAGTCCTGTGTGAACAGTAGATAAAGTAAAGGAAATGCGTTGCATGTTATTAATCGCTGCAATATCCACTTTAATCTCGCTTCCATAATGGGTATCCAAATAACTTTTCAGCTCAGGTCTGGTCGGAAATTCATTAGATGCGGCTGTAATAATATTAGCTAGGAGCGCATATTCTGAGCTTCTCTTCTTATCCATAGGCAAATAAAATTCCAAAGATAAATAGGCCGTATTGAAACGATCACTCCTGGATACATAAAGCGGAATGTCATTTCGCATGGCATATAAATAAGTCTTACTTGAATTCATATGCCACTCTCTCGCGTAGGCCAAGTCTTCCGCAATTTTATTCGACATAGCAATGAAACTTGGGAAACGCGCCTCCGGACGCATGAAATCCAAGAATTCCACTTCAATATACTTATCATACAAGTTTACATTTCGGTCCAATATGCAAGTTTCTACGAGCGGTTGTGGATCCGTATGATTGACAGTTGGCCTAAGTCCGAAGTTCGTAATGGAATCGTAGTAAGAATTATCAACCCATGTTCGACTGACATAGACGCCAAACTTAGGAATTACCATTCCTGAGGGCATGCGGAAATTCGCAGTCGGCATCCCGATTGTTCTACCGATAGCATTTCCATGAATAACCGTACCTGGTATAGCAAAAGGTTCGCCTAGTAGTCTCTGGACCTCTGCCATGTCGCCCGATTCAATTGCATCTCGAATTCTAGTACTAGACACAACTTCATCTCCCGCTACGATAGGTGGGATAACATGGAATTCAATGTTATGTTTCTCACACCATTTCTCTAACATGGCTACATCGCCTCGCTGATTCTTGGAGAAACGATACCCTGCACCCACGACCAAAACTTTTGTATTAAGCTTCTCAAGAATAATCTTATCTAGAAAATCCTCCGGCTCCATATCGGCAAAATGGCGATTAAATTCCTGGAGAATTAGCAACTCTATACCCAATCGCTGAAAATAGCGGTCTCTCTGGCGGTCTGTTTGAATAAGGCCTTTAAATCGATAATTCACAGGGGGAAGTGGTGACTCTAAGAGAAATTTCGTTGGACTGTCTTGACCTGGAACTACTGCATTGAGAATTGTATTCGGTGGGACAGGTTTAGGGTAGCGGTCGAAGGAGAACATCGTCGGTTCTAGGCGTAATTCTTCAGCTCTCTGTACCACCGTGTGTGCCAGCTCTTCATGACCTCTGTGTACGCCATCAAAATAACCAAGAGCAACACTTCTCCCCTTATTATGGTTCAAACCGCGATAGGTATCGCCAAAATCTTGACTTAAATCAATTCTTAATGTTTTCAAGACCGGTGAACATCCTTTCTGCAAATAAGGCAAGATTTTGATTCTGTGTGACCCTAGCCACACCGAGCCCTAGAAATTTCCCCTTGTTGTACACTCTATATATCTGCCCTTCATCAAGCTGTTCTTCTAGATAAACAGCTTTTCCTTGCAATATATATATTGCCATTTGCTTCTCTAATTCTATCATAGGAAAGTCAAGTCGGGCAGTGCCTGGCGAAAGAAGAACAGAGTTCTTCGTGGCAATTCCACGGAAACTTTCCGCCTCATACATTTCCAGGGCTTCTAGAGTAAGCGAATCTTCATAGGTGTAGGGACCCGCAGAAATTCTACGTAATTTCTCTGCATAAGCTCCCCATCCTAGCCTTCTTCCGAAATCATCTACCCATGTTCTTATATAAGTACCTTTTGAACAATGGATATCTAACACGAGCGTAATAGGGCTATGATAAACTTCTAGAATCTCTTCTTCCCCTACATAAACTTCTCCTGGGAAGTGATTATCTAAGCGTCCAGAGGCAAGCGCCATCCGCGTTTGGAGAAAATTTGGATGCAAGCGAATATCCACGATTGAAACAGAATAAATTTCTACTTTACGAGTCTTACCTTCTACTTGAATCCCTTGCCTTGCATAATAATACATGGGTTTACCATCAATTTTTGCAGCAGAAAATTGTGGCGTCACTTGTGTAATAGACCCTGTCATCTCTTCGATAAGACTCTTAATTTTTTCCCAATTATTTGCTCGAAGATTGTCAGCCATTTCAGGAGTAATAGGGGTTTCTTGCAAGACTTGACCTGTTAAATCATGGGTATCCGTGCTTTGGCCTAGATGCAGAAGCACTCTATAACGCTTATCATAGGCTTCCATATAATGAATCATATTGGTTGCACGCCCAATAGCAACAGGTAATACGCCATCCGCAAAAGGATCCAACGTACCCGTATGTCCAATTTTCTTAATATGCGTCATGCGCCGTAACTGCCTAATAACATCCATAGATGTTATACCTACAGGCTTTCGCACTATTAACAAGCCACCTTCAGGTGGTGGGGGATTATTCTTCTTCGCCATGCTCTTCTATGAAACGCACTAAGACCTCTAGCACCCTATGCTCTGCCTCGGCCAAAGCCACTCCTTTCATCGTGAAGCCTGCCGCATTGCGATGTCCTCCACCTCCAAATTTCTCAGCCACCTGACGAATATCAATCCTAGGAATCGAACGTAAATTTCCACGAATTTCTCCATGCTCACTCTCCCTTAACATAAGCGAACATAGAGTACCTCGTATAGACCGCATCTTCCCAGGCAATTGTTCGATGTCCTCTTCTCTCGCTCCAATTTCTGACATAAGGTCTTTTGACACCGAGAGATAATGAATCTTCCCGTCACAAGCGGATTGAACTTGTGTCCGTAAATAGCCTTCGCTATAAAATGTACTCCAGGGTTCTAAGCGAAATAAGTGATCCGTTAAGCGTGGCAAATTTATGTCGTGACTCAATAATATAGAGCCTACATACATAGTATATGGCGTGACATTACTAAATGAAAAATTTCCTGTATCCGTTAAAATTCCTGTATAAAGTCCTAGAGCCACCGCATGATCCAATAATTTTTCCTGGCTAAGTTTCTCTAATGCCAAGACAAGATCAAACACCAATTCACAACTAGCCGCTGCGTCAGGATATATAAAAATATTTTGATTGTTTTCTAAAGCACTAATATGATGATCTAAGATTCTCCTATCTTCTGCCGCACAATAGGCTTCTTGACGTTTCTCTAAACGCTCTAGAACACTTAGATCTACCATAATACTCATCGTTTGACTTGCAATAAACTGCTGCTGTTCTTCAGACGGCAGACTAGACCAATCTATGGAAAATTGTTTCCCTTCAAGATAAGAAAATTTCCTATCCACACCCTCATTTAATACCGCATAGGCTTCTATGCCTAGTTTCCGTAAAACGCGTGCCAAAGAAAAAGAAGCACCATAGGCATCCCCATCTGCGCGCAGATGAGGATATATCCCTATAATACTTCCTACTTGTTCTCTAAGACTTAATATAGACTGCGCAAGAGGCAATACTCTGTCTCTTCTTGTATAGAAATCGGACATAACTAGTCCTCTTGCTCAGGAGTTTTTCTGCCCATGGCTTCATCAATAAGTTTATCCATTTTTCTTGCTTGATCATAGGTCTCATCGAGTTGAAAACGTAATTCTGGTGTTACTCTCAAACGTAGTTCTTTTGCAACAATACTACGCAAGAAACCTTTGGAACTCTCCAAACCATCAATAGCCTGTAATTTCTGTTCTTCTGTACCTAGGACACTGATATAACAAGTCGCATAGCTAAAATCTCTTGTTACTTCCACTCCTGTAACTGAAGTGAAATCAGGGACTCTAGGGTCTTTTAATTCTTTTTGGAGAGCAGCCGCTAAAATCCTCTTGATCTCATCGGCTACTCGAGCTTGTCTATGTACTGCCATATTATTTTCTTTCTACTTCTTGCATTTCGAAGACTTCTAGTCGATCTCCGATTTGTAAATCATTATAGTTTGTAATAGATAATCCACATTCATATCCTGCAGCAACTTCTCTTACATCATTTTCATAACGTCTTAAAGAAGCCAAAGTACCAGTATGAATAATGACATCATCTCTCAGAACACGAATATCACTGTTTCTGAAAATCTTGCCGTCGGTTACGTAAGCACCACCGATTGTACCAATCGAACTTACCTGGAAGGTCTCGCGAATTTCCACATGACCCACAATAACCTCTTCGAATACAGGTTTAAGCATACCCTTCATAGCCGACTCAACTTCTTCTATAGCATGATAGATAACTGTATATTGTCTTACTTCAACACCTAATTCATTCGCCATATCCATAATTTTATTATTAGGGCGAACATTGAAACCAATCACTGTAGCGTTTGAAGCTTCTGCTAAGCGTAAGTCCGTCTCATTAATAGCACCTGCACCTGCATGGATAATATTAATCTTGACTTCATCGTTACTGAGTTTCTCTAGAGATTGACTCATGGCTTCCACTGATCCGACGACGTCCGCCTTAATTACAATATTGAAGTTTGTAACTTTGCCCGACTCAATCTGTGAGAATAAATTATCAAGACTTACTAGTGGTCCACGATTAATTTTTGCTTCTCTTTGCTCAACACGACGTTCTTCCGCATAGGCTCTTGCCATTTTCTCATCATCAACGACGTAGAATACTGTACCCGCTTCAGGAACTTCTGGTAAACCTAATACTTCTACAGGTACCGAAGGTCCAGCAGGAACATTCTCTTCGCCATCGGCATTTACCATAGCACGCACATTACCAACAACGGTATTTGCAACAATTGTATCGCCTTGTCTTAGCGTACCTCTCTGGACTAACAAGGTGGCTACAGGTCCTCTGTTCTTATCAAGCTGAGCTTCAATGATAATACCCTTAGCTTGTTTATCTGGATCTGCTCTGAGCTCAAGAACTTCTGCACTTAAGATGAGCATTTCTAATAAGTCTTCGATACCTTCGCCTGTTTTTGCCGAAATAGGTACCATAACCGTTGACCCACCCCATTCTTCTGAGATGACGCCATGCTCTGCTAATTCTTGCTTAACTCGGTCAGGGTTAGCATTAGGTCTATCCATTTTGTTTATCGCCACAATGATTTCTGTCCCTGCTGCTTTAGCATGGTTAATCGCTTCAATCGTCTGAGGCATTACACCATCGTCTGCTGCAACCACCAGGATAGCCATGTCTGTAGCCTGAGCACCTCGAGCACGCATGGTTGTAAAGGCTTCGTGACCTGGAGTATCTAAGAAGGTAATTTTCTTCTCTTGAACCTCGGTCATGTAGGCACCAATGCGTTGTGTAATACCACCAGCTTCGCCACTGGCTACACGCGCAGAACGAATATAGTCTAGTAAGCTTGTCTTACCATGGTCTACGTGTCCCATAACAGAAACGACTGGAGGTCTCTCCTGTAGGTTTTCACCTTCGTCTTCGGTTTCATCGAAGAGGATATCCGACATGGTTACTTCTTCTAATTGACTCGTTTGAACGCCGAATTCTTCTGCAATAATGGCAGCCGTTTCGAAATCAATCTCTTGATTTTGTGTAGCCATAATGCCATTTTTCATCAAGCTTGTAATAACATCTGCGGAAGTACGTGAAATGGCTTCAGCAAATTCTTTAACCGTTAGAACCGATGGCAAAGACACATGGGTTACTGCAGGTTGTAGATTACGCTTGTCTTGGCGCTTTTGCTTCTTGCGTATACGGTCTTCTCTTAGATCATTGTATACATTCGCTTTTCTCGAACGATCCGGTGCAGAAAATTCACGGAAACGGGTTTGTTTATCGTCTCTTCTCGTAAACTTATTTTTGCCATCTTGGGCTCTTGTAAGCTTAGGATCGGGAACGACATCCGTTGTTTTTTTCTTCTGTCTTCTAGGTTGGGATTGGAACTTGTTATCGTCTTCATCCTTATCTTTATCAAAAGGAGACTCTTGACCCTTATTCCTTGAGAAACGCTCATTTCTTCTACCCGTGAAACGTGTACGTCCTCCTTTGGCTTTGTCTTCTTTTTCCTTTTGCTTCTCTTCTTTACTTCGGGCAAAAGCTCTAGCCGTTGCAGCTAGTGAATCATCTGCTGCCGCGGAAGATATTTTACGAGGCCCTACACCACCGGAAGATATTTTACGAGGACCCTTAAATTCTTGTTTTACAGGTTTTGCATTTTTGCTAGAATCTGCGGATTTCGCAGTTTCTGCTTTCTTATCTTCCGTTCTTGGTTTGGACTCTTTCGTTTTATCTGCTACGGGTGAAGGTGTTTTCTCTACCACTTTTGGAGCAGCTTGTACCTCTTCTCCCGAGCTAATCTTCCGAGGTTTAGACGAATCGAAAATCGAACCTAACTTCTTAGGCTGAGGCTGATTGTCCAGCTTGGAAGGTTTGGCTTTATCTACTTTTTTAGATTTAGTCTCTGCCTTTTCTACTGCCTTAGGTTTTACTATTTCCTTCGCACGGGCTTCGGATTTTACTTCTTCCTCGGCTGGGGAGCTCAGTTCTTCTTTTTTCTTCTCAGAAACTTGACCAGAACTGATTTTTCTAGGCATAGGAGAATCCAAAGGAGAAGGGCTCTTCTTCGATTCGTCTGGCTTATGACTTACTTCCTTTGCCACGGAATCTTGAGCTTCCACTACTTCCTCGGTTTCTTGCTTCTTAGAAGGTTTTACTTTTTTCACCTTCACCTTACCAGTAATAACTTTACCGGACACACCTTGCATGCTGATGGTTGCACTGTCCTCAGCCGAAGGCGTTACTTGCGGTGCATTCTTATCCTCATTTTCTACAGTATCTTTGTTTAAGTCTGCATCGTGTTTATCTACCATATATTAATCTATTCCTCCCCAAGCAAAATCTACGCTTAGATTTTTTATTATACTACATTAATCCATCCCCATAAACTGGGAATCTATAGAGGTAAATCCTCTTCAAATAACTTGCAAATGCCTCGGCTCAAGTTCTCTTCAGTTATCCCTAAAACCGATCGTGCTCTACCTCCACTAAACTTTCCCAGAGAAGTATGTGTTCCAATACTTAAATAGGGTATCGCATAGTCTTGTAGCTTATGCATGATTTTTTTCTTGCTACTCTCACCAATATCTTTCGAAAGAATAAGTACCTGTACTTTTCCTCTCTCCATTTGAGCAAGTGTAGCGTCCATGCCCTTACTAACATGACCTGCTCTTGTAGCTAATCCAATCAATTGTAAGGCCTTTTCTTCTTTATCCATCTTCTCTTTCAATTACCTTCTTCTGGCCATACTTATCAATTCGAATGGTTTTTTGTTTCTTATCGCGTTGCTCTAGAATGGTATGTAATTCCTCAACCAAGTGCTTAGGAACTTCAGACTTCAGATGATACTTCAATTTATTCTTCTCCACCGCTTCGTCAACGCATAGAACATTTTTACAAAGATAAGCGCCTCGGCCAGCGAGTTTTCCTGTAGAATCCAGAACAGGTCCATCCTCTAAACGAACGATGCGAAAAAGCTCTTGTTTTTCTTTCATCTGACGGCAGTTCACACACATTCTCTCAGGAATTTTTTTTGTCTTGCCTTTTGCCATATCATCGCCTCACAAGTAAGTTTTACTCGGAATCCGCCTCATCCCCAACGTCTAGATCAGACTCTAATCCAGGAGCAGTAAGTTCTTCTACCTGCTCTTCACTCGAGCTATGGTCGGTTTGATCTGCAGCTTGTGTGAATTTTGCCATGAATTCCTCTTCAATAGCTTCACGAACATCACTTTCGCTCTTGATATCAATCTTCCATCCCGTTAACCTTGCTGCCAAACGTGCGTTCTGACCACTTCTTCCGATAGCCAAAGACAACTGAGAATCTGGAACAATAACTTCTGCACTTCGACTCTCTTCATCCTCTGTCAATTCAATTCGAACAGCATTCGCTGGTTTAAGTGCATTTCGAATATAAACGGTTTCATCGGGGTCCCATTCGATAATATCGATTTTCTCACCGCGTAACTCATTCATAATATTTTGCACGCGCATGCCTCTTTGGCCAACACAAGCACCTAAGGGGTCTACGTTTTCATCACGGGTCGCTACACTAATTTTCGTTCTAGATCCTGCTTCACGAACACAGTTCACAATTTCAACCACACCGGATGCAATTTCGGGTACTTCTTGTTCGAATAGACGGCGTACTAAATCCGAATTTGAACGGGATACATAAATGACAGGTCTTCCACGCTTATCGTCTACTCGCTTAATGTAAAACATCATCCTTTGGTTGAAGCTATAGTCATCTAAGCGACTCTGTTCATTGCTTAGCAAGACAGCTTCTGCACGACCAATATCAACTACAACTTCACGTTTATCCTGACGTTGTACCACACCGGATGCTAGTTCACCAATACGATTAGAGAACTCATCATGTATACGTTCTCTTTCTGCTGTAATCAGTGCTTGATTAATTGCAGATTTTGCAGCTTGAGCGGCCAGGCGACCGAATTGTTCAGGTTGTAGTTCATACTGTAAGACATCACCTAGCTCAAAATCAGAATCCAATGCCTGTGCTTCTGCTAGAGAAATCTCTTCATTATGATCCTCAACCGTTTGCACAACAACTTTATCTAAATAAACAGACATTTCACCCGTTTCTGGATCCAAAGTCGCGTGCACATTATCCGTATTGCGTGCATCAAATTCACGCTTATAAGCTGCCACTAGAGCATCTTCAATCGCTTCGAAAATCAGTTCGGGCTCAAGTCCTCGTTCCTTACATAAGTCGCGGATAGATTCAATTAATTCTGGTTTCATAATCAATATTCCTTTTCTTAATAATTATAGTTAAAAGCGAATTACGCGCTTGACATGGGCAATCTCATCGAGAGGAAACGCCACAACTTCTTCATTTATTTGAAGAGTCAATTGCTCTTCATTGTGGTCGATCAATACACCTGAGATTTTCTTCAAACCATCTCTTTTTTTATAAAAAGATAATTCTACTTCGGTATCTCTATAACGAAGAAAATCCTTCTGAGTGCTTAATGGTCTATCAATACCTGGAGATTGCACTTCTAGATAATACGCTTGTTGAATATTAATCTGCTCGTCAATCAATGGATCCACATCCCGACTCAGAGCCTCGCAGTCATCAATATTGATGCCTCCGCGTTTATCTATTATTAATCTTAGAAACCAACGTTTGTCTTCCTGAACGTATTTTACATCCAGTAATTCCACACCTTGCTCTTCTGCAATCGGTTCGGCCAAAGCAAAAACTTCCTGCGTCAATTTCGACATGGCAATACCTCCTAGTCAATAAAATTAAGAAAGAGCGGGGCAATTATATGCACCACTCTTTTTAAAAAGCTTGCTATTACTTTGCTATCATAGCACTGAAATGCAAAAGTGTCGAGAGTTTTTGCTAATTGGATTCATAAAAGAACTAATCCGATAAAATCGCCTCTTATAACTAATCCAATGCTTTAAACGAGCTCATCTCTGTTATCTGTTACAACAACTTCTCCATTTTGTTTTCTTAGTTCTTGTAGAATTTCTTCTAATAACTCCGTTTCCGTTGGTGCTACTACTTCTACAACTTCTTCTTTCTTGCCTTTGACACGATCTCTTAGATTACCAAGTGCCTTGATAATTAAGAAAATTACTAAAGCAATAATTAAGAAACTAATAACAGCATTAATGAACATACCATAATTAATGGCAACTTCTTCTGCACCTTCGCTGGCACTCTTAAGTACCCATTTCAACTGACTGAAGTCCACTCCACCTAGAAGATACCCAATCGGCGGCATAATAACATCATTGACCAAGGAATCTACAATTCCTTTAAACGCAGTACCGATGACCACACCGACTGCCATATCAATAACATTACCTCTCATTACAAACTCTCTAAATTCATTTGCTAATTTACCCATACATTACTCCTTCAAATCTAATATTATAATAATTTATATTTCCAACGAGAGATAATATCAGAACATCAATTGCTAAACCGTGCATTATCTGACATTTTTATAAAACTTTCTAAACTATAGAAGCCGTAATGAAACGGCTTCTATAGCAAGAAAGACAATAGGAATATTAAACGTACTGCTTAATAGATTCAGGTAAATGCTCCAACTCTGCACTATACATTATTTCCACTTCGAAATTTTTCTCTTGTGAAAAACCTTCTAGGGCAGGTAAGAATTTAATGAGGGCATCTTCATCATTTGAATTGGCAACTTTTGTAATACTATCAATATATATATGGGTGATGTCAAAATCTTTGGCATCCAAGCCAGCGATAAATGCTAAGAGTTCATCATAGGAATTAACGGGGTATTCAGAAATATCTATTACTCTGACACGATGTCTAACGTATTCATGTAATCGATCGCCACGTGCGATACAAATAATATTATTATCTGGATTCTCTGCTTGATGATTAAGATCATCTACCAATCTCTTCGTTTTCCCACTGCCTTTACCACCGACAATTAGTTTCACCATAAATATAATCTCCTTTTGAATAAAAAATTCTTAAGCTTTACTTAATTTCATTATACCTAAAGAAAGAAAAATTCATAGAGGCAAATGTGAAAACTATGACAAGATTCATGAAAATCTCCTTATCCCTTGTGCATATTGTAATAAGTGTTAGCAAATCTATTGTAGAAGTTTTGTATTTCATTCTTTGGCCAAAACAAGTAAAATAGAATAACCTGCGCGCAAGGAGAAAATATGAACAAGCAAGAACCTAAGATATCAAGTGATAACGTAACGAGGAAAGTTATTTTGCTCTCCATCTGTGAGAAGCTCGACTCCCTCACCAAGCAAGAATTTATGCAATCCTCTCTAGAAACCATGTACATGGATTACTTTCAATTCAGCGAGCTCTTGGATGAACTAACTCAAGAGAAACTCATTATCTCAACTTTACGAAAAAACGAAGCAACTCGAACAGCCACAGGCCATGCACCAGAACGCTACTCGATTACAGAAAAAGGCCTACAAGTACTTGATACCTTGCGCACGCACCTACCCGTACCCGTATCAGCCTATCTGGAGCGTAGTATGCAAGCCAGGGGACAAGCACTAAAAGAGAAACAAAGCATTACTGCCACATGGCAAATTATGCCCAATGGACACTATCAAGTCACTTTATCCTTATTTGAATATGGGCAACGCTATTTCTATCTTGAAATCGATCAGCCTTCAGAATCTCAGGCCAAAGCGCTCTGCTCACGCTGGAAGAACAAAGCCATATCCATGTATCCTAAGATACTACAAGCCATACAAGAATAAAACGCTAGAAATAACAAAAGGCCCTAACACCGAAGCGTAAGAGCCTTTGTACTGTTTCATCAAAAATTAGATTTCGCTGAATTCGTCTGTGCCTGCTCCACATAGTGGGCATACCCAATCCTCTGGTAAATCTTCGAAAGCAGTACCTGCTTCTACACCGTTATCAGGATCGCCTACGGATGGATCATATACATATCCACATAAATCGCATACATAACTCTTCATACTATACATCACTCCTTTTTCATTATTGTTGAATTGTTGAATAATTCCAACACATTTCATTATAGTCTTTTTTTTGTACATGTCAGTACTTTTCGACAAAATTTATAAATTAACGTTATTCATATCACGTTTATCGTAATTCTATTGATTTTCCTTTTTTTGCAAGTTCTTCTGAGAACCTATAGAGTACAACTTTTCTTCCAATCATTTGCACAACTTCTGCATCACAATATGCGGCCAAAGCATCCGCTGCTTCTTTCACCGAAATCGGTGCACTCTTCAGAATAGTGATTTTAATTAGTTCTCTTTTTCTCAGCAAATTATCAAGATGCCTATACGTTTCTTCGCTAATTCCATCTTTTCCCAATTGGAACACACTGTCTAGTGGATTTGCCAAACTCCGCAATTGACTTCTCTGTTTCCCATTTAATGCCATACTTCTTACTCCTAAAATATAAATTCAAATATGAGGTCGCCCATAATAACGTCTTCGCCTTCTTCGATACCCGCTTCTTCTAGAGCATCAATAACACCCTTATCCCTAAGCTCTTTCTGGAAGAATTGCAAAGACTCCGTATCTTGGAAGTTGATTTGGCGCATAAGCTCATCTACCAACTTCCCTTCTACTTCATAACCTTCATGCGTTTTCTTGACTGTAAATGGCGCTTCTTCTAGCCTATATGTTTTCATTTCCACTTCAGGTTCTTCATATAAAACAGTCTCAGGCAACTCACGTAGCTTCGAAGCAACCCTCTCAATAAGGGCATCCGTACCATAATGAATAGGAGCAGATAATAGGAAAACTTCGTAGCCTTCTTCTCGAAATCTCTTAGCTAGCTCTTCCGCTTCACCTTCATCTGCCAAATCAATTTTATTCAGAGCAATAATCTGTGGTCGTCTGGCCAAAGCAGGCGCAAAATTCTCAAGCTCTCTATTGATTGCCAGGAAATCTTCATAAGGATCTCGCCCTTCCGAACCCGAGCTATCTAGAAAATGTACTAATAAGCGCGTTCTCTCCACATGACGAAGAAATTCTAGTCCTAAGCCTAAACCCTCACTAGCCCCTTCAATAAGCCCAGGAATATCTGCAATGGTAAAGGAAAAATCCCCCACCGTTGCTATTCCTAATTGTGGCTCTAGGGTCGTAAAGTGATAATCTGCTACCTTCGGTTTTGCGTTAGATACCACAGAAATAAAAGTACTTTTACCTACATTGGGCATACCAAGTAAACCGACATCCGCAAGTAGTTTCAATTCTAAATTTACGTAGAAACCTTCGATCACTTGTCCAGGTTTGGCGAAGTTCGGTGCCTGTCTTGTTGCCGAAGCAAAAACAGCATTTCCAACGCCACCTCTTCCACCTTCTTGTAAAACGGTTTCTTGACCATCAGTACTTAGATCCACAAGCAGTCGACCTGAATCCGCTTCTCTAACCACAGTGCCAACAGGAACCTCAATAGTAAGAGACTCTCCATATTTACCAGCACGCTTGGCTTTGGCCCCATTCTCGCCGTCACCAGCTACATATTTTCTCTGGAAACGGAAATTTTGCAAGGTGGAAATATTTCGATTCGCCTTGATGGAAACTGAACCTCCACGTCCACCGTTCCCACCATCAGGACCACCATTAGGTATATATTTCCCTCGGTAAAAAGAGATCGCGCCATTCCCACCGTTTCCTGCTTTAATAAAAATTCTTGCCTGATCGATAAACATCGTATTTCTCCGTTCATGTAAAAAAGTCCGGCAGAATAAAACCGGACTTCCATTCATGAATTATTTTTTAGCTTGCGCTTACTCTGCTGGATAAACACTGACTTTTGTACGCTTCTTATCTAGACGTTCAAAAGAAACATTGCCATCAACCAAAGCAAACAAAGTATCATCCTTACCCTTACCTACATTGGTACCAGGATGAATCTTGGTTCCACGTTGTCTGTAAAGGATATTACCAGCAAGAACAAATTCTCCATCGCCCTTCTTCGCGCCTAAACGCTTAGCAATAGAATCACGGCCGTTACTGGTAGAACCTAAACCTTTTTTATGTGCTAATAACTGTAAATCAAGTTTAAACATTGTTCGTTCCTCCTACTTCATTTCAGGATCTGTCACATGTACAAATTGCGATCCATAACTAAATTCTATCTGTTTACACCCTATCTCGAATACTCGAAACAAAATGGAAACCTCATCCGTTTTGTCTTTACGATTCAACACTTCACACTGAAGATGTCCTGAGTTAAATGTATAATCAACATCAACTTGTAAGATATCGGTAAGACCGGTCACTGTTGTACCAGCTATCGCAGTAATACTCGCACAAATCACATCATCTTGATCTTCGGCTGCATAACCTGCATGTCCTACACATTCAAACCCCACTGGGCCAAGCGCATCTTCTAATAAGTGTACACTAATCACTCGTACGCTCCTTTAAATTTAAAGAGCGATATCGTTAATTTTAACTAAAGTATAAGGTTGACGATGTCCGTTTTTGTTACGGTAACCCTTCTTAGGCTTATACTTGAACACAATGATTTTCTTACCTTTACCATGCTTTACAATTTCTGCGGATACCTTAGCATCCTTAATAGCATCACCGATTTGTAGTCCATCATCATTAGAAACTGCTAGAATATCAGCGAAATCCACTGCATCTCCAGCTTCACCCTCTAATTTCTCTACATAAATCTGATCTCCGGCAGCAACACGATACTGTTTACCACCTGTAGCTATAACTGCGTACATAACTCTGTGCCTCCCCTTCTATTTATTCGGGACTCGCTCCAATAGGTTCCTCATCGGAATTTCTTAACCTAGCAAATGCGGTCACCGAGACACAATACCACGCTTCCAAGATAAAATCAAGTGAATTTACGCCAAAGTTCGGGGTAAGCTTAATTGTAAAGTTAAGTGCACGTAGTTTCATTGTAATAAATAAATCCAT
>CAYMOG010000011.1:0-33714 GCA_964392065.1 uncultured Oscillospiraceae bacterium
TTATGAGGAAATTTCTCGTATCACGACAGAAAATGCAAAGAGATTGTTTAACTTAGTGGAACAATAGAAGGTATGCTGTATTTAAAAAAACTTATTCATGGGCTATATGAATAGAAATCTGCTTATAACGATGGATTCGTAATAGTTAGGACCTGAAAATTTACTTGGATTGGAGCTTTAACTCTGCTCCACATGAGACTATAATAAACTTTAATTCTTAGGAGGATATTACATGGCACGATTGTTTAAAAAGCATTTGGTTTTGGGTTTAGCTGTCCTTATGCTGTTTCAAGTTACAGCTTGTGAACAACCAGAGGTGAAGCAGTTTCATACAAGCACCTCAATGCTTTCTACTATGGAAACTAGTAGCAGTACGCGAGCAAGCGAGGAGAGTACTTCAGCCTTAACCAATACTTCTGTAAGCAATGAAGAGGTCGTGCATTCTGAATCGTCTTCGAGTACAAGTGCTGTAGAAACAACACTAGAAACAAGCACTCCTGTCCTGGAATATCGTAATGAACCTCCAGAATCAGAGCCTATGGATCCTTCTTATTTTGCTGATGCCTTATTCTTCGGAGATTCTAGAGTCGAAGGCCTCATGCTCTATGGAACGCTCCATGATGCCGATTATATTTTCGAGAAAGGCTTAAATGTGGGAAATTACTATGAGAAAGCCATCCCACTAGACGGTTCGGATCAAACAGTGGCAAGTTATATTGCTGCCCAAGCTGGGCGTTATAAGGATATTTATCTAGCCCTCGGGATTAACGAGACGGGTTGGCCACTTGAAGGGTTTATTAATACTTATCGAGGAGTCATCCAAGATGTGAAAAAACATAACCCCAATGCAAGTATCTACTTGCAATCCATATTACCTGTGGAGAAGAGACAAGATAGCGCACAGTACGCTAATAATAAGAATATACAGCGATTTAATGAAGCTTTGGCCACATTAAGCCTAGAAGAAAACTTATATTTCATTGACCCCAGCCCCGTGTTGGTGGATGCGAGTGGTGCCGTTCCCGATGGGAATAGTTACGATGGTGTACACTACAATAGAGAGTACGTTATGAAGTGGCAAGAATATATTCAGTCACATGTGGCTAAGAGATGATAAAGGAGAAGCTTATGAAAAGTAAAATCATATTGAGTCTTTCTATTTTTATGTTGGTTGTTACCTTGGTTGCTTGTAATAATAATGAAGCGGCCAGTGGATTAGCTGCCGGCAAAGATCTAACAAGTTTAGGCACGAAGCTATTAAATACACTCGATTTCGAAGATGAAGATTTAAATGCGCTTCCTGAACAGATTTGGCATAGACATATTCAACAAGTGAAGCAAGAAGATGTTCAAGCGTTTCACATTCTAGCAGGTGGTGGCATGGT
Organism: uncultured Oscillospiraceae bacterium; assembly: GCA_964392065.1. Taxonomy (GTDB): domain Bacteria; phylum Bacillota; class Clostridia; order Saccharofermentanales; family Fastidiosipilaceae; genus JASBZA01. The sequence continues at coordinate 1,386 of CAYMOG010000011.1, forward strand.
CGCAGAAGAAGTGGCTTTGTTTGAAGCAAAGGATATGAATTCTGCTAATGCCATTAAGCAGGGCATGGAAGAGCGCTATGAATACTTACGCACTACTTATGGCAATTATTCTCCAGAGCAGTTGAAAAACCTAGAAGATCCGGTCTTGATTCAAAATGGTGTCTATGTTTTCAGTGTGATTTCTAGCCAAGATGATGAAGCAGAAAATGTGATTAATACATGGATTAGTGAACAGTCTAAATAAGTAGAATCGAGGTAACCTGTGGCCTTTACTAGCTTCGTTTTCCTATTGTTTTTTATGCCCGTGGTGGTCTTATTGTTTTATGCAATATTTGTACGCACAGGCCAAGTCAATATACAGCGAACCCTTACAGGTCAGAAGGTATTTCTCATCTTTAGTAGCATACTTTTCTACGCTTGGGGAGAGCCGAAAAGACTTATCCTAATGCTGAGTATGCTTATTCTGAATTTCCTGCTCTTGAAATGGGCAGAAGCGAAACCTGGGAAGCTACATAATGTCGTTACAATTATCCTCATTGGACTCAATCTATTGGCTTTAATTTACGGTAAGTTTCTGGCCGAAAGTCTTCCTCTAGGTTTATCTTTTTACACATTTAGACTTTTGTCTGCAGCAATTGATCGTAATAGAGCCAAGAAACAAGGGGATATAAAGCCGCTTCACATCCTAGATTATGCACTTTATATTAGTTTCTTCCCTCAAGTAATTTCTGGCCCTATTCAGCGCTATGATGACTTTACTAAACAAGTTCAAACCTTAGAAGTTTATCCGCATGACTTAGTCTTAGGATTAAAACGCTTCCTACCCGCCTTAGTCGTAAAAGTGTTGGTGGCAGATCAAATATTTGGTCTTAGAACATCTCTTCTCGATGTTTCGAATCTTGGAAGCGCAGAAGCTTGGCTAGGCGCATTTTTCTATACCATATATATTTATTTGGATTTTGCTTCCTATTCCGCTATGGCTATAGGATTAAGTAGAATCTTTGGTATCCACAGCCCAGAAAACTTCCGTACGCCCTATAGCGCTGTAAGCGTCAGTGACTTCTGGAGAAGATGGCACATGAGCTTAAGCTTTTTCTTCCGGGATTATGTTTATATACCCCTGGGTGGTAATCGCAAGGGTACCGGTAGGCAAATCATTAATATATTAGTTGTATGGAGCTTAACAGGGCTCTGGCATGGTTCGACTTGGAATTTCCTTCTCTGGGGTCTCTACTACGCATTATGGCTCTTAGCAGAGAAATTTATCCTTATGCGCGTCATGGACAATACGCCTACCAAATTAAGACAAGTCTTCACTTTTCTTATTGTTCATATGGGTTGGGTTCTCTTTGCCTTCCCACAAGCATCAGAACTGCTAAGCTATCTTAGGACCATGTTTGGAGCAAATGGTCTAAGTAATGGACAAGCACTCTATACGATTAGTGCAAATCTGGTTCTTATCCTGGTAGCAATTCTCCTATGTACGCCCATTGCAGAGCGCTTGAAACACCCCAAACACAAATATCTATCCGTCTTGTATCAGGTTATACTGGTTATACTAATCATTCTAAGCATTGCCTACCTGGTAGACCAAAGCTTCCAATCCTTCTTGTATTTTCAGTTTTAGGAGAGCCTATGAAGAACATAACCTACAAGTTAAGTATCCTAATCCTTACAAGTTTCCTAATTCTAGGATTATTCACAGTGCTTAGAGAAACCAAGAGTTTCTCTGATATGGAACGTAGGCCTTTGGCCCAAGCGCCCAAATTAAACCTAAACCACTTCTACGACGGGGCCTACCAGAGCGATTTTGCCCGTTATCTCGCAGATCAAATCCCAGGGAGAAATTTCTGGCTCCAATTAAAATCTACAACACAGGCATATTCAGGAGCGAAGGATAATGGACGCGTATATTTTGCGCAAGAAGATTTCCTCATAGAAAAGAATGGGCCTCTTGATCAGTCCAAGCTAGAAGAAAACGTAGGCGATATGAAGCATTTCTTAAATAAGAATCCAGAGCTTAAAGCCACGATTATCTTGGCACCAACCCAAGCTGGCGTATATGAAGAATACTTACCTGCAGGGCACTCAGAGAGTGACCAAGAAGAAGTCTTTGAAACGTTAGGTGTACCTTCACGTTTACAGAAAATGTCTGAAGAAGGCCTGTATTATAGAACCGATCATCATTGGACTCAAGATGGCGCTTATCAAGCTTATCATGATTGGTTAGCAAAGTCGGGGAGAGCTTCCGCCGATCCCGTTTATACGAAAACGCTTGTCACAGAAGCGTTTTATGGAACCACTTATGCCAAAGCCCCCTTATGGTCGGTTTCGCCCGATTCCATTTATGCCTACACTCACCCAACTATCAATCAGGCAGAAGTCTTAGATCATAATGGGCAACTTATTCAAACGGGTTTATATAATCCTTCCGCACTCGATTCTTATGATCCTTATGAATATTTTATAGGGAAAAATGTTGGTGTCTTAGAAATCAACACACATTCAGATGGGAATGGCCATCTTCTCTTATTTAAGGACTCTTATGCCAATGCTTTTGTCCCCTTTCTCTTACCCCATTTCAGCACTATCACCATGGTGGATTTACGCTACTATAACGGAGGAATGGGTGAACTCTTAGCGCGTAAGGAGTTTACGGATGTTTTATTCTTGTATAATTTAGTGACGCTGTCGAGTGAAAGCAATACGTATAAACTCATGATGGATTAAACTTTTGATTTTTCCAAGTAGACTTTCTGATAGAATATAGCTATCTACTTGAGGAGGACGAGTATATTGATTTATCGTACCAATGACAAATTGCAAACGAAAACTTCTCTCTTGGGCTTCGGCTGTATGCGCTTACCTACCGACCAAGAGGACAAAATTGACGATGCCCGAGCCATGAAAATGATTGATGATGCTGTAGCAGCAGGTGTGAATTATTTCGACACGGCATGGGGATACCATGGCGAACAATCCGAGGGGTTTGTAGGTAGAGCGCTCTGTTCGAGGCATCCAAGAGACAGTTTCTATCTAGCCGATAAGTTGCCTGTTTGGCGAACTGGGAATAAGGAAGAGGCAGAAGAGACCTTCAGAATTCAGATGGAACGGATGCAAACGGATTACGTTGACTTCCATTTACTCCATTCTTTAAACAAGAAGAGTTTCGATGAGATTAAGTCCAACGGAGTCATCGAATGGCAAGAAGAGAAAAAGGCGCAAGGCGTATTTAAGCACATTGGCTTCTCATTCCACGACAAACCAGAAGTATTAGAAGAAATTTTAGCGTATAAAGATTGGGATTTCTGTCAGCTTCAAATTAACTATCTGGACTGGGAGCTCTATCAATCCAAAGAGATGTATGAACTTGCCAATAAGTATAATGTTCCCATAATTGTTATGGAACCTATCCGTGGTGGTAGTTTATCGAATCCTCATGATGATGTAAAAAATATTTTCCGAAAAGTTAGACCTGATTTAAGCCCTTCGGCTATTGCCTTACGCTATGTGGCAAACTTAGACAATATCCTCACGATATTAAGCGGTATGTCCATTGAAGAGCATGTCTATGAAAACATTGAAACCATTTCTAATTTCGAAGGTCTAAACACAGAAGAAGAGCAAATGTATAAAGACGCTAGAGCAAGCTTCGCACGTCTGCCCCTTATCCCATGCACATCATGTAAATATTGCGATATTTGCCCAGCCCAAATTGAAATGTGGGAATTATTCTCAAAATATAACCACTATATTTCATACAACGACCCTAAACCACTCGTGAATTATGTGAAAAAACATCCTGAAGAGCACCTGCCACCCGCATGTATTCTCTGTTATGCTTGCGAAGAACAGTGCCCTCAAGGTATTGAAATCACACAAGAAATTCAACGAGTCTATGCCCTGGCCCAAGGCCTTACTGTCTAAATCTTTACGAATACGATAGCTGTTTACGGGCTAAGTGCCTTGGTCTATAAGGCATTCTATAGTTTGCACTAAACGCATGGCAAGAATTTACGATTTCTCTAGAAGCTCATGGAGAAACGTAGGTCCTTGCCATATTTATTATGGTGACATGCTATCTAGTGGCAGAATTTACGATATTTCAGGTGTGCTCCGCACAAACCCAAACTCAAGAGTGGTGGCAAAATGTATCAAAATATATTTTGCAATATGCATAGAATAAAGTACAATACAAGAGAGTAATGTACGCTTAGATTTTGAGATTCGAAATACTTATAAAAGAATTTCAAAAAAGCGCTTGACAAGTTATCTGGATATGTTAGAATTTCTATTGCTTCAAAAACACGGGAAGTTAGCTCAGTTGGTCAGAGCACCTGCCTTACAAGCAGGGGGTCGTGGGTTCGAGTCCCTCACTTCCCACCACCTCAATACGAGGTACAATTGGCGCAGTAGTTCAGTTGGTTAGAATGCCAGCCTGTCACGCTGGAGGTCGAGGGTTCGAGCCCCTTCTGCGTCGCCATAAGTAACCGGCTCCCTCGGGAGTCGGTTTATCATATGCCCAGATAGCTCAGTAGGTAGAGCAACGGACTGAAAATCCGTGTGTCGCCAGTTCGATCCTGGCTTTGGGCACCAAATGGTTGGTCGCAGGCACGCTTCCAACCATTTTTTGTGTCCTTTGGGATATGCAATTGCTTAAACCTTGTATACTAAGCATCTCTTAATCTCTTTGTATAAATATTATAAATTTTCTTGTAAATTCATAAAAAGACTACATACATTATATATAATTTCGTATAATGCGAATAAGAAGTAAATCTAATGCATGGTAGTTGGACTATCTAGAATTGGAGAGCGTTATGAGCGATGTTCTTGCTTTGCAAATGTATTCCCTGAGAGATTATGTAGATAATGATATTTCCAGAACGTTTTTTCGTGTGCGAGAGACGGGCTTTTCTGCTATTGAAACGGCAGGCTTCTATGGAATCTCTTCTTCAAAACTGTCACAAATATTAGAAAGGGAAGGGCTCTATGCCTATTCTGCTCATATTTCTCTGGATGAGATGGAAACTGTCCCGGATCAAGTGCTAGAGGATGCACTGGCCCTAGGATTATCTTATGTTGTTTGCCCATCTGGAAGAATAGATACGGTGGAAGATATCAAGAGAACGGCAGAGGTGCTAAATATTCTTCAGGAGAAGCTCTTGCCTTATAATATTCATCTTGCCTACCATAACCATGATAGAGAATTTGAGAAGCTTGATGGGAAGTATAAAGAGGATATTCTTCTGGGCTATTTTGCTTTTCCTGAGATGCGATTGGAATTGGATACGTGTTGGCTCCAGTATGCTGGCGTTGATCCTCTTGATTATATTGGAGAGACGATAGAACGCAAGCGATTGGGTCCTGTGCATTTCAAGGATTTAGGTGAAGATAAGCAAGTCGATATTGCTCTTGGTTCTGGGATAATTGACTTCCAGAAAATTCTAGAGAAACATGTGTTAGACCGTGGCATTATTGTGGAGCAAGAAGCCTTTTTACGTGACCCTTTTACTGTGTTAGAAGAGACCTTGGGATATTTACATTCCATTTGGCCGAAAAATAGAAAGTGAGTAGCAAAATGAGCAAGAAGCAATTTATCGTTGGTATTGTGGGCTGCGGTGGTATTTCTGAAGGGAAACATTTACCAGCACTGGCGAAACTAGATAATGTCAAAATTCGCTATTTCTGTGATCTTATTCTAGAACGCGCAGAAGATATGGCGACACAGTTTGGTGATCGTGATGCGAAGGTAACCGTCGATTACCGTGAAGTTATTGCAGATCCAGAAGTTGACGTAGTCCATGTGTTGACACCTAATCGTGAGCATGCGGAAATTACAATTGCGGCACTAGAGGCAGGGAAGGATGTTTTCTGTGAGAAGCCTATGGCTAAGACATTTGCCGATGCCAAAGCCATGCTTAAGGCTGCAATGGAATCGGGCCGAACACTCTCCATTGCCTATCAGAACCGCTTCCGAGAAGATGCCATTTATCTTAAGAAGCTTATTGAAGAAGGTGAACTAGGAGAAATTTATTATGCTAGAGCGCTGGCGCTTAGACGAAGAGCCGTACCCACTTGGGGTGTGTTTCTAGATGCAGAAGCGCAAGGAGGTGGACCATTAATCGATATAGGAACCCATGCGCTCGATTTAACGCTCTGGCTTATGGATAACTATGAAGTAGATTATGTTGTGGGAAATACTTATCGTAAGTTAGGGGATAACGAGAATTCTGCTAATCTGTTCGGGCCATGGGATCCGCAGAAATTCACAGTGGAAGATTCGGCCTTTGGTTTCATTACGATGAAAAATGGTGCTACGATAAGTTTAGAATCTTCTTGGGCGATAAACCTCGTGGATTATCAAGAGGCTTCCTGTATTCTTGCCGGGACGAAAGCAGGAGCGGATATGCAAAAAGGTTTACGGATTAATGGTGAGCGTTTAGGTAGAGAATATCTCTGGACGCCTGATCTCGAGCAAGGAGGCGTCGATTATTTCGAAGGAAGCGATGTGGAAGAGGCTTCGGATCGTGAATGCCGATTGTTTTATGAAGCTTTGGCCAAAGGAGAAAGCCCGTTGGTGACTCCACAAGAGGCTCTTGTTGTTACTGAAATCTTAGAAGCTATTTATGAGTCTGCCAAGAGCAGAAAACCCGTGTATTTTGACTAGCGGGTAGAGAGGAATTATATGTATTTAGGTGTTTATACGGCGTGTTTACCAGGTGTACCGCTAGAAGAAAAAGTCTTGTGGGCAAGAGAACATGGGTTCAAGGGTTTAGAATTGGCGTGTTGGCCGTTGGATAATTCTAGAGATTATTCGGCGACGGATATTGATGTTGATAATCTAGATGAAGCTCGGGCGGAAGAAATTAAGGCGCTATTTGCCGAGAATGCTATGCGCATTTCATCTCTGGGCTACTACGACAATAACTTATCGCATGATCCTGAGAAAAAGGCTTTTGTAAATAAGCATTCATACAAGGTGATTGATGCGGCGCATTTATTAGGCGTTGATATTGTAGGTTTGTTTATAGGGCGTAACATCGATAAAAATATGGAAGAAAATTTCGATGAATTCGAAGAAGTATTTAAACCTATTGTGGAATATGCAGGCGAGAGAGGCATCAAGATTGTGATTGAAAATTGTCCCATGTTAAACTGGCATGAGCCTGGTAAACCTGGAACGATTTCCTATTCTCCAGAGTTATGGGATGAAATGTTTCGCCGTATACCTGCCGAAAACTTCGGCTTGAATTTCGACCCCTCTCATCTTCTTCATCTTCTCATTGATTACTTACCACTTATTAGCATTTATAAGGACAGAATCTTCCACGTACATGCTAAGGATGCAGAGATATTCGAAGAAAGACTTAATTATTACGGAATCATGGATCGTCAGTTAGGGCAAGGAGAAGGCTGGTGGCGTTTCCGTATGCCTGGTATGGGACAAGTGGATTTCCGCGGCCTTGTAGAAGCGCTGGAAGAAATTGACTATGATGGTGTTATTAGTATAGAGCATGAAGATCCGCTCTATGAAGGTTCCCATAAGAAAATCTATGAAGGCCTGGCACTAGGTTATGACTTCCTAAGCCAATATGTTAAGTAGAGTGAGAGATACATGCGTAAAACATACAATTTAGGTATTGTGGGTTATGGTGGTATGGCTGGCTGGCATCGCCAGAATCTAGATAGGGTACCTGAAGTGGTGCCCTATGGGGTTTATGACATTGATCCCGAGAGAAATCACCTAGGCGAGCAAAATGGTTTGAAACCCTATGACAGTTTAGAAGCAATTCTTACGGATGATGCGATAGAGATTATTCTTCTTGCTTGCCCCAATAATTTTCATGCAGAGTATGCAATTCTCGCTATGGAGCACGGTAAGCATGTCATATGCGAGAAGCCCGTTACGATGAATAGTAAGGAGCTGCGTCAGGTTATTGAGGCCAAAGCCCGCACAGGGAAACATTTCTCGGCCCATCAGAACCGTCGTTGGGATATGGATTTCCTGACGGTAAAGCATGTTCTCCAGCGTCAAGTGTTAGGTGAACCCTATTTAATCCGGTCTAAAGTACTAGGTTCACGAGGCATTCCTGATGGTTGGCGTACCCATGTGGAAACGGGCGGAGGTATGATGTTGGATTGGGGTGTACACCTCTTGGATCAAATGTGTTTATTAGTGGATGAAAAAGTAGAGAGAGTAGATTGCCACATGTATCATACGTATCATCAAGAGGTGGATGATGGTTTTTTAGCCCGCTTTACTTACCCATCTGGTCTCATCGTACAAATTGAAGTGGATACGAATGCTTTTGTCTCAGAACCCCGTTGGATGGTACGCGGTTTAATCGGTAGTCTTGTGGTGGAAGATTGGGCATGCCAAGGCAAAATCATTCGGGCAAAAGACAGAAGTGTCGTTTGGGAAGATGAAATTCTATATACTTCTGCTGGCCCTACCAAGACCATGGCACCTAGAACCAGTTTCAGTGAAGAAACTTTGCCATTGACGATTATCGAAGGCGATTGGATGGATTTCTATAAGAATTTCGTCGCTGTGCTTGAGGATAGAGAAGAACCCATAGTCACGCTTAACCAAAGTTTATATGTTATGGAGCTTATGGAAGCTTGCTTTACTTCACACAGAGAAAAACGTACCGTTTTCATGAAATAGATTTTATATCCATCGGGGGTCTATTAAAATTGTATCTCCGATGGGGAATTATTCTTGCTCTATAAGATGTTTTCTTGTAAACTACACGTAGCCTTATGGGAGTAACAGCCGTATGACGGAAATCTTGTCAACAGCACTGGCAAAATGCCTGGCAAGATTAGTAAATGTGAGACACTGGCGAATAGCGCTAGGTGTCTTTTTTTATTATAATTCTAATTAGACACAAGCGAAGTTATGAGGAGGTTGTTCATGGAAGAACAAGGAAGAGAACTTAGCTCTAAAACCGATACAATGTATTTAGGTTCATTAGAGGATGTCTTAAGTGTCCATAATGTGGATCAAGGGCAGGGATTAAGTAGTAGTGAAGTGACAAGCCGACAAGAACAATATGGTCTTAACAAGTTGGCAGAAGAAGAGAAGACTCCATTATGGAAGCGTTTCTTAGAACAATTTAAAGATGTATTAGTTATCATCTTGCTTGCTGCCGCCATTATTTCGGGTTTCTTAGGAGACTGGATTGAGGCCATCATCATTATGGCTATTGTTATTATCAATGCTGTCTTAGGTGTTGTGCAAGAAGGGCGTGCCGAACAAGCCGTAGAAGCCTTGCAGAAAATGTCCTCTCCAAATGCCAAGGTAAGAAGAGGTGGCCAGACGAAAGTCGTACCGTCAGAAGAAATTGTTCCAGGAGATATTGTAGTAATTGAAGCTGGAGATATTGTACCTGCCGATTGTCGTTTGATTGAAAGTTCGAATTTAAAAGTTAACGAATCGGCTCTGACCGGTGAATCGGTTCCCGTTGAGAAGGATGCCGATTTTGTCACGGAAGAAACGTTGGGTATAGGTGACCGTGACAATAGCTTGTTTAGTTCTACGGCCGTGACCTATGGACGCGGAACTGCTATTGTAACGGCAACAGGTGACCATACAGAAATGGGTAAAATTGCTGGACGTATTTCTTCCATGGTGCAAGAACTTACTCCCTTGCAAAATAGTTTAAATACTCTGGGAAAATACTTGGCGATATTCATGTTAGCGGTTGTTGCGATTACTTTTGTTTCTGGTGTACTCAGAGATGGTAACGTGCTCGATATGTTTATGACCGCTGTAACGCTTGCGGTTGCGGCTATACCAGAAGGTTTATCCGCGGTTGTTACGATTGTCCTGGCTCTTGGCATGAATCGTATGGCCACAGAAAACGCTATTGTTAAGCGTCTTCTCGCGGTAGAAACATTGGGTTCTGTAGACGTTATTTGCTCGGATAAAACCGGTACATTGACACAAAATGAAATGACGGTTACAAAGATTCTAGCAGGTACTGAAGTTTTCGATGTTAGTGGTGCAGGTTATAAACCTGAAGGCGATATTAGTAATCAAGAAGGACAGAAGGTGGAGAATCATCCTGTTCTAGATCGCCTTATGACTATTGCTTCTTTGTGTAATGAAGCACAGCTCGAACAAGGTGAAAATGACCTATGGGGAATTATTGGGGACCCAACAGAAGGTGCCATGTTAACGGCTGCAGGTAAGTATGACGTTGATAGACAAGCACTACAAGCTAAATGTCCTAGATTGGGGGATCTACCTTTTGACTCCGATCGTAAGATGATGTCTGTATTCCATGACGGTTTCGAAGAGGGTAAATTAGCGCTAACGAAAGGTGCTCCAGATATTGTACTTGAACGTTCGACGAAAGAATACACCAGCGAAGGTGTTCGTGAATTAACTCCAGAACGAAAAGAAGAGATTTTACAGACAAATATTGATTTTGCCAAAGATGCTTTGCGTGTGCTTTCTTTTGCCTATAGTGAGCATCCCGATGGTGATTTCGAAGATGCAGAGGAAAATCTTATTTTCGTAGGTCTTATGGGTATGATAGACCCTGCTAGACCAGAAGCTAAGGATGCCATTAACATCTGTAGAGGCGCCGGCATCAGAGCCGTCATGATTACAGGAGACTATAAAGAAACGGCTGTGGCCATTGCCAATGACCTAGGCCTACGGGATGAGGAGGATAAAGTACTTACGGGTGCAGAAGTCGAAGCAATGTCAGAAGAAGAGCTTCGTGTTGCTTCAGAAGAAACATCTGTTTATGCCCGAGTCTCTCCTGAGCATAAAGTACGTATTGTAGAAGCACTACAAGCTAATGGACACATCGCCTCCATGACTGGGGATGGTGTAAATGATGCTCCTGCGCTTAAACGTGCAGATATTGGTGTAGCCATGGGGATTACCGGTACGGAAGTTTCCAAGAGTGCTGCCGATATGATATTAACGGATGATAACTTCGCAACCATCGTAAATGCTGTAGAAGAAGGCCGTGTAATTTACAGTAATATTCGTAAGTTTGTTGGTTTCCTCTTATCCTGTAATGTAGGTGAAATTCTTGTAATCTTTATTACCATCTTACTTATGGGCCCAACAATGGTTCCATTACTACCTATACAGTTGTTATGGATAAACTTGATTACAGACTCATTCCCCGCTTTGGCCCTAGGTCAAGAAAAAGCAGAGTCTGATATTATGAATCAACCTCCTAGAAGACGAACGGATAAAATCTTAAACCGTGAGATGATTGCTTCTATAGTAGTCCAATCCATCGCTATTTTTGCTTCAGTCTTCCTAGCCTTTAATGTAGGAATTAAAACCTACGGCTATAACGCTACAATTGAAGGTGAAACCGATACGGAAACAGTATATGTTGAAACGGATACAAAAGATGTATTTATTCAGGCGGATACGCTAGAGGGTTCTCTAGTGCCACTAGAGGGTGCCACAGCATATCAAACAGAAAATAACACAATGGTGAACGAGGCAGGAGAGAATATTTCTTTCAGTCCATCCTATGGAGCCTATACCTTCGCTTTTATTACTCTAATTTTGGCAGAATTGCTGAGAGCCTTCTCTAGCCGTTCCGAGCATTCTAGTGTATTTAAGCAAGGGTTCTTCAGTAATCCTACGATGAATAAAGCCATCCTCTTATCCCTTGTTTTGTCTCTCGTGACTATTTACATTCCAGGGTTAAATCATATTTTCAGAACGACTGCGCTAGATCTCAAGGATTGGCTGTTTATTATTCTATTTAGTTTGATTCCATTTGTAGTGGGAGAAGTCTTCAAGGCTATCTTCCATCGCGGTACAAGAAAAGAACAGAAGTCGTAAAGCATAGATCAAAATCGATAAGTATTGTCATACATTTAAGTCTTCTTGGATTCTCATATGCATTCCAAGAAGATTTTTTCAAGCATAAAGGATTCGATTTGCAATTTATACTATCCTGTGATAGGATTTCAACGTTATTCAAACTATGGAGAGTGAAATATGAACGTATTATTAGTTATACTCAGTATTATAAATATTTTGGTTGCGGTGGGCATTATAGTCTTAGTCTTATTTCAAGATAGTAATGACCAGGGTATGGGCTCTATGGCTGGGACTAGTACCGATTCCTTCTATAGTGGAAATATGGGTAGGACAAAGGATGTATTCATGCGTAAGGCTACTTTGGTGTTAGGCATAGTATTCGTTGTATTAACCATTGCAATAGGTATGATTGTCGGATAATTGATTATTTAAGTGTAATAAGTATTTTATGACCCGTCCTAGTAGGCGGGTTTTTTACTTGTACAAAAAAGTCAAAAAGTTTTATGAACAATCTCTGTGAAACTAAGCTTCTACCATGGATCGGTCATTTACATGGTAAAATTATAAAAAGTTTCGGAATGAAATAAAGAAGGTTGAAAATTATGGCACAAGTTGTTGGTATTTTACAGATGTCTGGTAGAGGAGGAGCTGTTTTCCCTGATGGTAAGACAGACTTTGGCGAGATTTACATCCCACCAGGTGAGTTATTTGGTGCGCCGTTTGGGATGAAGGTAGTTGTAGAGTTAACGTCTCCTCTAGATGCAGAGCAGCATACTGGTAAAGTGATTGAAGTTCTAGGAGATCCGCTTCGCCCCGATGTAGCTATGCAAGGTATTATACGTATGCATGGTTTGTCTGAGGAATTTCCTAGAAGGGTAATAGAGGAAGCGGAAGCCATTCCCTCGAATCTATCGGAAGAAAGTATTCAAGTTGAACTAGATAGAGGCCGTGTGGATTTACGAGCACTTAAAACCATGACGATTGATGGTCTAGATGCTAGGGACTTGGACGATGCAATATCTATTGCCAAATTGGAGAACGGTTGGAGATTATGGGTGCATATTGCGGATGTCGCGGAATATGTCCAGGAAAACAGCCCTATGGACCAAGAGGCACTTGAGCGCGGCAATAGTGTGTATTTGGCTGATCGTGTCTTACCTATGTTGCCTCCCCAGTTGTCGAATGGTATATGTAGCCTCAATCCTAGGGTAGATCGCTTTACGATGACGGTATCTCTTGATTATGATTCTAATGGGAATTTGAAGGATGGCGATATAATGGAAGCCGTCATCCGCTCTGATCTACGTGGAAATTATGATGATGTCTTACGTTCAATAGAAGCAGAGAAACCTGTTGAAGGTTATGAGGATTTCATAGATGAGATTCTTATGATGAGAGATTTAGCAGAAGTTTTGGAGAAGAAATCTCAAGAGAGGGGTGCTCTAGAGTTTGATTTTCCAGAGACAAAAATTGTTTTGGATAAGAATGGTCATGTTGTAGATATCCATCCAGAACGTCAGACTCTAGCTAATGAGCTAATTGAACAATTCATGATTGCTGCCAACCGTTTCGTTGCGAAGAAATTTACGGATCTTGATTTGCCGTTTTTATATAGGGTGCATGAATTACCCGATCAAGAAAAATTAGATAATTTCCGTGCGCTCGTGAAGCGTCAGGGACAAAATGTAAAAATTGCCCATGACCCTACACCTAAACAATTATCAGAAGTATTAAATTTACTTCGTGATGTTCCTGGTTCTGAAGTATTGCAATCCTTGCTCTTGAGGTCTTTGGCCAAAGCAGAGTACCTAGCGGAGCCTATAGGACATTTCGGCCTAGCACTAGCGGATTATTCTCACTTCACTGCACCGATTAGGCGCTATGCGGATTTGTTTATTCACCGTGTGATGAAGGGTTTCTTACGCAATGAAATAAAGCTTCAAGCGTGGAAAGAAAAAGCCAAGCCTATTGCAGAACAGTGTTCGATTAGAGAACGTATTGCTATTGCTGCAGAACGTGACAGTGTGGACCAGAAGGTGGCGGAGTATTATGCAGACCGCATAGGTGAAGTGTATGACGCCGAGGTTACAGGTTTCGTTGGTGCAGGTATGTTTGTCCGACTGCCTAGTTCAGCTGAAGGTATGGTGCCATTTAGGACGATGGACGATTACTATGCCTATGATGAAATTACCATGACAGCCCAAGGTAGAGGGAATAAACGCTTATTTCGTATTGGAGATGTGTTCCCTGTGCAAGTTGTTCGAGTGGATGTTGTTAAACGGCAAGTGGATCTAGAACTAGTTGAAGAGGAAAAGTCTGGTAGAGTGGATATGGATTTTCGCCAGGCAAGTTTCCGAGAACAAAAGGAAAAAGAACGTCGTAAGAAGAGTAAAAATAATAACAAGAATAAAAGCAAGAAGAAAAAATTCACGAAAAAAAGAAAGTCTAGCAAGAAGAAAAAGAAATGATGGAAACCGAAGTTAAAAGATATAAACGTGTTGCAGTGGAAAATTTAGGCTGCAAAGTAAACCGATATGAATCGGATGCTGCCATTATGCAATTCCAAGATAGAGGTTATGAGATCGTCGATTATTCGGAGATAGCGGATATCTATGTTTTAAACACATGTGCGGTTACAGTAGAAGCTGCTAGGAAATCAAGACAGCAGTTGAACCGTGCTAAGCGTCTAAATCCTAATTCAATAGTAGTAGCGATGGGGTGCCAAGCGGAGTTGGTAGGAGACGATCTACCTTGTGACCTAAGTGTCGGTAATGCAAATAAACCCCATATCGTTGAAATTGTTGAGAAATTTATCGAAGAAGGAACGCCTGCGGATCACGTGGATATTGCGACTGTGCGAGATTTCCGTGAGATGGGAAGCATTTCAAGACAAAAAGAAACTCGAGCCTATCTGAAGGTACAAGACGGATGTAATAGTTTTTGCTCTTATTGTACGATTCCTTATGCGAGAGGAAGAGTGCGTAGTCGCAAGGTGGAAAATATACTTGCGGAAGCAAGAGACTTGGCAGAAGCAGGGTACAAGGAAATTGTCTTGACCGGTATACACGTGTGCTCTTTCGGTCAAGATAGAGGAGAAGATTCTACAGCACTGATGCATCTTGCTGGAGCGCTTGATCAGATTGAAGGAATCGAACGTATTCGACTAAGTTCTCTAGAACCTCAATCGATTACGGAAGAATTTGTGCGTTTGGCCAGTGAAGTGAAGCATTTGTGTCCGCACTTCCACCTCTCGATGCAATCGGGTTCTGATACTATTCTTAGAAGTATGAATCGAAAATATGATACCAAAGTATTTATGGAGGCTGTTAATAGAATTCATAAGTATTTTCCTGTGGCAGGGATAACCAGCGATGTAATTGTAGGTTTCCCCGGGGAGACGGATGCTTTATTCGAGGAGACTATTGCATTTTGTCAAGACGTTGGTTTTTCTAGAATGCATGTTTTCCGTTATTCTGAGCGGCCTGGAACTAGAGCAGTGGACTTCCCTAATAAGGTAGATGGTAATGTGGCGAGAGCCCGAAGTCAGAGACTTATGGAAATAGCGGATGCTTCACAAGAAGCTTATAACCAATCGCGAAAAGGTGAGACCGCCACGGTTTTACTTGAACAGAAAAATGCGCAAGGAAATTGGCAAGGTTATACTACGGACTATATCCTTACGGAAATTGTGGATTCTAAAGAGTCCGTTAAAACCTATGAAGAAGGGGAAATTGTTACAGTATTATTAAAGGAATCGCACACTTCGCATATGAGCGGTGAAATGCTTTAAATACTGTGCTAAACTTAAGGAAGATTTAGACCATATAGACCATAGGAGGTTATTATGAACGACGAAACAACCCGTTTTAGCATGAAATTGGATAAAGACGAGGAAGTCCGGGAAATCATGAGCGAGGTTTTACAAGCTCTTGAAGAGAAGGGCTATAATCCCGTTAATCAATTAGTTGGTTACTTCCTATCTGGTGACCCTACATATGTTACCAATCATCATGGCGCCAGAGGTGTTATTCGTAGAATGGAAAGAGATGAACTCTTAGAAGTTATTCTTAGAGAATACCTTGATTCTATTGGTGATAAGAAGTAGATATGTCAAAATATGAACGTTTTCTAGGGGTTGACTTCGGCTATGCCCGTGTAGGGGTAGCAGTAAGTGATCCGCTTGGAATTACAGCTAGCGCAGTAGAAACTATCCATTGGAATGGGAAGTCTGTGGAGAAGGTTTTAGAGCGATTGGTGGAACTGTGTAAAGCGTTAGACGTTAGCGGTGTTGTATTCGGTCTACCTAAGCGTACTGATAACAAATATAGTGAAGCGGAAGCAGGCGTAAAATCTTTTGCGAAGACTTTCAGCGAAAGGATTGAACTTCCCATTTATTTCAAAGACGAGCGATTGACTTCAGTGGTGGCAAATCAAATTTTGCGAACAAGCCAAGTGAAGAAGGGAAACCGTCGAAATGTGGTCGACCAGATCGCAGCTGAGCTAATTTTACAATCTTTTCTCGAAGAACGTCGTAGAAAAGTGTAAAAATATAACCTAAAAATTAGGAGGATATTATGGACGATAAAGATAGATTAGATGCATTAAATCACGAGGTAGATGACGAAATGGAACTTCATGAGCACGAGCATGACCATGATCATGATGAACTTGTATTAGACGATATTCTTCCAGAAGATATTGAAGAATATACTATTGTTATGGCTGATGAAGAAACAGGTGAAGAATTTACTTTTTACATGGCCGATGATTTCGAGTATGAAGGCAATGTATACGTAGTATTACTTTCTATGGATGAGGATCCAGAAGCGGTTTTTGCCAAAGTAGTGGATATGGGAGACGATACAGAAGGTTTCGAGACCCTAGATGATGAAGAGTTTGAGAGAGTTTCTGATTACTACATCGAGCTTTGTGAAGCAGAGCAAGAGGATGAGTATGAAGACGTACTAGAGGTTGAGGAACTAGAGGACTAGTTACTATAGGACTATGGCAATTTTTTCTAAAAAAAATAAGAATCAGGACCAAGAGCAATCTTGGTCCCTCCCATTAGAAGAAGCCTTGACGAAAGACCAGGAACTCATGGTCTTGGAAGACTTGGATAATGGTAATGAATACTTTTTGTATAAGCTAGATAGTTTCAAAATGAAGGGGAAAGCTTATATTTGCATGGCAAGCTATGAACCGGACACGGGATCTCATACGGAACCAGAACTTGTTATTATGCGGTTAATACGGGGCAAAGATAAGCAGCAGTATTTTGAATCCATTAGAAATCAAGAAGAATTAGATACCGCCTTCAATGCATTTTACAAACGTATGGAATCCGCATTAAGGTAATCGTACTAATTGTCAAAATAGACAGATTATAGAAGTGTATGGCATGGTAAGGCGTAAGGAGTAGAGATGGCACAAGGTGATCGGTTTGACCCAGGGTATTTTGGAGAAAGACAAAATGGAGATCAGAATATAAAGACTTCACCTCAGGGAAGTAGGAAGAAATTCCGTAAACCGGGATTGGATTGGGGGACCTTTGTTTGGCCCATACTTTTCCTTGTTACCCATATTATTGTTTCGAGCCTTGCTATGGGTGTATGGATGATTATCAAAAGTATTATGGATCCTAGCTTTGCGTATGAACTTCAAATTGTTACTCAAAGTATGAATACTATAGGGTTACAAGAATTATTAATGCGAGATATTCTCCCGCTTACCATCGCGTATTCTATTGTTCAAATTATAATTTATGGTATTTTTCTTATGGTTAAACAGAAGAAAGAAAAATATTACGTTTTATACCGTTCTGGTCGTGTTGGTGACTGGGCCTCAGGTATTAGTATGATGTTTACTACTCTGGGAATCGCCATGTTATGGCTTTCTTTGTTAAATTATCTTGCTAGGCGAGTAGGCTTCGTTGAAGATATCGTACGAGAGTATGAAGACTTAACCGAATCCGCATTCTCTATGGGGGATACGCATCCTATTATTTTGATATTAGCACTTTCAGTATTGGTGCCTATTGCGGAAGAATTACTATTCCGGGGCATTATCATGGCAGAAATGCGAAGAGTGATGTCTCCATGGCTTGCTATTGTCGCCAATGCTTTATTATTTGCAATTTTCCATATGCAATTGGTCCAGAGTGTGTACGTCATTATCGCAGGATTAGCTTTGGCCGCTGCATATGTATGGAGTGAATCTCTTGTTTTACCTATTGCTATGCATATGGTGTATAACTTCTTCGGTGGTGTCTTCGGGCAGCTTGTTGTCTTAGAGGGGAACGCAATAATCGCCTATAATATTGTCATGATAAGTGTATCAATTATAGGTTTAATACTAGCGTTTGTTATGTATAAGAAGAGAAGGCTACCCTATAAGAAACCAATACCTTATGCGTTAGAAGGTGTTCCTGGTGTCGATCCTATGACTCATGGAGATCAATAAAATCAAGTTTATTTGATAGAAATAGGCGGGTGGGTGGATTTGTATTCTAATAATTATGGTTTATATCGGCGATTAATTCTTCGCTTCATAATTCTAGTGCTAGGTCTTGCTTTTGTTTTTCTAGCCTTACCTAGACTGATTAGACTTTTCTTACCTTTTTTAATCGCTTTTGGCGTGGTTATGCTCATAAATCCGCTGGTTCATCGTATTAATAAACGCTTTGGCATATCCAGGCGTATGATTGCGCTTGTAGTGGATGTTGTTGTTTTCGGATTGATTGCGTCTATACTCGGCATTATTGTCTATACATTAATTATTGAAGCGGTTGCTCTGGCGACTTATTTACAAGCTAATATGGATAGGATTATCCAATCACTTGATGGTTTAGAAAATAATCTATCCTGGATTTATTCATTTTTGCCTCAATGGTTTGTAGATACGCTGACGATTTTTGAAGATAGACTCATTATATTTTTACAAGATTCTAGTGGTAGTATTTTATCTTTCATATTAAATTTAACGCGATCTCTAACTCTGACGATAGGAAATTTTCTGATAGCCTTATTAATCGCAATTCTGGCTGCATATTTCATGCTAGTTGAGTATTCTAGAGTATCCACAATGTCTAGGAGACGAATGGGTCGTAGGTTTAGCCGTACGCTCATTTTATTGAAGAAGTCGGTAATTCAGTCTCTCGGAGGTTTTTTCAGATCACAGTTGCTTATTGCGGGTATTGCATTTGTGGTAATGTATTTGGCACTTGTACTTTATGGACAAGCTTATGCGCTCTTAATTGCTTTCATCCTTGCTATAGTTGATCTCTTGCCGTTGATTGGGACCATTGCCGTCTTGTTACCCTGGGGTCTTTTGGCCATGCTTAATGGTGATATTCAAAAAGGCATCTTTCTTATTGGGCTAGGAATAGGTTTCTTCTTGCTCCGCAGAATACTCGAGCCAAAGATTGTAGGCAGTCAGACCGGTTTACATCCATTAGTCGCGCTGGTCAGTATTTATGTAGGATTACAGATTTCAGGTGTTTGGGGAGCTATATTAGGTCCTTTGGTTGTTATGCTGGTTTTGAGTGTTTATAAGACAGGTATATGGGACGATGCCCTAGCGGATATCAGAGACTTCATGCGTATCGTATCCCATAGCTTGAAACGTCCTGATACCGCGAGAAATCGCGATCTAGAAGATTGATGATTATATTTAATGTGAAATGAATAAAGGAGCTAGTTTGTCTTAGCCTAGCTCCTTTATCATGATGGTACATTAATCAAATACAGTCATTCTAAGTCATTGTAAATTGTTTGCCTCCATCTACGAGAATAGAAATCCCAGTAATATAGGAAGCGCGTTCTGAAGCTAAGAAGAGCGCTGTATGTGCGATATCTCTAGGAAGTCCTGATCTACTTAGAGGAACATCCTCTACCATATTTTCGACACTATGCCCGTCGCCTGTGCGATCGATCAGGATGGCACCAGGAGCCACGGCATTTACTCTTATTCCATACTCTCCATATTGGTATGCATACGTTTCCGTTGCACGTTCTAAACCCGCCTTGAGAGCTCCATAAATAGCATAAGTCTTATTCACATCATTCGCATGGATAGACGAAATATTAATACAGCTTCCAGGAATTTTATTGTCTCTCCAGTACTCTGCTAGTTTTGTTAAAGCATAAATGGGCGCACGGAAATTAATTCTATAGGTATCATCCATACTTTCCATACTGTCTTCAAAGGGTTTAGCCACATTAGAAATTCCAGCATTGTTAATTAAAACATCTATACCACCTAATTTCTCAATAGCTTCTTCTACCATCCGGTCGACTTGTTCAACATCCTCTAGATCCACATTGATAATGGCACATTTCGCTCCGAAGTTTTCCTGAATATACGTTTGTATTTCTCGTGCTGTGTCTTCATCATCGTGATGCGTGATAGCCACATCATAGCCTTCTTCTGCAAAAATAAATGCTGTGGTCCTACCGATGCCAGAGCCACCACCTGTGATAAGGACTCGGGGGCGGTATTCCTCTGTAAATAAGTGTGATGTACCTGTTATTTTCTTCTCAGCAGCAAATTCAAGGGAGGTTTCATCCTCATAGCCACTTAAACTCTCCATGGTCTGCTCTAAAATATCCTTGGGATTATGCACATCTGCGTGTACTTTTGGATTTTTAATCGATTTTTCACTCATAAAATTACCTCGACTTCTTATTTGAAATTTCTCTTAAGAAATATAATACCTGACAAAATACAAGGAAGGTGTAGAAACCTAGTAGGATTTACTTTATGTTTACGTTAGCGTTTGACAATGTTCACTAGAAACTCTTCCGGATACTTAGGCCAAAGACCAAAAACAATATTTCCACACAATTTTTTCTCAATGAGTATACTGTAAGTAAAAGCGTTAGGAGGTTATATGCATGACGGATCTAATACCAGATTATTTAAGAGATTTGACCATACCTTCGATGATACTTAGGATTACCTTATCTATAATTATTGGAGGCATTCTAGGTTTCGAGCGGGGAAGAGTTAGCCGCCCAGCAGGATTTCGCACCTATATTATTGTTTGTCTAGGCGCTACCTTAATTATGATGACGAATCATTATGTTTATGATTACTTCGGAGTTTCCGATCCTGTGCGCTTAGGTGCGCAGGTAGTCAGTGGTATTGGTTTTCTAGGTGCAGGTACCATAATTCAAACGAACCGAAATCAAGTCCAGGGCATAACGACTGCAGCAGGGCTCTGGGCATCGGCAGGACTAGGACTTGCAATAGGTATAGGCTTTTACGAAGGCGCGATTATTGGAGGCTTAGCTATCCTAACCGTTCTCACAATATTACAAGTAGTCAATAATTTGATTAAGCGAAATACAAAAGAGTACGAAGTATATATAGAATTTGAAGAGCGCATACCATTTAGTACTGTACTTAATGCTTTACGTGATAGGTCTTATGAACTACTTGATATTCAGATGTCTAAAGATATACTCAGAACTCAACAAGAAATTATTCTGGTTTTACGCTCAGAAGAGAAGAAAACCCATGAAGAGCTTATTAGAGAAATTGCATCCATTGAGGGTGTAACGTTTGTACAAGAGTTTTAGTTTAATTAGGAACTAGTTTTATAGGCTTGAATTTGGTTGGCAGAACAGGGCTATTTGCTAAATGAATTATGTGGACTACTTTATAATATAATACTTAACGTTATACTAAACTCCGCTATGGAAAGCATAATTTCAGATTGACATGGGGGAGAGGCCTTTGATAGAATAGGCTATGCTCTAGGGGCGGTTAGCTCAGTTGGTCAGAGCGCCTGCTCGACACGCAGGAGGTCGCTGGTTCGAGCCCAGTATCGCCCACCAATTAAGGACGACAGAATGGATGTAATCCATCGGTCGTCTTTTTTATTTCCAGAGACGTTGCGGTGGACAGAGTTTAAGCGAATAGCCAATGAAATAAAGCAATTAATACTGACTTATTCCAATATTGGATTTTCTATCACTTAATGGTCAAGAGAACACGGAAATGTCAGCGTTAATCTGCACAGAATTGGGTAAATGGTGTAAAATAGCGTCATGCTTTTCAAGGAGGATACAATAGGATGAGGCAAGAACAAAGAATTTATAATATCGTGATTGGAGCCTTGTTTATTGCTCTTAGTATTATTTTCACACGCTTGTTGGCGATTCCTATTGGGACGTTTCGTATTGGCTTGGGTTTAGTGCCTATACATTATGCGGCTTTTTGGCTAGGGCCGATTTGGGGTTTCGTGATTGCAGTCATTTCGGATTTGATTGGTATTGTTCTCAATCCTTCGGGTCCGCCACATTATGGCATTACTTTAACATTTGCTTTGCGTGCTGTAATTGCGGGCCTTATTGCCATGTATCCTTCGAGAAGTTTAGGTCCGGTCAAAGTAGTATTGACCGTGCTAATCGATATGCTAGTATGTTCTTTATTACTCATGAGTTTATGGATGGCACAAATTCTAAATACGCCTTACTGGACGATGTTTATTACGAGAGTCCCCAATGCACTGATGCAAGGCATGGTATTAATAATTGTTGAAATTTTACTATTGCCAGTTTTCCGCATGGTACAAAAGCAAGTGCCTGTGCGATTTTTAAGACGGATATGAGAAGAGTCTTGATTTAAGACTAAGAATTTGAGGAGATGAAGCATGGAATATAACTTTAAGAATATAGAGAAGAAGTGGCAGGATTTTTGGGCGGAGGATAAAACCTTTCAAGCTGTAGATGAGAGTCCAAAAGAGAAGTTTTATTGTCTAGTAGAATTTCCTTATCCCTCCGGAGAAGGACTACATGTAGGGCATCCTAGATCTTATACAGCGCTTGATTTAGTTGCCAGAAAAAAACGTTTAGAAGGCTATAATGTGCTCTATCCGATGGGTTGGGACGCCTTCGGCTTACCGACAGAAAACTATGCAATTAAGCATAATATCCATCCTGCTCTTGTTACTCAAAAAAATGTGGAGAATTTTAAACGTCAACTCCAAGCACTAGGCTATTCTTTCGATTGGGATAGAGAGATAAATACAACAGATCCTGCGTATTATCGCTGGACCCAATGGATTTTTCTGCAATTATTTAAACATGGACTTGCTTATAAGAAGGAAATGACCGTAAACTGGTGTCCGTCTTGCCAAGTCGGTCTCGCTAATGAAGAAGTTATTGATGGAACTTGTGAACGTTGTGGTGAAACCGTAATTCATAAAGAGAAAAATCAATGGATGCTTAAGATAACAGCATATGCAGAGCGGTTGTTAGATGATCTTAAAGATGTGAATTTCATAGATCGTGTGAAGACTCAGCAGGCCAATTGGATTGGTAAGTCGGAAGGTGCAGAACTCGATTTTTCAACCAACACAAAAGAAGTTTTACGTGTTTATACGACAAGGCCAGATACGGTATTCGGTGCTACCTATATGGTAATTTCTCCAGAGCATGTATTTCTTAAAGAATGGGAAGAACTGCTCGAGAATTTGGCGGAAGTGCAAGCCTATCAAGAAGAAGCAAAGCAGAAATCAGAATTTGAGCGTACAGAGCTAAACAAGGATAAGACCGGTGTTTTACTCCAAGGTGTCCATGCGATTAATCCTTTGACACAAGAAAAAATGCCTATTTTTATTTCCGACTATGTTTTGGCAACTTATGGTACGGGAGCTATTATGGCTGTTCCTGCCCATGATACGAGAGATTATGCTTTTGCACGTAAATTTGATCTTCCCATCAGGGAAGTCGTTTCGGGTGGTGACATTTCAGAAGCGGCTTATACAGATATTGAAAATGGGTTTATGATAAATTCAGACTTCTTAGATAACTTGCCTGTTTCAGAAGCTAAGAAGAAAATTATCGCCTATATTGAGAAAAATAATTTAGGTGAAGCAAAAACCAATTTCAAGTTGCGAGATTGGGTATTTTCAAGACAGCGTTATTGGGGTGAACCTATCCCAATCGTGCATTGTGAAGATTGTGGATACGTACCACTAAATGAAGAAGACTTACCGCTAGAACTGCCTGAAGTAGATGAGTTCTCGCCTTCAGGAAATGGCGAGTCACCTTTGGCCAAAGTTGTGGACTGGGTTAATACGACTTGTCCTTCTTGTGGCAAGCCAGCCAAAAGAGAAACAGACACTATGCCTCAGTGGGCTGGATCATCATGGTACTTCATGCGTTTTGCGGATCCACATAATAATACTTTCTTGGCTGATCCAGAGAAACTTAGGTATTGGCTTCCAGTTGATTGGTATAACGGTGGTATGGAACACACCACCTTGCACTTACTCTATTCAAGATTTTGGTATAAATTCTTGTTTGATATTGGTGTTGCTCCTGCCAAAGAACCCTATAGCATGCGGACTTCCCATGGAATGATCCTAGGTGAAAATGGCGAGAAAATGAGTAAGTCACGGGGAAATGTGGTAAATCCAGATGAAATCATCCATACATTTGGTGCAGATACATTCCGCTTATACGAAGTTTTTATCGGAGATTTCGAGAAGGCTGCTACATGGAATACGCAGAGCATCAAGGGATCAAAACGCTTCTTAGAAAGAGTATGGGCAATCCAAGATATTGTTATGGAGGGAGAAGAATATTCTTCTGACCACGAGACGCTCATGCATCAAACAATTAAGAAGGTAAGCTCAGATATCGATGAGCTTAAAGGCAATACGGCTGTCGCTCAGCTTATGACTCTGCTTAACCATTTCTATGATGTTCATCGTGTGAATAGTGCAGAATTTAGAGATTTCTTAATTTTACTTAATCCTTTTGCTCCTCATATTACAGAGGAAATCTGGGAACTTAGAAAATTCGGTGGCAAGATTAGTGATCAAGCTTGGCCTATATATGACGAAGAGAAGTGTAAGGAACAGACAGTAGAGATTGGCGTTCAAGTCAATGGTAAGGTGAGAGGACGTATTTCGATTCCTAGGGATTTAGCAGAAGCTGAAGTACTTGCTTTGGCCAAAGAAGAAGAGAACGTTGTTAAATTCTTGGACGGTAAGTCTCTCATCAAGGAAATTTATATTCCTGGTCGTCTTGTTAATTTAGTGGTTAAGTAGGTACGAAAGCCGTAGTTCTCAGCATTTTGAGGCTACGGTTTTTATTGAATAGAATATCTTTTGTGAAAAGAACTTCTATTTCACAGTCAATTGCACAAAAAAATCTCAAAAGATTGTAGAAAATGTAAGGAAGCATTATACTTAATATTAATTAAGTTTATTGGTATCAGTTATTTATTCTTATGCTAATAAAGTAAGGAGAAAAATATGCGTAAAAAAATTGGTAGAAAAATTTATGACACGGATAAATCTGAATATGTAGGAAGAAATGCAGAAGGAAGCTATGGTGATCCTACAGGTTTCGAAGAATCTATGTACAAGAAAGCAAAAGGGGATTTTTTCCTACTTGTTTCAGGTGGTCCTGAATCTCAATATCCGGAAGAAGATATTCTTCCTCTCGCCCTTGAAGATGCCGTTGAATGGATTGGTAGAATTCATGGCGAAGATGCCGTTCAAGAGTTTGTCCATGATGCCAAAGAAGCGAAACTAGAAAAAAAATCAGCAAGTAAAAAATCTAAGAAGGAAACAAAATAAGAATATTTTAATTTTGTTTAGAAACCTCTCATGTATTGAGAGGTTTTTTTGTTCTTTCTAATTATATAGCGTGCATAAGTATAGTAGAATTATCATAAATCATTTAGAAAGGCTAGTTTGTGAAAAAATTATATATCTCGGATTTAGATGGTACTTTACTGACTCCAGAGGGTAAGATTAGCTCCTATTCTCTAGAGCGATTAAACGCGCTCTTGGATCAAGGGGTTTATTTTACCGTAGCAACAGCCAGAAGTGCTTCTACTGCAGTGCATATTCTTGAAAATTTACATCTCACATTACCTGTTATTCTAATGAATGGTATTGCTGTATATGACAGGAATGCAGGTAAGTATGTGGAGAATGAAGCAATGGAGCATGACATTAAGTCTAACATTTTCCATGTGCTGGATAGAGAAAAGTCTCCCGCTTTCGTGTATGCTATTAAAGACGATAAATTATATTGCTATGCACCACCTTTTTTAAACGAGGAGATGAAGCAGTTCCGCTCAGAACGGGAGCGTTTGTATAACAAGGTATTTACAGACATTGATTCCTATTATGATTTAGAGGATGAAGATATTATTTATTTCACCTTGGTTGGGAAAAAAACTGAACTGGAAAATGTCTATGAAGCTGTACGTTCTATTCCTGGAGTAGAAGCCTTATTTTATGAGGATGTTTATACAGATGATTGGTTTATTGAGATTCATGAAGAAGGCGTATCCAAGGGAAGTGCGGCTCTAGCCATCAAGAATGAAGTAGGAGCAGACGAGTTGGTTGTCTTCGGTGATAACCTAAATGACCTACCAATGATTCAAGTAGCGGATTATGCCTATGTAGTAGAAAATGGCAAAGATAAAGTAAAGGCCCTTGCAGATGAAGTCATCGGCAAAAATACAGAGGATTCTGTAGTAAAAGTATTAGAAAAAATTATAAAGCAAGAGGGAGAGGAGTAGGATGGAAGAAACGAAGAAAGAAAAAAAACGGTATTTTATCTGGCGTGTAGCTATCTTATTAGTGGCAGTACTTGTTGTTTATAACTTCGCTAGTGTATTAATGTTTTTCTCCTCTGTCTTGAAATTGATTTTTCCATTCTTAGTTGGACTTGGAATTGCTTACATTTGGAGTTTATTAATGACGCCGATTGAGAAGAATTTCTTCCCTAATAGTCAGAAGCCTATTGTGAAGAAACTACGACGCCCTGCAGGGGTCGTCTTATCATTACTTATTATTTTAGGTGTGATAGCGTTTACCTTATATCTCGTTATACCTCAAATTTATCAATCGCTTATCGTTATGACCGATGCTTTACCCGCCTTTGCTAATGAGGTAAAACAATGGTTTCTAAGTCAAACGGCAGGCGTAACATGGGCCCAAGAGATAAGAAATCGTGTGCAAGGTATTGATGTAGATTGGCAAGTATTATTTCAAAATATTATGGCGAGATTCGAAGGGGGATTATCAGGCATCTTAGGCTCCACGGTGGATGTCGTGCGCTCTGTAGTAGATTTCATTGTAGCAGGATTTACGGCTATCGTATTTACGATTTATATTCTAGTTGGCAAGGAGAAGATAGGAGACCGTGTGAATCGTGTGGCACATGCGTATTTACCTGATAAGTTAATTTCTCGCGGGCATTATGTGCTAAAAGAATTAAACGAGACCTTTGCAAATTTCTTTCGTGGTCAAGTTCTGGATGCTTTTATAATCGGAGTGCTGCTCTTTATTGCACTATCGATTTTCCGCTTCCCCTATGCATTAACTATTAGTGTCGTGGTAATGGTAACAGCTTTAATTCCTATGATTGGTGCCTTTATAGGGGGCGGTGTAGGTTTCCTTATGATAGCAGTAGTGGATATGCGACAAGCTTTTCTTTTCCTTATTGTTTTAGTTGCGATACAGCAATTAGAAGGTGATCTAATTTATCCGAAAATTGTAGGAGACGCAATTGGACTTCCGGGAGTTTGGGTTTTTGCAGCCGTTATTGTAGGAGGTTCCATCGCGGGTCCAGTAGGGATGATTATTGCCGTACCACTTCTAGCTACGATTTATAAGTTGTTAAGAAACGATGTTAATAATCGTTTAGGAGGCGTTCAGAACCGCCAGGATGATACATTGGATATAACCGAAGAAGATATACAAGCTCAGTTAGATGAAGGCATGTAGCAAGAGCTTTGGCCAAAGGACTTGCTGTAGTGGCTGTTCGTACGGGCATCTTCTCGGTTGTGGTGTAGAATAATAGAAAAACTAGAAAGACTATTAGTATGACTAAGATTGATTTGAATCAAGCGTTGGAGAGAGGTGTACGCTCAGTAGGATCTGTATGTATTGTGCAGACTCCTCAAGTTAGGAGTGGAAAGAAAAATGACTTCATGGTGGGACGCTTTGTTAATAAAGATCAGGATGTGGAGTTTAAAATTTGGGAAGAGAATATTTTCCGCACAGTGGTCGAAAATGGACAAGGGATCTATCACGTAGATGTGGAAGGGTCTGAGTTTAATGGCCAGCAATACCTTACCGTGTATCGAATTGAGAAGGAAACAGATCCGAACATTTCTAAGCGAGATTTCTTAGATGCGATACCACGCGATTTAATCATTCAGATGTGGCAAGAGGTTCGTAGAGATCTAGATGAATTAGGAACTCAGCAGAAAACTTGGGATCTAGTGGAGAAAATTGTGAATGGCCCGAAGATTAAAGGAAGATTCATGAATGAAGGAGCTGCCATTACGCATCATGACAGTATTATTGGTGGTTTAGCCCACCATACGTTAAAAATGCTAAGAATACTTGTTTCTGTAATCAAGAACAATGTTTATCTTCTTGATTATGTTGATCTCCTAACTCTAGGAATTTTTGTTCATGATATTGGTAAAGTTTTTGAATATAATGAACTTGAGATTGGAGAGTTCTGGTACGCGAATCACCGAGTACAGGGAATTGAATATTTAGCAGAATTTAAGGACACTATAATTGCTTCTTATGATGAAGCCTTTTATAGACAAATTCAATCTATTATTGTTGGTCATCACGGTGAATATGGAGATAGGCCAACTACTATTGCAGCAGGAATAGTCCACTATATTGACACAGCAGAAAGCCAGATTACGGAGCTTGTTGATATGGAGAAAAAATCTACCGATGGTAGAGTGTATTTCAGAGATTGGGGCTATTTGGCAGGATTGAAGTACTAGAAGTACTTAGAGTAAAGGAGACAAAATGCCATTTTTTAATATTTTTTACCATTGGAGTTATCTCTTAGTCATTATTGGTTCACTGATTGTTTTAGCAGCTTCCGCCTATATGCGGTCAACGTATGCAAAATATAGTCAGATAGCCACGAGGAGGGGGGTAAGTGGTCAGCAAGCCTCAGAGCAGATTCTGCGAGGAGAAGGTATTCATGATGTAAGGCTAAATTCCATACCTGGAGTCCTTACGGATCATTATAATCCCAAAGATAAAACTCTAAACTTATCCGAGGGGAGTCGTTTCGGCAACTCTATAGCAGATTTAGGTGTCGCAGCTCATGAAGCAGGCCATGCTATTCAAGATAACCAGAATTACTTTCCTTTGCAAATCAGAAGTTTCCTTGTGCCAATCACGAATATTGGTGCGAAATTAAGTTGGCCCATTATTCTTATTGGTATTATTCTTGGATTTAATGAGGTCCTCATGAATATCGGAATTTTCCTTTTTATTATTGTCTTTGCTTTTCAGTTAGTCACTTTGCCGGTTGAATTTAATGCCTCTTCGAGAGCAATTCGAGCGCTTGAGTCTCATAGTTTTTTAAGTCAAGAAGAATTGGCAGGCACTAGAAAGGTTCTAAGAGCTGCGGCTCTTACTTATGTCGCTTCAGCGGCTTCAACCTTGTTACAACTCCTTAGACTTATACTGCTCACGAGACAGGGAAGTGGAAGACGTCGTTAAATGAAGACTCGTTCCGATCATGACGACAGATGTAGAAAGGTAAGTTATCCATGGAAGAAAAAAGATTATTCATCGCTATTCCTTGTAGTGAGGAAACTAAACGCGTATTAGAAGATAATATCTCTATACTTCAAGAACATGGATCCCTACGCCCGACAACACCTGAGAATTTACATATGACAGTGGTGTATGTGGGGGAAACTACGAGAATGCATGATGTGAAACAAGCCTTGCAAGGTCTGATTGCTAATAGTTTTACCATGGAGTTTACAGAACTAGGTGTGTTTAAACGTCCTGAAGGTAATTTATTATGGCAAGGTGTTGAGAAAAGTTTTGAACTTGAAGATATCTTTTCGCAGATTTCAGAGAATTTACAGTGGCGTGGATTTACCAATTTGAGTCCTCATTTTACACCTCATATTACATTGGGAAGGCGCTTTGTAAGAGAAAAAGATACAAGTTTTACAAGGATAAAAGAACTCTTAAAACAGCCACTTAAACAAAAGGTAGACTATGTTGCCTTGTTTGAATCTACTAGAATAAATGGGAAGTTAGTTTATAAAGAATTAGATAGAGTAAGTCTGGAGGAACTAGTCTAATTATCTACTTTTTTGTAACTCTACAAAATCAAATATTAACACATTTAATATTAATCGCACAGCCGACTATGCGCTATGGGATTTTTATTATTTTTGATTCCATTTTTAAGCGGAAGGCTCTATTCGACGTGACCTATAGATAAACTACAATTCTAGAAAATTGTAGGTATTTACTCATGAAATTCTACGTAGTAATTTCCTAAAGTAGAATAAAAAGCTACTTAGGAAAAGGAGTATATTATGAGTACAATTGGTTATGTTCGCGTATCCACAGTGGAACAATGTGTGGATAGACAGATGCTTGCCTTAACGAAGGTGGGCGTGCCTAGGGAAAATATCTATGTGGATTATTTAAGTGGAAAAGACTTCATTAGGCCAGCTTATCAAAAAATGAAAAAACAATTAAAAAAGGGAGATTTATTAGTTGTTTTAAGTTTAGATCGTTTAGGTCGTAATTATCACGAGATTTTAACGGAATGGAGATATCTTGTAGAAGAAATAGGAATAGATATTTCTATTCTCGATATGCAAGCCTTGGACACTAGGAGATCCGATGGGCTAATTGATCATTTAATTACAGACATTGTTTTACAATTACTAAGTTATGTAGCACAAACGGAAAGAGAATTTATTCTAGAGCGACAAAGTACTGGAATCGAGGCTGCAAAGCTCAGGGGAGTGAAGTTCGGTAGGCCTAAACTAGAAGTTCCGGATGAATTTCCTCACATCATATCGCGTTGGTCTAATCGAGAGATTTCTGCTCGTGAGGCTGCAAGAAGACTGGGAATATCGCACACAACTTTCTTACGCTGGGCACAGGATTTTCATGCCTAGTTTGGAATATAAAGTAGGATATTTGTTCCAATAGCATAATGTATAAATATACAGTTTTTCAATAGTTTTTATTCTTGAATTAACGAAAAAAATCCAATTTTCATGTAATAATTATGAAATATTTCCACTTTGAAAAGTGGAATAAAACCCCTACTTTTTGTTCCAATTTTCATATATATTTCACATTTAATCTTCATTAAAACGCTTATTTACTTATGTTCTAGAGAATATTTAAATTTTTAATCCATTTTTCTTATCGACTTATTAATAGTAGGATAAGACTCAATGCATAAATATGCAGAATTCAGCCTAAATATACAATATTTCGTGAATGTTATAGGTCAGTTTTTCAATTCTTACACAAATGATATGGAACGCCATTCGTTATGCCCTATGTAGCACAAGAGAGATTATAAGAATATGTATTTAAGTCCGTGCTCAAGATGAAAAAAGCCTGTAGATTCTTGTGCTACAGGCTTGTATTTGGCTGCCGATGAAGGATTTGAACCCTCACAAACGGAGTCAGAGTCCGGTGTGCTACCGTTACACTAATCGGCAAGATTTGCAAGAAGGATAATAGCATAATCCCTTGGATTTGGTCAAATCTATTCTTCTATTTGTGTTTTTTTATTGGGCATTAGATTGGAATATTGTTTAGCATAGCGTTATTTATCTTGGCAGTTTGGACAATAGACTGTTGTTCTACCAGCTGCTTTTATCGCTTTCAGCTTGGTGCCGCATAGTTTACAAGGCATGTTTTTTCGCCCATAAACGAATAAATTTGACTTATTATTGCCTTCTTGATTGTTAGCCAGACGGTAGTCACTAAATGTAGTTCCCTTATTGGCAATAGATTCATTTAATACGGAAATGATATTATGGTGGAGTTCTGTGGCTTGCTTTTTGTTAATTCTTTTGGCTTGCGTGTGAGGCTTTAATTTTGCTCTAAAAAGCGCTTCATCCGCATAGATGTTGCCGATCCCGGCTACAGTGCTTTGGTCGAGAATAAGACTTTTCAAACTCAGTTTAGGATGTTTTTTTGCTTCTCTATAGAGGTACTCAGGTGAAAACCTAGGATCTAGAGCATCATAGGCAATGTGGCTCATAGTTTTTTTGCTCGTATATAAATCGATTGTTCTGCATAAAACGAAACCTCCAAAGCGGCGCACATCATGATAGGCAAGAGTTCCGTTAGAAAATTGAAACAGGATATGTGTATGTTTGGATTGAAGAATAGTATCTCTATCAGAGATACTTAGTGCGGGCAAAAAAAGAAGCTTACCTGTCATGCGTAGATGACAGATAAGACTTAAATCATTATTGAAGTGGAAGAGAAGATACTTCCCATGTCGTTTTATGTTAGTTAGATATTTTAGTTGTAAATCGCATAGTTTTATTTCAGGAGAACAACAGTAGACAATATCTTCTCTTCGCAATTCAATGTTAAGAAGTAGCTTATTTAGAAAATAAGTTTCTAGCTCATGTTTAATTGTTTCTATTTCTGGTAGTTCCGGCATTTGATAATCATAACAAATGTCAGTTTATTATGTTTGTATCTTT
>CAYMOG010000012.1:0-20430 GCA_964392065.1 uncultured Oscillospiraceae bacterium
TACTTAGCAAGTTAGAACAATTCTAAAATACAAAAAATTAGAAAAAAGCTAGAAAAACGCGAGAAAAACTAGCTAAGATTTAAGGCCAAAGAAATAGTACAATAAGTTTATGCTAAAAAACAAAGGAGTGCACAATGCAGGAAAAACTCTGGTATACAAAAGCAGCTGAAAATTGGAACGAAGCCTTAGCAATTGGTAACGCCAAGCTAGGTGCGATGGTATTTGGAGGAGTTTTTGAAGAAGAACTTCAAGTCAATGAAGAAAGTGTGTGGAGTGGTGCCAAGCAAGAGCGAAACAATCCCTCCGCATCAGTATTGTTAGGTGAAATACGCAAGGCTTTGGCCGAAGAAAATCCGAAACGCGCAAATCTCCTTGCCAAAGAAGGACTCATGGGTATACCTGATAAACAACGTGTGTACCAATTAATGGGCCACTTAGATTTAGACTTCTTTAACAGTAAAGGAACGGTAGAAAATTACAAACGTGAATTGGATTTACGAAATGCAGAAGTAACTGTCTCTTATACACTAGTTGACGGTGAGGAGAAAGTAGCAGTCCAACGGCAGTATTTTGCGAATAAAACAAATAATGTAATTGTGATTCATATACAGTCTTCTAAAGCGTTAGGCCTACAAGCTCGTTTACGCAGAAAACTATTCATGGAGCGCATTTGGTCTGAAGAAGGAAATACACTAGCCTTTCAAGCAGGGGAAGGAATCACTTACACTTGCATGCTTCGGGCAAAGTCTAGTGACAGCAATGCCGAAATACATTGTCATGGAGAATATCTTCGGATTGAAGACGCTAAGGATATAGAACTGTATTTAACAGCAGCGACTAGCTTTGGCCATAATGATACTACCAAAAGTGCTAGGCTATACTTAGATCGCGCGATGAAAAAAGGCGTGTCACGTTTACGTGAAGAACATCTGGAAGATTATCAGAAACTATATTCTCAGACGAGCATTCAATGGGCTTGCGAAGAGAATCCAATGCCTACAGATCAGCGCCTTCTCAATATTGCCCAAAATGGCTTAGCTGCAGATCCTTCCATGCTTTCCTTATATTGTAATTATGCGAAATATCTTCTTATTGCGTCGAGTAGAAGTGATACGCTACCTGCTACTTTGCAAGGAATCTGGTGTGAGCACATGGATCCGCCCTGGGGCTGTAAATTCACGATTAATATTAATACACAAATGAATTATTGGCATGCGGAAATGCTAGGCCTAGGCGATTGCCACCATGCACTTTTCAAACACTTAGAAAGAATGTATCCCAATGGCGTAGAAACCGCTAAAATCATGTATCAGGCTAGGGGTTGGGTCGCCCATCACAATACAAATATCTGGGGAGATACCGCACCACAAGACACCTGGATTCCGGCCAGTACCTGGGTACTAGGGGCAGCATGGCTTTGTACACATATTTGGGAGCACTATGCGTACACAAAGGATTTAGATTTTCTAGCTCACTATCGTTATCTAATTGAAGATGCCTGTCTTTTCTTCCTAGATTACTTGTGCCTGAACAAGAAGAATCAGCTTGTTATTAATCCATCCGTCTCACCAGAAAATAGCTTCTTCTATGCCAACGGTGAAGAAGGCTGCCTCTGTGAAGGTTGCAGTATGGATACACAGATTTTACGTCAACTCTTTACCATCTGCTTGGAAATCAATTCGATATTGCCAGCACGTGAGGACTTTGCTGCGTCTATCGATGAGTTGCGCCAGGCTTTGGCCAAATTACCTGAAACCACACTGACACACGACGGTAGAATTATGGAGTGGCTAGAAGATTACGAAGAGGTGGAAAAAGGGCACAGACACATTTCGCACCTGTATGGGCTCTACCCTGGTGAAGAATTTTTGGGCGATGAAAGACTTTTAGAAGCTTCAGAAAAAACTTTACGTTATCGTTTGGAACATGGTGGAGGGCATACTGGTTGGAGCCGCGCTTGGATTATGAACTTTTGGGCTCGTCTGGCCAAAGCCGACGAAGTACACGAAAATGCCGAAGCGCTGCTTACACAATCTACCTATCCCAATCTTTTCGACAAGCACCCACCTTTCCAGATTGACGGAAACTTCGGAGGAGCTGCTGGAATCTTACGTGCAATTTTGGATAGTACGGAAGAAGTTCTTTATGTCTTACCGGCATTACCTCGCCAATGGGGTAGCGGGGAAGTAAAAAATCTTCGAGCAAAAGCTGGACTTTTAGTCGATATCTCTTTTAATAATGGAGCTTTAGAAAAGATGCAAGTCCGCTCAAAGGAAGAAGGAGAATTTGCATTCCAATACAAGAAACGAACGATTCGTATGAAGATGTCGCCAAATCAAAGCTATACTCTTGAGGAAGACACATTTAGACAATAATTTTTAAGATATAAAGAAAGAGCTCTCTTGCACCGAAAGCATAAAAATTTCTGGCGCTTGAGAGCTCTTTTCAAGTTCAATCAAATCGAAGATTTATCTGCTACTTCTCTTTTCTACTAGTCGGATCTTACATTCGTTAATGCTTGCTCCTGTCTCTGAGAAAACAAAGCTAATATAATTATTAGGGTTTTGCCAGAGATCTAAGGCTACAGTGTGCGTTCCCTTCGTTTTTCCTACCAAATTAATCGTTTCGCTTGAAATATTGTTGACGAAAACGGCAATATTTAATTGCGAAACTTCAAGTGATTTCTGTTCATCACCCGTCGAAATTTCAAGCTCCATTTCATACGTGCCTGCAAGCGTTCTTTCGAGATGTAAGACATAAATCTTTCCTTTTTCAAAATGATATTCGCTAAGATCCCAGGTCTTCTCTTCTTCCATCTTACCCAGATCAATTTCTACTTGTTCTTGCATCGCCATCTTTGGTTCGTTGAGGACTTCTAGTTCTAGCGGGTGATGGATGAAGGAGACATCTTTGGCAAAATCAACAATTGCCTTTGTATTTCGAATCAGTTCATCGCGAAGTAAATAGCCCTCTTCTATTGCTTCTAGCGTTTTGGCCAAAGCCGGAATCTCTTCACAAGATGACTCGACCATATACAAGTCATTGCCCGCCTTGATCATGGCCGCTCTTTCTTCTCTGGAGCCTTCCTCGCCTGCTTTTCGATTACACTTCGCCCACCAGTCCGTCATTACAATGCCTTCATACGCCCATTCCTCTCGTAGAATATGGATGTTGAGATCTTTGTTCGAAGCGGCATAGACGCCATTAATTGGATTGTAGCTAGTCATTAGCGCACGAAGGCCACCCTCTTTTACTGCGATTTCAAAGCCTTTAAGATAAATCTCTCTTGCAGCTCTAGGGGACACCACAACGTTGGCTTCCGTTCTCGCAAACTCTTGATTATTAAGAGCGAAGTGCTTCGGACATGCCACCGCACCATAAGTTGCCAAGCCTCGAATCTGACTGGCAGCAATTTTCCCTGTGAGCAAGGGATCTTCTGAAAAATATTCAAAGTTACGACCATTTAATGGATGCCTATGAATATTCATACCAGGGCCTAATAAGACTTCTATGCCGTTTTTTCTTAACTCCAAAGCAAGCATAGAAAAGAGTCTTTCATTTAATTCTTCGTTAAAAGTAGCTGCAAGCAAGGAACCGTTCGCAATGCTGAAAGCCATTTGACCATTATCCATTCGAATGCCACTTGGACCGTCAGCACAAGCGATGCGTGGTATCCCGCGCTCTAAAAGCCCATCCGTGACACCTCCAAATGCGCCTGCAATTCCTGCTGTAACACCAGAAGGTGCCATTCCTAAACCATGCGCAATTTGAATCAATTCTTCATTAGACCAGTTAGCAAATTCTTCCACTAAGTTCGCTGGAGCGACATAGTTTTCGCTCACTTCGCAATCAGTCCCCTTATACAATTCCATTTGCTCCTGACCGTCGACATAGCGCAAACGTTCAAAGTCTTCTGATGGAAGCAATCTAGGCTTAAGTGTCTTTACTACTTCTGTCTCTTCTTGCTCATAGTTGAAAATTTCTTCTAAATCCCTAATATGCTCGCCAATAAAAAATTGGTACTCGCCTTTTTCAACTATATAAGAACTGTAGTGTTCTGAATCTGTGCGGTCCTCGAAACTCGCCAATTCTACAAAAGGCACATACAGTGTCAGGACCTCCGCCTCACTCGCTTCAAGACAAGAACTTTTCTTAAATGCTTTTAGCTCTTGCGCAGGCTTTGCTAAGTCTTCTACTGGGGCCTTTACATACAACTGTGCAACGGTTTTCCCTGCACATTCTCCTGTATTTTCCACACGTACTTGAAAGTGAAAACCTTCGTCGTCTGCACTTGTCTCCTCACAAGTCAAAGAAAAAGTCGAGTAGGAAAGTCCATAAGCAAAAGGATAGAGAACTTTCTCTTTGGCCATTGTTTCGAAGTAGCGATAACCAACATAAATATCTTCTACATAAATGTTTTCTTTTCCATCACCAAAATTCGCATGCGACGGATAATCCTCCACCTCGTAGGCGATACTATCAGGCAATTTTCCGCTAGGGTTGACACTTCCATCTAAAACATCCACGATTCCGTTCCCGGTTTCACAACCGCCTTGCCAAACATAAAGGAGAGCATCTACTTCATACGTTTTTGTCCAAGACAAGTCAATGATATTACCTGCGTTAATGAAAACGATCAGTTTTGGAAAGTACTTTCTGGCTAACTGCACGAGGCGTTCTTCTTCCTCACCTAAGTAATACGCACCCTTCACTGCTTCGTTATCTCTGTCTTCACCGGCGGTACGGCCGATTGTGAGAATTGCGGTAGAAGCTAGCTCGCTTGCTTTGGTCAAAGCCTCCTCTTCCAGCGGCATTTCAACTTGCGAAAAAGGCGTCATCGCCCAGCCTTCTCCTTTATCAAATGGATGGTCTTTTCTCCACTCCAGATAGCTCGAATCTAATTCTTCAGCTATTGCAAATCGCTCCGCCAAAGCATCTCTGATACTTACCACGTACGGAATATTCACCAGCCCACCAGAGCCCGTTCCGCTTGTGATTGTATCGTAGGAGCTTCTGCCTAAAACGGCAATTTTTTCATCTTTGGCCAAAGGTAGGCTCTTGTTTTTGTTTTCTAGTAGAACGACACCTTCGGCTATGATTTCTCTCGAAAGCTTTTTGTATTCGTTATAGTCTAAGTGCATGTGTACTCTCCTTGCTTATATAATCTCTAAAGCGTAAAAATCGAAATCGGATCCCGGAAGGAAGATTAACTCTATACCTACCTTCGCTTTTACTGCTTCTATTGGAAATTCCTGCCAGCTCACCTCATCTTTGTGAGAGAACTCTAGTAAATACTTTTTCTTCTTTTCACCTTTAACTAAAAGATGGATGGAGCAAGTGTTGTGTCTTGTGTATCCCTTAATTCGCACTTTTTGATGCGGCAAGTGTCCCAAGAAAACCTGGGCAAATTGTAATGAGACGTTATTACCAATATTGCCTATTCGATTCTCTTCTACAGTATATTGGTCTCCATAAATTTGTAACAAGTCATTATTTGTCAGAAGTATCCTCTTTACTGCTTTTTCTTTTACATAGAAGCCTTGAATTTGGCCTTTGCTTCGCATTTGAATGCTTAACGTATCGCCGTCTTGGATGGCTTTGGCCAAAGGGAAGACAAACTCTTGATACTGATTCCAAATCACCTCTTTCTCTAGGACTTGGTCGAAGAGAATCTCTGGAACGGACTGATCTTGTGCTGTCCTTGTAATGGTAAAATACGTACGTTTGTCAAAAGAGAAAACTGGCATATAAAGAGTGTCTGCTTCTTCACTAAGCGAAAGATTTTCAAATGTAATTCGGTAGGGCTCTCCCTTGTCGAAACTCACTCCACCGTGATTGCCCATACTCACGACACCGTCTTTTTTTTCGGCATGATTTGCATAGACAAAACGCTCCGGTTTATGGCGAACTTCCCCATAAGCACGACTTTCAAAGCGAGTACTTGCGATAAAACTTGCATGCGAGAACGCATCAAAAACGAGTGCCCGTAAAAGGAATGTGCCATCCCCATCTACGTTGAACTCAACAAATTTTTCCTCTTCGTCAACCTTCGTAATTTGTGCTAAGTCACTTTGGACACCACTACTATCGGTGATTGCAAATTCTATTTTTGCTTGCTCCTTCTCATGCATTTCTTCTGGGAAAGATCGGTAATAGACTCGAATAGGATTGGTCTTTTCAAGGCAGTCCCAGGACTCTCGTATAAAATGCAAGGATCGTATGCGTTCCTTTCCTTCAGGCTTAAAGTCTTCGTTTTTTACGACTAGGCTAGGTTTGCGATATTCAAATATTGCTGTGCTCGATTTTGCTTCCGATTCTTGATCGTCTGTATCGTCTACTTGCTGCTCTTGAAAGGTGTTTTGTTCATCTTGAACGACTACTTGCTGCTCTTGAACGACTATTTTTTTACGTATTGTTTCTAGTCCAGGACTACTAATTTCCACTTCTATTGTTCCGAAAGACAAGGGTTGGATCATAGCAAGGAGCTTTCCATTAAATAGATAACGTTCATTGCTTCGATACGATTGAAAATCTGCACTATCTCCATTATCTAAGCCTAATAACTCTCCAGCACCACGCACATCGAAATGGATTGACGCATTGGCATCTTCAACAATATTACCGTTTTCATCAAGAAGCGAAATCTCAAGAAATGCTAATTCATCTGTATTGATGCTCTCTTTATCTACTTTGAGCGAAATCGCTTTAGCATCGCCGAAACTTTCTCTTTTTACACGCTGGACTTCTTTGCCCTCGTCATCAAAAGCAACAGCTTCCAAAACACCTGCTACAAAAGGAACTTTCACATGCCAGGAAAACTCTCCTTCTTCATGCTTGTATGTATGTTCACCTACTAGCTCACCGTTTCGTCTGACTTGAACGTAGCTCGCATTGCTATAAACTAAGACATCGACTTCTTCACCTGGCGCATGATTCCAGTGCGGAGCAATGTGAAGTACTTTCTCTTCACTCCAAGCTGCTTTGAAATGATAAAAACTGTCTTTTGGGAAAAGGGCGGTATCTAGGATGCCAAAATAGGAATTCTTCGTATCATAAGGGGTGGGCTCTCCAATATAGTCAATCCCTGTCCAGATGAACTGCCCTAAGCTAAATGGATTTTTCACTTGCATCTCGAATAGATAGTCAAAGCTTGGTGCTCCCCATGAAGTGGTCGAATTCCCCAATGCTGAGCATTGTAAATCCACATCCGTTAAATGATTTTCTTCTAGCGGAAAACGATATATACCCCTACTTTGTACAATCGAGCTAGTTTCTGATCCATAAATTGCCCAATCCGGAAACTTCTCATGATGTTCTTCATATAAACGTTCTGTATAATTGTAGCCAACTGCATCCAAAAGTGCTGCACACTCTTGCGTCTTTTCCCACTCTAAAAAGTTACTTCCAAAAGTGGTGTACGCATTTTTCATTGGGTCATATTTCTGTACTAGGGAGAGCAAATCTTTCAACGTTTCATATCCATGCTCCCCATCATGTGTATCGTAGATTTCATTTCCTACAGACCACATGATAATTGAGGGGTGATTTCTATCCCGACAAATCCATGATTTCACATCTTTCGCATGCCAATCTTCAAAGAAACGTGCATAGTCGAATTGGGTTTTCGAAAGCTTCCACATATCAAAAGCTTCGTTAATCACAAGCAGACCCATTTCATCACAAAGATCCAAGTATGCAGGCGCTGGCATATTATGTGAAAAACGAATTGCATTGACACCAGCCTCTTGTAGTTTTTCTATTTGTCTTTTTGCTGCACTTCGATGAAAAGCAGCTCCTAATATACCTAAATCATGGTGTAAGCAGACACCCTTAAGTAGTACTCTTTTTTTGTTTATGAAAAAACCTTTTGAAGAGTCTAACTCTATTTCACGAAGACCAA
The DNA here is from genome assembly GCA_964392065.1 of uncultured Oscillospiraceae bacterium. Classification (GTDB taxonomy): domain Bacteria; phylum Bacillota; class Clostridia; order Saccharofermentanales; family Fastidiosipilaceae; genus JASBZA01. The sequence continues at coordinate 7,901 of CAYMOG010000012.1, forward strand.
TCATCTGGGTAAAGCTATCTAGAAGCTGATTTTCTTCATAGAAACTCAGCTCTAATTTATATAAATTAGGCTGAGAAGGTGACCAAAGCTCTGGGCTATCAAGAGATAATTCAACAGTCTCACTCTGGCTTTCTTCCTCTATTAGCAAGTGCTCCTTATTGTTATACAAGCGATATCGAATCTTTTGATTTTCTGGCCAAAGTGCTGCTTTCTTTTTTAGTTCTGCAGAAACAAAAAGTTTTGCACACTTTGCTTTACCTTCTTCCCAGGAAAGTTTTGAGTGTACGTAAAGACTGTCTGGCACAAAGTGTTGTCTTGACTTTCGAAGAAGATACACTGGTCTATAAATGCCAGCCCCGGAGTACCATCTAGAGTTTGGCGCGTGATGCTTTACTCGAACCTGAAGAAGATTTTGACCCGGCTTAAGATATTCTTGTATTTCAAAAAAGAAACTTGAATAACCATATTTCCACTCGAAGACTTCTTGACCATTGATAAAAATACTCGAGTCCATATAGACACCTTCGAAGTAAAGATAATAGATATCTTGAGCAGCTAAGTCTTCCTCAGAAAAAGATAGTGTCTTACTATACAAGCCAATGCTGTTTTCGTATAAATCACCATTTCCCACAATTAGCCAATCGTGAGGGATGGTGATGTCTTCTGACTCAGAGAGTCCATTATGCTCTTCTAGTATCCCATTTCCTGAATAATCTTGTGGAACGACTGCATCGAGTGAAAATTTTTGAAATTGCCACTTATCCCATAATTTTACTTTGTTATACATCTATTACTCACTTTCATGTACTTGTCACTTGAAGCATCTGTCTATAACAAAATCGCTCGCATCCTATTGAAGTAGAATTAGCAATTTTCAGTTAAAATCTTATAGACTTTACTCTTTATTTCACTTTGAATACTCTCGTCTCCACCATTGACTTTCTGCAACATCACTAAAACCGCAAAACCATCATCTGGATATACGCCCATAGAACAGCCTAACCAGCCATCCCAGCCAAAATCGATTAGTTTTGTTCCTCCATTTTCTGTAACGTACTTTTGCCTACACAAGTTACCGTATTGATATTCTGTCAGTCTAAATTTTTCCCAGTACTCATCTAGACCTTTCCCACTTAATTGCGGAGACATAAAGGCTTGAACAGTAGATTCCTTAGCAATTCTCTTATTATTGTAAGAACCTTTGGCCAAGAGCATTTGGCAGAACTTCTGATAATCTTCTATTGTCGATACTAATCCTGCGCCACCAGATAAAAAGACCGGTTTATGTTCCATCTTCCAAGAAATCGCTAGATTACTCGTTTCAAATTCGACTAATTCGCCATCCACAAGATGGTAAGTTTTCGCTAATCGATCTTCTTTTGCATTCTTAAGATAAAATCCGCTATCTAACATCTCTAAAGGTGCAAAAATACGCTCTTCTAAGAAAGCATCAAAAGGCATAGCACTGGCTTTTTCCACTACAGCACCAAGAATGTCAGCACTCACTCCGTATTCCCAGCCATCACCTGCCTCAAACAAAAGGGGCGCCTTTGAAAATGCATCAATAATATTGACTGTCTCATCGCTAACGTCTTCTTTGTCCAAAGGAATTCGCTCGTATACATTAGCAATTACCCTTCCAGATGGACTATCTCCTGGATAAGGAAGACCGGATTGCATAGTCATTAAATCACAAATTCTTATCTCTTTGGTACTTGGCCTAGATGCACCTTCTTCTAAGACCTCGGTTTTGGCAAAGGATGGAAAATACTTGCTTAATGGATCTTCTAAGGATAGTTTTCCATCTTCTTCTAGTAGCAAAATCGCAAAAGCAGTGATTGGCTTCGTCATCGAATACAAGCGAAAAATCGTATTCTTTTTTATTGCTTTCTTTTTTGCGACATCAGCATGCCCTGCTTGGAAATAGGCCAAGCTTTCATCCGCTGTAAACACACTTACGTTAAGCCCTGCTATTGTTCCTTTTTTCAAATAATCTAAAGAAGATTGTTCTATTTCATTTTGTATAATTTCTTTAACTTCTTTTTTCATTGTGCACATTTATTCAATACCTCAGCTCTAGGATTTTCTCTACTCTTCTAATGCTTCAAATCTTTTTACTGCAAAACTGGAAATGATATATGCATTAAGTGCTGGACCAATTAAGAAAAACAAAAATATCGTTACTGTATTCCAAATAAATCCTAGATTAAGTATCAATAAAGCCAATAGCATTAGGATTGTTGCTAAATAGTATTCTCTAACTAAAGCAGAACTATTTATCAAGGTACGTTTAATACTATTTTTATATTTCACAATCAAGGGATAGGAATAAATTAAATAATTAATACCTAGCAATGCCAAAATAATGGCTAAAAACAAGAACACAATAGGGTTCGAGTCGATATTTTCAAAGAAATTTAAATAGAGAATACAGCTTGCGTAGACAAATGCATGTAATAAAAATAATATCGTTCCTTGTTTCCAATTTTCTTTAAATGCATTCCAAAAATTGCGAAACAAATTCGACTCATAATCTTCTGTCAATAGCATACTCACTTTAAAAAGTGCTGCTGTTGATGCACCAATCGTAACGATTGGCAAGCAAAAGAGTATAAAAATCAAATTTAAGAAAAATATTTTACTGAGTTTATCTAAAAAATTATATATTGTTTGTACAAGTGAAAACATATGATAAAAATGAGGCTGGGTATAGACCCAGCCTCTCCTTCACTAGAAAATTGAGATTAATTAAATTCTTCCATTGTCTTTTCTACGGCCGCAGATCTGTTAGCTGCTTCGTTTCTTGAGAATTCTTCGCATTGTTCCATGCCGTATTCATATGCTTTTGTTAGCATTTCTTCTACAATCGCATCAAATTCTGCATCATCGTTTGCGTAAATCGCTCTCCAAGAATTTGTTTTAATAGTATCGATGACTTGGTTCCAGACTGTCTCAAGCTCACCACCTCTTGGACTTTCAGAATATGTACTGTTAATTGCTACAGAGGACTCATGGTCTCTTGCTAACTCAATAACAGAATCAAATCCTGTGTGCTCTCTGAAATCTGCTTCAATTTCTGAAGACGCTTGGTCTGAGAAACCTTTCCAATGTTTGTAATTATAGGTATCGCCATTGGATTCAGGATTTTCAGCATCAAGTGCCCATGTTGTATTATTAATTTGGAAAGCACCATCTGAGTAACTACCATAGTACGCAGGATCGCCTTCTGACATTTGTGTATTGGCTTGATCTGTTTTTGCTTTATAACCAAAGTCGGTTAAGAATGTATTGCCTTCTTCATCATAATCCCATGCAATTCCTTTTGGACCATATTCAAATGTTAAACGTCCTTCTGGAGTAGATAACCAGTTGATAATTGCTAGAGATAATTCTGGATGCTCACTCTTAGCACCAACAGACCAGATACGGTTTCCACCATAAACAGATTGACCGTAAACGATAGGTCTTGCTTCGCTAGGGATAACTGGATACATTGCTTTACCTTCAGCAGCATGAGATTCTGTATTATAAGATGCAGATCCCATAAAGTTAAAGATATTTAAGAATGCTGTACCATTTTGATAGTCTTGCACCATTCCGTCGAAACCTTGTGTTTCAGAGTCTGGATCTAATAAGCCTTTTCTGTATAGTGTGTTGTAGAATTTCAACATTTCTAAATATGGACCATCTTCTTCTAAAGCAGAGATATATTCACCAGTTTCATTATTGTAGAAACCGATTCCGAATTCATCATAACCATAGTAAGCAGAAACAGTTGATTTTACGAACATTGCCATGCTGCCGTCCCAGTCAGAGAATAAAGAAACACCATAGGTTTTATTACCATTATCATCTGTTGGTGCAACTTTTTGCATTTCTTCTAACATCGTAACAACATCATCAAGGTTATTAATTTCTGGATAGCCAATTTCCTTGTATAAGTCCCAACGTGTATCCCATGTGTACATAGGATCTTGTGTGTCATTTGGATTGAAAGCAACGTCGAAACCATAACCATACAATGTAGGCTCGCCTGTTACTTCTTCAGAGATGCCTCTGTTTTTCTCTAAGGCATAAGACATATGCTCTTTAATATAAGGACCAAAATCATCTAGAATATCATCTTCTTCTAGGTCAAAGAGCATACCTTGCTCAATCGCTTGCTTATATTGATCGCCGTCATTGCCCCAAACAACGATATCACCTAAGTTACCAGATTCCATTCTTGTAGCAAATGTACCTTCAGAGTCTGGGATAATATTCAATTTTACATTGAATTTTTCTTCAATGATTTGGCCAAACCAACCGATTTGTTCTCCTGAGTAATTTGCAAGTTGACTATAAACTTGTAATGTAACCGTTTCTTCAGGTATTACTTCTTCGTAATAGCCTAAATTCGGATCAACGTCTGTATCTCCACCCTCTGTGTTGTCTGTTTCACCTTCAGTGTTATCTGTAGCACCTTCTGTGCTATCACTTTCTGTATTTGCGCTCGTCTGTTCATTTGTATTTTCAGCACTTGTGCTTGTTGATTCGTTTGTATTATTACAAGCTGCTGTAAATAATAAAGAACCTGCTACAAATAAAGACAATAATTTACTTTTTTTCATTTCTTTTTTCCTTTCTCTTATGAATTGCAAATTTTATTAATTGAAGAATTAAGCTTAGAATTTTCTAAATACCATTGGCGAACCCTCCTCATTCGCTAAGTTAAATCTTCTTCCATTAACCTTTTACTGCTCCCAACATAATGCCTTTTTCAAAATACTTACTCATAAAAGGGTAAACCATTAAAATTGGAAGAATTGTTACCATAGAAATCGTGTACTTGATGATTTTCGAACTTAATGCACCCTGAATAATATCATCTGAAATAGAACCGCCAGATTGCATCAAGGCTCTTAAGTTAGAAGACGTACTTAAATAAATATACAGTCTGTGCTGTAGTGTATATAATTTCGGATTGGATTGTTGCAAAATTAAAGAATCTTGGAAGGAGTTCCAATGTCCCACAGCACCGAATATCGCTATTGTTGCTAAGATAGGTTTGCATAATGGCCAAATGATTTTTCTGAAAATTGTAAAATGGCTTGCACCATCAATCTTTGCACTTTCTTCTAGCTCAGCAGGGATGGACTCAATATAGGTTTTTACCAAAATAATATTATAAGGAGCAACTATGCTTGGAATAATATACGCCCAGAAATTATTGGTTAATCCGAGCATCTGCATATTCAGGAACCATGGGATCAAACCTGCATTAAAGTACATCGTTATAATAATAAATCGATACCAGAATTGTCTTCCCCATAACTCCTTCTGTGTCACGAGGAACGCTACTATTGCTGATGCGATAACCATAAGCACAGTACCTAAGAAAGTTCTAGCAAATGTTACTAAAAATGATGTACCTAAATCTCCAATATTTAACATGGACCTGTAATTTTTCAGAGTAAGTCCAATTGGATAAAAGGTTACAAGACCTCTAATGACGTAATCATTTTCGCTAATTGTGTTTACAAACAAATAATAGAATGGAAATACACAGATAAAAGCAAATAGGCCAAAGAATAGATAGTTTAATATATTAAATGTGATGTCACTTGGTTTGCGTTGAAAGTTTTGCATCTTTTTACCTCCTTACACAATACTGTTACCGCGAGCGGCTTTGGAAACTCTATTCACAGTAAACAATAAAATGATACTAATGAGTGATTTGAACATTGAGATAACTGTTGTAAGAGGAATCTGTCCACTGCCTTGGAAAGCAAGTTTATATACATATAAATCAAGGACCATAATATTTTCCGCATTGGCTGAATTCTCAAACACTAAGTATTGATCCATGCCATTGCTTAAAATATTGGCCACAGACATAAGGAGTAAGACTAAAAATGTTGGCATTAGTTGTGGAATCGTAATGCTCCACATCTTTTGGAAACGACCCGCTCCGTCAACAGTAGCTGCTTCGTAGAGTTGTGTATCAATACCTGATATAGATGCAATGTAGATGATGGCACTCCAGCCTACACTTTTCCATGCTCCCCACATCCAAAGTTTAATCCAAATATTATTACCATTCATGAGCATGTTTCGCCCTTCTGACCAAATGCCATTATTCACCATAAATGATGAAATAAAACCATCTGTCGCGAAGATTGCAAAAGCGATGGCATACACAAGAACCCAACTGATGAAGTTAGGGATAGTCGTTAAAGTCTGAATCAATCGTCTATAACGAGTATTCTTAATCTCATTTAAGAATACTGCAAAAATTAATGGAAGCCAGCTCATTGCTATTCCGATACCACTCATACCTAATGTATTTTTCAATACGCGTACAATATCTCTCACCGTCGCTGGGTTAGAGAATAAGTAACGGAACCACTTAAATGCAACAAAATTATCTGCATTTAATTCTTGACCAACTGTGTAATCAAAGAAAGCATAACGCCATCCAAATAAAGGAAGATAAAAGAATACTAAGGTCAAAATAAGGAATGGCAAGAGCATTAAAAACAACTTATATTTACTTGGCATATAGTACTCTTCTTCTTTTGGCACTTTAAGATGTGCAAGGAAACGAATAAGTACGACAAAGAAAAATGCTATATGAATAGTAAGAAGTAGCCAATACACTCTCGGAAGTCCAAGTTCAATACGACCTTCACTAGCAGTTCTTAGCATTTCTTGATACGAATAGAAAATGCCACCCATACCTAGAAAACTAAACAAGGAGGCTAGCAGCCCAATTTTTTCACCCAGTTTCTGATAATTAATATTGCCTAAAGACATACACGCGAAGACCACTTGTAAAATAGCAGCAATTAGCAGTGCGATGGCCGATGCTTGCAAGAAATAAAAAGAAGATTCTGAAATCCACCCTCTACGAATAATTCTACCTAGACCATCCGTTAAATTTTCCTGGGAGATAGCAGCAGTTAACAAGGACAAATGTCTGTTGATACTCGGACTAACTCTAGCAACATTCATGGTAGGAATGAATAAAGAAAATACAGAAAATGCCATTAATATGAAAGCTATAAAATTGCTTAGTTTTGCTTTCACTGGTTTTCTTGCACTTTTATGTCTCTTCTGTGCATTTTGCATATCTTATACCTCCACAAATAAGTAATCTAGTGCATAAATACAGTATAAATGATGTTAACTTTTATATCAATTACTTATCACGCTAAAATAACTAGCTTTTTATGCTCAAATCAATTAATAAATCATCAAATTCCACACAAGTTGCTATAGAATCAACACAATACATGCTAAATAATACACCTGTAAATCCTCCAGAAACTTCCGAAGAGAGATATCTTGCATCTACTTTATCGAGCAGAATAAATTCTTCGTCAATATATACATAGAAGGCATACTCACTGTGCAGAGCCTGAATTTTCAGTCTATAGTGATCTAAAACAGATAGGGTATCAAAGCTTTTAATCGTTTCTGCTGGGCCAATTTTATAACGCAAATGCAAGACTTTGTTCTTATCTACATAAAAATCATAGTGATGTTTTGCATCCATATAAACACTGACACCCGCTTCTTCCGCCTGACTCTTTACGTTAAAAACAAAGCTTTGTTCTGGCTCTTCTTGTCTAATTCCTAAAAAACAGGCTGTATTCTCTTCATCGGAAAGAGTATATGGGAGACCTCGCATACTAATCATCTCTTTAGTTATACGGATAACATCATCTTCCTTATGTCGTAAATAAAGAAAATCCTTGCGAGCTATAAGGTCTTCTAATTTTCGCTCCTCGTGTATAAGTTGTTTCTCTAATGCACTTTGTCTCTCAGGCAAATCATATCTTAATGATGATGTTCCATCGCCTATCTTTGGCCAATGTTCTTCCCAATCTACAGGTACTAAACAAGTTTCTCTGCCCATCACGTGAAAAGGCATCCACTTATCCATTTGTCGGAAGGCTAAATGTACTAACCACCATTGCCCATATGCATCTTGTATGAGATCCCCATGTCCCGCAGCTTGTAAAGGATAGGTTCCTAAGTTTCGATTCGTTAAGATTGGATTCGTAGGGCAGGAAGTGTAAGGTCCCCATAGCGACTTACTTCTAGCTATATTGACCATATGTCCGTATTCGGTTCCACCTTCGGAATTAAGAATATAATAAAAGTCTCCAATTTTATAGAGATGCGGCGCTTCAATATGTCTGCCACCAGTTCCGTACCATTGTACATTTTGCTCAGATAGTTTTTGGCCAGTTTTTATATCTATTTCTACTGTTAGTACACAAGCTTTTCCTTCTGAGTCATTGCCATTGCAAGTCATGTAACAACGCCCATTTTCAAAATACAAATCTGGATCTATGCCTGGCAGATCAATCCAAATTGGCTCTGACCATTCTCCATAAATATCATCCGTATAGACATAGAAATGGCCACCGCCTCCTACATTTGTCGTGATCATATAAAATCTTCCATCATGAAAACGAATTGTTGGAGCATAGATACCCGTATGAATGTTCATGCCTTCCAAGTTCACTTGGCTTGGCCTTGTAATAACAGCTCCTATACGAGTCCAGTTCACAAGGTCCTCACTTTCATACAAAGGCACCCCTGGAAAATAACAAAATGAGCTACATACAAGATAAAATTTTCCGTTTGCTTGACAAATCGATGGATCAGGATTAAACCCTCTTATCACAGGATTACTATATTGCATTATTCCTCACCTAAAGAATTCTTTCTATACTCACTTGGTGTTAATCCGACATTCTTCTTAAATTGCCGCATAAAGTTATACTCATTATTGTATCCACATTCTGCTGCCACTTCTTTAATAGGAAGTTCCGTCGAGATTAAGATGTTTTGTGCTTTTAAAATTCGGGATTGTATGACATCATTCATTACACTAGTGCCAAACATACGTTTATAGGCATGCTCAAATCCTGAACGACTTAAGCCGACAAATTCTGCCAGCTCATCTATCTTGCTAATCGTTTCAGGGAAGCGATTGATTCTCGTACGTAGATTTAATAATAAGTGATCTCGCTTCTTTAAGTTGCCCGTATCTATGTGATTTTCTGCTTCAATTGCTTGTGCCAATTTATAGAATAAGAAATAAACATAGTGATGCTCGATTTCATTGTGATATTTTTCACAGGAATAATGTTCATAGGTTAGAGAATAAATGATTCGAGACAATTCTTCTGCATTGGCAAGGCTTACCAGCGTATTAAATGGGATATTGATACTGTTTAAAAACTCGATATCTTTTTCGTTCAAATCGAAGAAAATCCAGTCATTGACAAAGACATCTTCTGTCGCACCATACTTGTAATCTGAATCAGGTGTGAGAAAAACGAAAGAGTTACTCTCAACAAAACTCACCTTATCATTAATTGAAAATACGGCAGGTGTCCTAATCAGCAGAAAAACATAATAAGGGTAACCATCTTCCTTTGCTTGCTTCGCAGTAAAGATAAAATCTTTATCGTGTGTTCCTCTATAGCCAACTACTTTTATTTCCATAGTACACCTACCGCATCTGTAATGCTTCATTTACTTAAACTTGCTTACAAGAGATTTGATATGAACAATCTCCTTCTGCCTCAATTCTTAAGTCATCTTTCTTAATTGTAAAGTCTAAGAGTTTCTTGTCTTTATAAACTTGCACTTTTTTATCTTCATCCAAAGTACCGAAGACTACAAAATTCAATGATTCGTTTTCGCTTTCCTTGTCTTCCTTTTGAGAATGAACAATAACTGCGCCTTCTTTTACCCAGAATGGAATTGCAAAATAATCGAGTGTTTCTTTTCGCCAAATACCACCTTCTACTTTCTCATGTGTGAAATAATTCACCCAATTCCCTTCTGGTAAGTAATATTCGGCAATTCCTTCACTATTGAAGATTGGGGCGATCATCATATTCTGACCCAACATATATTGACGTTCGATAAACGCACAGTTTCTGTCCTCTGGGAACTCTAGTGCTAAACTTCTCATCATAGGAATACCGGTTTGACTGGTTTCATAAGCCTCAGTATATAAAGTCGGCAACAAAGACTGTTTTAGCTCTGAAAAATACTTCAAGACTTCTGAAGCTTCTTCATCGAATGCCCATGGCACTCTATACGAAGTCGAACCATGAAGGCGACTGTGTGTCGATAAAAGTCCAAAGGCGACCCATCTCTTGTAGATGTCAGGTGAAGGTGTCGCTTCAAAGCCTCCAATATCGTGACTCCAGAATCCAAAGCCTGATGAAGTAAGCGATAAACCACCTCTTAAACTTTGGAGCATTCCTTCGTAAGAAGACCAACAGTCCCCGCCCCAATGGACAGGATATTTTTGACATGTAGCAGTAGCAGTTCTCGCAAATAGAACAGCTTCTTCTGCGCCTCTTTCTTTCTCTAGAACTTCGAATACATACTTGTTGTATAAGTATGCATAATAATTGTGCATTTTTTCTGGGTTCGACCCATCAAACCACTGTACATCTTCTACAGGAATTCTTTCACCAAAGTCTGTTTTGAAACTATCTACACCCATAGCTAGTAAGTCGCTTAGATGCTTTTGATACCACTCCACAGCTGCAGGATTTGTAAAGTCAACTATGCCCATACCTGGTTGCCACATATCACATTGCCAAACATCGCCATTACAACGCTTTAATAGGTAATCGTTTTCTTTGGCCTCTTCGAAGAGAATGCTTTGTTGTGCAATGTACGGATTGATCCAAACACATGTTTTCAAACCTTTATCATGCAATTTCTGGATAAGAGCTTTTGGATCCTTAAAAGTTTCTTTATCGAATTGGAAGTCTGTCCAATGGAAGCCTTTCATCCAGAAGCAGTCAAAATGGAAAACAGATAGTGGAATTTCTCTTTCCAACATACCGTCTACAAAGTGCATTACCGTTTCTTCGTCATAATTTGTCGTAAAGGATGTCGATAGCCAAAGGCCAAAACTCCACTCTGGGGGAAGATTTGCTTTACCTGTTAAATCAGTATAAAGTTCCAATACATTCTTCATACTTGATCCAGCAATTAAGAAAAAGTCTAGTGACTCCCCTTTCACAGAGAAAGAGGTTTTAGAAACTTGCTCCGTCGCCACTTCAAACTCAACCGTTTCTGAGTGGTTAACAAACAGGCCATATGATTTGCTCGATAGATAGAAAGGAACATTCTTATATGCCTGATCAGAGCTCGTCCCTGCATCCTCATTTGTAATGACAACCGTTTGTCCATTTTTCACTAATGGGCCAAAGCGTTCACCCATACCATAGATATATTCATCCACAGCAAGGTTCGTACGCGCTGTCATATATGCAGTGTTATGTGCTGAGTAAAAGTGACCTTGATCATTTTCTTTATAATAAGAGATATCATTCGGGCCAAAGCTAGTGACATATTTATCATCCCTATACAAAGTCATAGTGAATTGCTCTTTGCTAATATCCAAATGAGCAGCACCTGATGTAAGGCTCCAGCCAAATTCTGTTTCTTGAACATCCATCGCTGGCTGATCATTCGAAATATTGAGTTCAAATTGTGGGCCACGATCGATTACACCACTGTAGTGTGAGACTTCTACCCGAAAAGTATTTTGCACAGGAGCGGAAATCTTAATCGTTAAAAGCACTCCTCCCAAAGTATCACCTTTATGATGCAAATGATGTGTAGGACAAACGAGAACAAATTTCTCTTTTTCCATATATTGCTCATACACTGCCTTTGGTCTGTAAGCAGTAATTCCTCTTTGAAATAGCCAAGTACCATTCTCAAACTTCATAAAAAACTCCTTCAATATTTTATTTAATAAGTTCTCTGGCTAATTTTAACACGACAGTAAAAGAACCACACCAAGAGAAAAGAGGCCATCTAGCCTCTTCTCTACTTAGGGGGAATTGTATTTTATGTTTCATAATTAGTCATCGTTTTCGATGTCATATTCTAAAATCTTACCGGTTCTTGCATCGATCTCGTAATCATATTCCCAATCACCAATTTCGAATTCAAGTTCCCACACGAGGCGTCCATCGTCTTCGTCAAGTTCTGCTTCATCGAAGGATGCGTTAGCTAAGTTTATACCAGCATGACGGGCTGCAATTTCCTTCGCCTGTTGTAAGCTTAGTACTTGCGTCTTCGTAGTTGTTGGTGCAGGAGCTTGTGTCGCTACGGTAGTAGGTTTAGGTACAGTTGTCGTGGTTGGGGCTGGAGCTTGAGTCGTAGTTTGCTTTTGTGTTGTTTGTACAGGTCTTGGTACATCATGTTCATACGTAATGATTGCACCCGTCCTTGCATTGATATCATATTCGTATTCACCACCATTGATCTTGAATTCAACTTCCCAAGAAGCAACCCCATCGTCTTTATCAAACTCTACATCGTCAAATCGCACTTGACTCACTTTGAAACCCGCATGTGCAGTTGCAATTTCTTTTGCTCGTTGTGCATTAATATACTGTGTTTGCGTTGTAGTAGTTGTAGGAGCTTGTGTCGCTACGGTAGTAGGTATAGGTGCAGTTGTCGTGGTGGGGGCCGGAACTTGAGTTGTT
>CAYMOG010000012.1:20530-31383 GCA_964392065.1 uncultured Oscillospiraceae bacterium
GTTGTTACTCTAGTACGGTCATCGTCTTCGTCGTCACGATCATCTCTCCTATTATTCACTTCTTCCTTCTCAACACCGATAACACCGCCTGTTTTCGCATCGATATCATATTCATATTTCATACCATTTGCATAGAATTCAATTTCCCAAGAAAGAACATCATCGTCTTCGTCTAGATCTACATCAAACCCTCGGCTAAGTTCAAACGTTACACCTGCATGGGCTAGAGCGATTTCTTTTGCTCTCTGAGCATTGACCTTAAGATCTTTTTTGCTACGGCTTTCATCACGGTCATCCATATCGTCGATTTCAGATTTTAGAACCTTGCCACTTATTGCATCAATTTCATATTCAAAATCTTTGGTCGCAGAGTAGAATTTCAACTCATATTCATAGTGATCGTCGTCATCATCAAGTTCAGATTTGGTGAACTTCACTGCACCAGCTTCTTGTTTTGCATGCTCAAGCGCAATTTCTTTTGCTCTCTCTATTCCAATTAAGGAAGATTTCTTTTCTTCTACTTTTCTACGCTTCTCAACTTCTTGATCACGTTTAACAATTTCACCTGTATTTGCATCTACTTTATATTCATAAGACACACCGTCCACGTGAAATTCTACTTCATAAACTAATCGGCCATCTTCTCTCTCAAGATCCATTTCGGTATAGCGAAGATCATCAACAGATACTCCAGCATCTTTGCTTAGAGTTTCAATGACTTGTTTCCATTCAACTAAGTCTCTCCTCTTAGCTTCGCGAGTAAATAACGCATTTTTGCTCTGGTCAACTTCTTTGGAAATAACTTCATTCGTATTTGCATCTACCTTGTAATCATATTCTACACCTTCGTGGTAAAATTCGATTTCATAGTATTTTCCATCCTCTAATTCCACTTCGACATTATAGATGTCTGCTTCTTTAACACCTGCATTAAATAGTGCAACGCTTAATGCTGTATCTTTGTTTTTCTCTTGTTTTTGGGTGTTTCCTGCGGCAAAAGTAGTACCTACTCCAATCGCCAGTAACATCCCAATTATCAGTCCAGAGGATATAATGGCCTTTTTCGAATTGCCTAAAAGTTTTCTGATATTTTTCATTGTTCTTCTCCTTTGAATTTTGCTATTTGTTTGATTTGTTTATGCGCTTCCCTTGAAGCTTGATCCTATTATGGAATGGCAAAATTAAAACAAGATGAGAAGAAAAAGTATTTTAAAATAAAAATCCCCTTTGAACATCATTGCCCAAAGGAGAATCTATTATTCATTTAATCACGATGAAGCTACAGCTCGGGAAATTCACCATCAATTAGTACGGGAACAGCACGTCCATCAGGTTTGTAGCCTGTTACTTGCAGTTCTCCACTACCAATCATAAAGTCGATATGAATCATAGATTGATTAGCACCCTTAGTAAGACGTTCTTCTTCCGAGAGTTTCTCACCACCTTGAATTGTTTCTGCATAAGAACTTCCCAGTGCGAAGTGACACGATGCATTCTCATCGAAGAGCGTATTGCCGAATACTACACCCATCTGTGAAATCGGAGAACTATGGGCGACGAGGGCAACTTCACCTAGATACCTTGCACCTTCATCCATCTCCATGTGTTTTTCCAACACCTCTTGATTCGAGCTGGCCTTAAACTCTACGACTTTTCCTTCAGAGAATACAAAGGACATATCTTCTAAGATTTTCCCAGACAGAGAAAGGGGTTTCGTCACGCGCAATGTACCATCTACTTTTGTTTTATAAGGAGCTGTAAAAATTTCTTCGGTAGGAATATTGGCAACATACTTAATTCCATCTGGCGTAATTGAAGAACCTCCTATCCATTTATGCTCCTCTGCTAAATATACGGTCAAGTCTGTACCTGGTCCCTCATAATGGAGATACTCAAACTGTTGTTCATCGAGCCAGGCTTCGAGATGCTTCAATTTCTGATCATGGGCTTGCCATTCAGCTACAGGATTTTCGGTGTCGATACGGCAAGCCTGAAATAGCAATTCCCAGAGTTTTGCTACACCTTCTTCTTCACCTAAATCAGGATAAACTTTTTTCGCCCACACGGGTGACGCTGCAGCTGCAACAACCCATTTGATATCACCCTTATCCATATATTTCATTATATGCTTCATCTTTTCAGATGTGGCTACATTACTCTTATGCATCTTTTCACCATCAACATCCTTGAATAAATCTAGACTTGGTGTAAATAGAGACATACGATGGTATTTTTCTTGCATTAAGCTCTCGGCATAGTCCACTTTGAAGTCAGGCAGGTCTTCGAACACTTCATCATGACCATAGAGATAATATGCTAATTCTATCTGTTTATCACTAATCTTCGTTATGACATCGATTGCTCCCATCTCCCAGCAGATTTTCACCACTTCCCGTAATAACGGCAAGGCATCCGTATCTGAATTGACGATAACCCGATCACCTTTTTGTAAATTAATTCCTACCTCAACTAGGGTTTGTGCATATTTTGACAAAGCATTCTCTATCTGCATAAAAATTCTCCTTCGGATTTCTCTTTTTGAAAGTATAACAAAAATATATATCCTTGTGGAATTATCTATAAAATATTCAAATCCTAGGTCATTCTCTTGTAATATGGATAAATCCGTTCTCATACTTGACATCCCCCATAAGAAGTCTATAATTCTGTATTATTCTTAAAAATATACATTAATAACGCATATAAAGGAGAAACTCATGCAGGTGTCCCAACTTACCATAAACATAGATTTCGGTAAGATTTTACCTTGGTGGTCCATATTTCTAGAGGGAACGGTAAACACCTTGGTTTTATCTCTGGTTACGGTGGTCTTCGGCCTAATCCTTGCACTAGGACTTAGTCTATTAAGACGCTCACGCTTAATACCGCTTACCTGGTTCGCTAAATCCTATGTACTCATTGTTCGAGGTACACCTTTACTTGTGCAATTATTTCTCTGGCTATATGCACTTCCTAATCTCGGCATAAAAATACCTTCGATTCCACTATTAGGTCAGACCTTCGGCAGCCGAGAATTTCTTACCGCAGTCGTCGCACTCAGCTTAAACTCCGCTGCATATATTTCTGAACTTCTTAGAGGGGGGTTAGAGGCTATTGACAAAGGGCAAACGGAAGCGGCTAGGTCTCTTGGCTTAAGTAAACGCCAGACTATGCGCCACGTTATTATTCCTCAAGCTATTCCTATTGTCTTACCGGGACTAGGTAATGAATTTATTCAAATGATTAAGGAAACGTCTATAGTCTCGACGGTAGGAATTTTCGATCTAATGTATTCACAAAATATTGTAAAGGCTGCTACCTATAGTGTTTTCGAAGCCCTTATCATTGTATCTCTCATTTATCTTGTCCTTACCTCTGTATTAAGCTTCTTCATGAAGAAACTCGAAAGGAGATTCCATGTCACTGATCAGCATACGAAACTTGCATAAAAACTTCGGAGATTTAGAAGTATTAAAAGGTATAAATCTGGAAATAAAAAAAGGTGAAGTCCTTAGTCTCATAGGACGTTCCGGATCTGGAAAATCAACGCTAATACGCTGTCTAAACTTATTAGAAGCTCCTAGTTCTGGACAAATTTTCTATAAAAATCAGGAAATAACTTCTAAATCTTTTACAGAAGAGAAGCTAAACCAACACCGTCAAGACATCGGTATGGTTTTCCAACAGTTTAATCTCTTCCCACACTTAACCGTAACGGATAATATTACCCTCTCCCCAATCTTAAACCAGAACATGTCTAAGATAGAGGCTAGAGCCCTCGCCGAAACGCTCTTAGGTCGAGTAGGTCTTCTAGATAAGAAGGACACCTACCCAGCGCAACTCTCTGGAGGTCAGAAACAACGCGTTGCTATAGCCAGAGCCTTAGCTATGAAGCCAGAGGTAATGCTCTTCGATGAGCCAACTTCCGCTCTTGATCCTGAAATGGTAAAGGAAGTATTAATGGTTATTCGTGGACTCGCGGAAACAGGCTTAACCACTATAGTCGTCACCCATGAGATGCAATTTGCCAGGGATATTTCTTCACGTATCATTTTCTTAGATGAAGGGGAAATTGTAGAAGACCAAGAACCCGAAGCGTTCTTCACACAAACGCAAACCGCGCAAGCTAAGAGTTTCTTAAATCTCGTAATATAGAAAGGACATAAGAAATGAAATCATTGTTCAAAAAACTAACACTTATAGGCCTAGCTCTAACACTAGGAGCATGTAACAGTTCTAATACCACACAAGATAAACTGACAGAAATCAAAGAGTCCGGCGTCCTTGTCATGGGTACTTCCCCAGACTTCCCACCTTCAGAGTTTTATATTCTAGATGAGAATGGTGAAAAAGAGATAGTCGGAAGTGACATTGCTTTAGGCCAAGCCATAGCGGATAAAATTGGTGTTGAGCTAGAAATCAAGACAACAGATTTCAATGGAGTTCTGGCCAATATACAAGCGGGACAAATTCATATGGGCATTTCTGGATTTGCGGCCACAGAAGCCCGCAAGCAAGTCATGCAGTTTTCCAATGGTTATCAGCGAAGTACCGATGATGGGTATCAAGGAATTCTCACGACAAAAACAATAGCCAATCAGTATCAAACATTAGATGAACTTATCGCTGCGAAACTTAGATTCGGTGCCCAGAGTGGTTCTATCCAATTTGAGACTGCATCAAAACTTACTGATCCTGCAAACATAAAGCAGTTGGCTACACTAGACGCGCTTGCTCTCGCTCTTAATGCAGGAGATATCGATGCCGTCACAGTTTCGACCGATTCTGCAGAACCCATGCTCGATACCTTCCCTAATTTCGTAATTTTATCCGAAGAAAACTTCAACTTAGATCCTGAGGATATGTATGCCACCAATGTGATTGGTTTTCCTTTGGGAGATGAATATGAGAGTTTCATTGCCATCGCAAATGCAGTTATTGAAGAAGCAAGAAGCAATGGCGATTTAGATAAGTGGGTAGAAAATGCTAAATCTCTCATCGGGCAAGCCGTAGAATAGGAGTAAATATGGAAGCAATACGTACAAGTATACAGAAGCATCACGTAGAAGTGATGGATTTAACACAAAAACTCTACGAGAATCCAGAAATTGGCGGCGAAGAATTCTTCGCCCACGAACTTCTAACGTCTTATCTCGAGGATAAAGGCTTCTTCGTAGAGAGAAATTTCATTATGGAAACAGGATTTCGAGCAAGCTATGGTGATCCTACAAGTGAAGTGAAAATTGCTTTTCTCGCGGAATATGATGCGCTTCCTGAAGTGGGGCATGGCTGTGGACATAATCTATTCCAGGGGTTTAGTGTCCTAGCGGCCCTAGGAATCCAAGAAGTTATCGACATAATCGGTGGACAAGTTCTAGTGATTGGAACTCCAGCGGAGGAAAACTTAGGGGGCAAAGTATTAATGGATGAGGCTGGAGTTTTTAATGACTTAACAGCCTGCCTGATGCTCCATCCTTCTACAGAAAACAAACTAGGGTCAGCAAGTTCAGCATTACAGCCTCTGAAGTTCGAGTTCTTCGGCAAAAGTGCCCACGCATGCCATCCCGAAGGTTCTGCCTCAGCCCTAGATGCCGCCATTTCAACCTATACGTCTATTCAATTCCAGAGACAATTCATGCCCAAGGATAGTTTCATCCACGGTATAGTAAAACACGGCGGTTCAGCAGCCAATGTCATTCCAGCTTATGCGGCACTGGAATATTATTTTCGTGCACCTACTATGAATCAAGCACTTGCCATGTCTGAGGAAGCTACCCGCAGGGCACAATCTAGTGCCCAAGGACATGGTTGCACATTGCAAACTTCTGTGTATGAATGCCCTTATGGGGATACTGTAGCCAACTTAACCCTAGCTGAAGAAATGCGCAAGGCTATGATTTATGAAGGCTTAGAAAACATCCAGGATTTTGATTGGCAAAATACAGGCTCTACTGATGTAGGAGCTGTCTCCTATCGCTGCCCATGTCTACATGCATATATCAAAATCGCAGAAGAGGATGTCTTAGGCCATAGTGTAGAAATGGCCAACGCAACAGTTTCTCCAGCTGGCCATAAGGCTCTTCTCAATGGAGCCCAGGCTCTTGCTCAAGTCGCCTACACATTGTATACCAATCCTGAAGTGCGAGAGCGAAGCTGGCAAGAACTAAGAGACAGACTAGAAGAAATAGGGTGACATAAATAGTCACCCTATTTCTTCGTCTTACCCTACTTACGCCTATCTAGACCATCCCATGATAATTTATGCTACACTCCATCTATAGGAGGCAATACATATGAGACTTCTCACTACTCAAGATCAACAAGCCTTAGATAAATACCTTATAAACCGAGGCATCCCTCTTCCTATTCTGATGGAAAATGCAGGACTTCAGCTAGCGCTTCAGACCGCATCACGTTTTTATGAATTAGCCAAATTCGACTCCATTGATTTACTTGCAGGCCCTGGTATGAATGGTGGGGACCTCTATGTCGCGGCTAGGCATCTTCAAGCTAGGGGTATCCCAGTCCATATATATGAACAAACAGAGAGCGTAAGTGATACCACAATTAGAACTATACGGCAAACAGCCCTTGATATTCCTATTTCTCCTTGGTCCACTTATGAACCTCATGCCAATTTGATTATTGATGGAATTCTCGGTACAGGTTTCGATTCGAAGCGCCCTCTAAGTCTAGAACTCCAAGCAATTTTATCGAAACTTGCTTCGGCTCGAACCCAGGGTGCATACATTATCGCCTGTGACCTACCGTCCGGCATCGATGCCACCACTGGTTTCGTTTCCAATTTCACCGTGCCTTGTGATGAAACCGTTAGTTTCATTGCCCCTAAGGTCGGCATGTTCTCCTCCCCGGCTATCCAGAATATTGGAGAACTCATCGTCTCCAATATTTCCATCTCCTCAGAAACACTAGAGGCTTTTTGGAAGCAATATACAAGTTCAGAAGCCTATTACAACTTAAGCTTCCAAAATTTTTCAGATTTATTGAATCCTGTACATTCCAACACCCATAAATACCAGCAAGGAAACGTCCTTATCCTAGCTGGTAGCTCTGGAATGTCGGGAAGCGCACTGATGGCAAGTAAGGCTTCCTCCCTATCCGGAGTAGGGATGTTACATATTCTAACTACTGAGAAAGTCTACCAAGATCTATTCCCCATACTTCCCCATGTACTCTATCACACAGGTGAGGAATCGGCTCAATGGATAGCCCATATAGAACACATAGCACCTAAATTAGATGCTCTTCTCATCGGTCCTGGCCTAGGACTCACAGAAATGACAACCGAGGTTCTGGCCCATGTCCTAGCCCTTGACATCCCTATTGTAGTAGATGCAGATGCCATTACTATGTTGACGAGAACACCTTCTCTTCAACAATCGTTACGGAAGAGAGAAGCCCCTACTCTATTCACACCACACGAAGGTGAGGCGAAACGGATGGCTGACGTATATAGGCATGAGAAGCTTTGGCCAACATGGACACGCTTAGAAAAAATTAGAAGCTTAGCCCAAGACTATCAATCCTATATTCTATTAAAAGGTGAAGCGAGTTTATGTGCAGATCCAGGTGGAAGACATATCTATATTAATTCCACCGGCGGTCCTGGTCTGGCCAAAGCCGGTTCAGGAGATATTCTCGCCGGCCTCCTTACGGGCTTACTTGCCCAAAGCTATAATCCTCTGGAAGCTATGGCTCTTGCCTGTTATTGGCACGGAATGGCTGGAGACCTCGCAACACAGGATTTACACTGGCGAGGACATAGTCCAGTAGATACCATATCATATCTCCAAGAAGTGCTAAATCTTATAGGAAAGGAAGAAGAAAAAGAGTAGAATACAAGCAATACCTAAGAAGAACATAGTGTTTACTTTTTTCGGATCCGCTATACGTTCCGTAATTCTTGCGTAGTTTTGCTCATCGATATAAACATTATACCGTTGTCCTGTTTTATAAGAATGCTGGAATCCTAAGTTCGAATATCCAGTTCGGCTCTCGGAAATATATTCTGTACCGTCTAACACATAACGGAATAAAACCTTATACGTAACCACGTCCTTGAAGGCTGGGTACGTATTGTAGCCGACATATTCTGCCTTCACCATTTTACGGAAGCGACGAATTTCTTGCCATTGGTAGATTCCTATGGCCAGTACAAATAACCCAACCGCCAAGAAACTTCCACCGAAGGCCAATAAGCGATTTTCCCAATAAACACCTAAAGAAATTACAATAGCATTCAGCAGAAAATAAAGACCTATAAGTACCAGAGATTTTTTCTTCGTCTTAGAACGAAAAAATACATAAATTAATAGGAATGAAATTAGATACCATGCAAAAGAAAACGTTAACGGTACAAAAAACATATGCCCACCTACTCTACTTTAACCGAAGCTCTGAAGAAGAAAAATCCTAGAATAAACAAAATAACAAGAGCTAGAATACCTAATTGCTGTCTGCCTGTAACTTGACTAATCACAGCTACTAAGGTGGTTCCCGTAAGTGCTGCCCCTTTGGCAAAAATATCATAGAGAGAAAAATACTCACTACTCTTATGCTTAGGAATTAATTTGCCGAAATAGGATCTAGATAGCGCTTGAATACCACCCTGGAACATCCCCACCAAGATCGCCAGTAACCAGAACTCCCATTCCTGATCTAATTGCACCGCGAAAAGCGTAATCAGGGTATAACCAACGATACATATCTGTATGAGGGTCGTACTGCGATATTTCTTAGCTAAATAACCAAAAAGTATAGAAAACGGAAATGCCACAATCTGAGTAGCTAGTAACGCAAGTAATAAGGAACTACTATCCAAACCTAGAGAACCTCCATAGGAAACCGCCATACTGATGATGGTCGATACGCCGTCTATATAGAAGAAAAATGCTAGGAGAAACAAGAAAACCTTCTTATCCCGAAAAACTTCTGCCAAAGTATGCCCTAATCGCGAGAATACATTCGTCACTCTAGAGTCTCTCTCCTCCTCATAAGAAGGTTGCTTATAATTCTTGAGTAGAGGAATAGTAAACAAAAACCACCATATTGCATTGATTACAATTGCAATACCCATAGCCGTCTTCATACTAATGCCTATGACCTCATTTCCCAGGACGAATAGCAAACTTAAAACGAAGGGTATGACACTACCAATATAGCCAAAAGCAAAACCAAAACTCGATAAGGTGTCCATACGCGCACCTGCACTGATGTCCGTCAACATAGCATCATAGAAAATCAAAGAAGCCTGAAACCCTACACGCGCAATAACGAGGAAAACAAGAAAAGTAAACCAAGATAATGGCAAGGCCAAAGCCAGCATCGTCATAATACCGAAAATAACGGTAGCCAAAAATATCTGCTTTTTACTCCCTGAGCCATCAGCCCATGCCCCTAAAATCGGCCCCAGAAGAATAACCAGAAACGTAGTAACAGATTGCGCATAGCCCCAATATGCCAAATAATCCGATGACGCTATATGGGCACTCTCCGCCAGACTATTAAAATACAAGGGCAAAATCGTCGTCACTAACAAAACAAATGCCGAATTTCCCACATCATAGGCAATCCAACTCTTCTCAAGCGTACTCATCTTAGTAACTTTATTCACATGCTCTTCAAGCTTCAACGATTCATCCATAACTATTCACTTCCTATTTCCGCAAAATCTCTAGAGAAAATCGCCGGCCACTCGGCGCCCTCCTCCAAAACTTTTCGAAAACCCTCTATAACCTCGGGGTACGCTTCTTTTGCCTGAGCATAACGCTCCAAAAGTATTGTAAAACTCTCCTCAGGCCGCTCCGGCCAATTATACTCCGACTCCTGACCCTTCTCTGGAGGGAAAATAAACATTGCCTTAAATTTCTCTGGAAGCCTCAACCAATCCATCATCCTCAGCAGGAAATAATACTTACTACGAGTAGGAAAAGTCATTATACTTCTTATTATATAAATCGATTTTGCTGCACCAGAGACTTCTTCACTCGTAATCTGATCCTGGTATACTCCATAAACCGCCTCAAGCGTTTTCCTACTCATGCTATCCGTTTTTACAGTGTATTTAAGATTTTCTTTCCAGGGTACCTTGCCTCTACGCTTCAGAAGATACTGATCGAAATCCGTCTCAAGTGCAAGATGATCTCTCTCACTCCTCTGTACCTTAAACACATAAGGATGAGCAAAAGTATCCAAGGTAAAATGCCCAATAAAGCCAAAAAGATACGCTAGCACATCTTCCCTTAAATTACCCCACAACTCTCCCTCTACATATCCTAAATGTTTAATCATAGCTTGAAGCGTTTCTTGAGCAGGAATCTCGTGCAAAGCATTACCAAATTTAGAAATGTTCTTATTACCAAAAACCGACGCATAGAAGAAAAAATCCGGTCCCTGTAACCCCAAATTATAAAGCATTTTATTCTTACGAATAATATCCTGACAATCTTGAGGAAGATAATCAATAACCTCTTGTCCCAATAGATAGTGCGTATATAAACTAGGCATACCAAGATCTCCCCTTCATAAATTAAAAGTATTTGGTGCTTCTAAACCCCGAGTAAGTCTCTCTTCCGGTCCAGCGAAAAACATTCGACTTAGACGGTATCCGCACCGAGCTATCCGTTCTTAATTTAGTAGTGTCGCTCACTTCTATAATGATAATTTCAATAAACATCTTAAACCTACTCAAGTTTAGCATAAATTACCGAAGAAGAGGAAAGTACGCGGAGAAAATATGTGCTGATTGAAGCTATGGCACGAATTTTCGTTTGCGCGAGTGGCGCCTACGGAATCGCAAATTTCTGCCGCTGGATAATATGATGGATTTTATT
>CAYMOG010000013.1:0-27986 GCA_964392065.1 uncultured Oscillospiraceae bacterium
AGTGGCACAAATTTACGATATCGAAGGCGCCACTCTCACAAACGAAAATTCGTACCAGAAAATAAAATCTATCATATTATACAACTCCACGAATTTACGATATTGAACGCACCACCTTACTTCCACCTTACTTCCACCTCCCCAACGCCAACCCGTTCCTATATATAAGGCCGTTGATCCTAGATCCTTTTCCAGGTAAGATAATAAAGAAATTACAAATGAAGTAGGATAATTACAATGGATACTAATAAAAATCATTTCCATACACAGTTGGAAAATTCTTTACGTCATGGTTTTATTGATTTCCAAGCGTATCCAGAAAAACTTTTTGCTCCCAAGATGCTGGTCAATAATCCTGAGACGAAGCAAATCGTTCTGACAGATTTGCAGCATGCCTTGCAAACTGCAGAGCACTTTCGTTTTATGACGGCCTTCGTAACAACAGCAGGTATCGATGCGCTGAAAACTCAGTTTTCTGATTTCGCGAAACAGGGTGGACACGGACAACTCCTGGTTTCTCCATATCTAGGGTTCAATGAACCGAAGGCTCTACGAGAACTTCTGAAGTTACCTAATGTAGAGGTACGATTCACGCCAGAACATGTACATATGCATGCTAAACTCTATCTATTCAAAGAAGAGGAACAAGAAACTTTAATTATCGGTTCCTCTAACCTGACATTAAGTGCGATGAAATTAAACTATGAGTGGAACGTGAGATTAACCTCGACCACCTCTTCTGATCTTATTCGGCAAGCTAATGAACTCTACAACACAATATGGAATCAATCCCAAGAACTCACAGAAGAAGGTATTGAGCGCTATGCGTTGAGAAGAAGTGCAAAGCCCTATCTTTCGCTTAAAAGTGATACGGAAGTACTCCCAATACAAGCAGAGCAAGTAATCCAACCCAATCCTATGCAAACCCAGGCCCTAATAGCTCTACAGAAATTAAGAGAAAACGGCGAATCAAGAGCGCTTGTTATCAGTGCCACAGGTACAGGTAAAACCTACTTAGCAGCATTTAATACGAAAAATGTGAATCCTAAGCGAATGCTATTTCTAGTACATCGGGAGCAAATCCTCCGCCAAGCTCAAGCGGACTTCCAGAAAGTGTTAGGATTTTCACCAGAAGAAACAAGCATTTTTCGGAGTCGAGAAAACATAGAGAAAAAACGTTTTGTTTTTGCAACCATACAGACCGTTTCTAGACCCTATAATCTTGAACATTTAGACCCCTATGCATTTGACTATATAATTATTGATGAAGCCCATAGGATTGGTGGGGAAACTTATAGCACAGTGATAGAGCATTTCAAACCGAAATACCTCCTTGGTCTAACGGCTACACCAGAGCGAAGTGATACATTTAATGTCTTTGAAAAATTCAACTATAACGTAGCTTATGAAATCAGATTGCAACAGGCTTTGGAAGAGAAAATGCTAGCGCCTTTTCTCTACTTTGGTGTGAGTGACATCTTTGAAGAGGGTATTGCTATTGATGATCGCTACAATTTCTATAACCTTACTTCAGATGCCAGAGTCCAGCACATACTGGATAAGATCAGCTTCTATGGCTTAAGCGATCAAGCAACTCGGGGGTTGATTTTCTGCTCCCGTAAAGATGAGGCCAGAGAACTATCACGCAAGCTGAACTTAGCGGGTTTGCGAACTGCGGTTCTAACGGGAGAAGATAGTCAAGACGTTCGCCAACAACGTATTCTAGAGTTGGAATCCGCTTCTATAGAATACATTCTAACAGTGGACATTTTCAATGAAGGCGTCGATATCCCCTCTATCAATCAAATAATTATGCTTAGAGGTACGGAATCGAGTATTGTATTCATCCAGCAGTTGGGGCGAGGACTTAGAAAACATCCTTCAAAGGAATATGTGACCGTAATCGACTTCATAGGAAACTACAAAAACAATTACCTAATCCCGATTGCTCTGTATGGTGACCAATCGATGCGTAAAGAACACTATTTAAAAGAAATGAATCCCAGCCATCAAATCCAAGGATTTACTACGGTAAACTTCGAACGTATCGCTAGAGAACGCGTGTTTTCAGCTATTGATAACACACAGTTTTCACAGATGAAATTTCTTAAGGAAGCTTATACTCAGGCCAAAGCCCGCCTAGGACATCCTCCCCAACTCACAGATTTTCTCCATATGAATAGCATTGATCCCACCTTGTTTTTCGATTCTACTAGCTTTAAAAATAAACATTATCCTGCAGTCGTCGAAAAGTTTGAAGGCTTAGACCAACCTCTAATTAGCAACTCCTATACGAATCAAATTTTAGCTTTTATCACCAGTGAACTATTGAAAGGCATTCGTCCCCATGATTTACTCTTACTTAAACTTCTCTTCACACAAGGCAAAGTTCAAAAATCAGATTATCTTGAAATGCTTAATAGAGAAAGAGTCTACTGGAATGCATGGCTCATAGAGTCCGTAGAGCGTATATTGGATTTCACTTTTTATAAAAAACAAGATCAACTTAAATTTGGAGAACGCTTCTTACAAATTGAGAATAATCAGTATGCAATACCAGACGTATTGCTTCATCCGAACAATTTAAATTATTTCTTAGATGTCATAGAAGCAGGGCTAAAACGTACACAGTATTATCCAGCCTCCTACACTACAGAAACCTTAGAAATAGAAGGCTTGTACACAAGAAAAGACGCGTGTAAATTACTCTGGGATGCCGAAGACAGCAGTACCATTTATGGTTATCAAACCCGCTATGGGTCGACTTTAATCTTCGTAAATTACCACAAGAACGATCCCGATGCCATCCAATATAATGACCACTTCATAAACCCTCAGCGCTTCCATTGGTTTAGTCGAAAAGATCGAACATTGATGAATAAAGACGTACAAGATATTCTTCAGGCAAAAAAATATGGACGAGACATCCATTTATTTATACAGAAGGATAATAGTAAAAATAAAAAAACAGAATTCTATTATATGGGCAAAGTCAACTATATAGAGGATACGGCCAAAGAAACCACGATGTTGGAAAAGGGCATCGTCAGGCCAGTAGTTACTATGGATTTCCATTTAGAAACGCCCGTGAAACCGGGTCTATATGACTATTTATTACAGGGAGGATAATACTACTTGTAGCTGTTTAACAATAGGAATATCAGCCGGTGCCCATTCTATTTGTTCTAATTCAGAAGGTAAGAGCCATTTATATGCGATATGTTCCGTCAGTTCAATCTCTGCATTTGTGTGCATACGGGCGGTATAAACGGATAGTTCTATTTCCGCAAAATCATAGGTATGAATATTCGTAGCAATATACTTTTCTATTAGGATATCCATGTTAAGTTCTTCTTGAATTTCTCTTATCAGAGCCTGTTTCTCGTTTTCTTGAGCTTCTACCTTGCCACCTGGAAACTCCCACAAACCCGGCAAACTCTTCTCGAACCCTCTCTGTAAAACCAGAACTTTTCCATCACGTAGGATGGCTGCACCAACTACATGTATTTTCTTTTTCATATTGAAACCTCCATTTCCATTCTACACGAGCTATGCTATTCTAGGTAGCATCTTGTAGTGGAGGAATAGAAGGATGCATAAACTTTGGGCACTTATGAAAACACTCTTAATTTCCGCCCTCATCATGCTCCTAAGTATAGTTATTCTCATTACAAGTATTAATGTATATATCTTGGGATCCACTCATGGATCAATATATACTCTAGCGGAGCCCCATGGCGATGACGTGTATGACGTTGGCATGGTCTTAGGTGCAAGTGTATATGGAACAACTCCTTCACCTATGCTCCAACGCCGATTAGATTTAAGTATACAGCTCTATAGGCAGGGGAAAATCAAGCAAATACTCTTAACAGGTGACAATAGTTCCATTTACTATAATGAGATTCGAGCCATGAAACACTATTGCATAGAAGCTGGAATTCCTGAGCAAGCAATCATTGAGGATCACCGGGGGTTCTCCACGTACGACAGTATAGCGCGTGCCCAGGAAGTCTTTAACATTGAATCTATGGTCGTTTTCACGCAAGGTTTCCACTTAAGTCGTGCTTTGTATTTGGCCAAAGCCTTTGG
The DNA here is from genome assembly GCA_964392065.1 of uncultured Oscillospiraceae bacterium. GTDB lineage: Bacteria > Bacillota > Clostridia > Saccharofermentanales > Fastidiosipilaceae > JASBZA01. The sequence continues at coordinate 4,093 of CAYMOG010000013.1, forward strand.
CATCCGAGCCATAGGCTATAAATCCACGGAATCTTTCAGGGAAATGCTCTATTATGAGGCCAGAGAGATTCCAGCTCGAGTAAAAGATTTTGTTTTAGGAATTCTAAAACCGAAAACCTATAGTACGGAATTAACCCCTAAATACCGTTAAATCTTGGTCCAAAACATCCATTTCATAGAGGACTTCATCTTCCCAGTTTGGATTTCTTCTGCGTTGTACATAATTATGCATGGCATTTGCACAGCGCTTCGCATCGGCTTCTGCTTCTACGACTGTTTTTGCGCCTGTAACAACATCTCCAGATGCAAATACACCTTCCATCGTCGTTTGGAATTGGTCATCTGTCTTAACTAAACCCTTCTCATTCAGTTGAATGCCATGTTCAGTCGATACCACGTTGGATTGTGGTCCCTGAGAAATTGCAACCATAACGGAATCACAGGGGATGAAATAGGGGGTTTGATCTTCAGAGTCGGTCTTATATGCGTAGACACCATCCTCTGTAAATTCAGTCGCTTGGGTATAAAACTCGAAATCTACTCCATCCATCTTCGTGTATGCATATTCTTCTGCGCTACAGGACATGTCGCCTTCTCCTCGGCGATATAAAACCGTAACGTGTCGGGTATGCATAGAACGAATTGCGGTTCTCGCTACATCCATAGCAACATTCCCGCCACCTATAACTACAACGTGCTTGCCTAAATTATAGAGCTCAGGATTCTTCAAATAATTAATCGCATAATGAACATGCGCAAGAGACTCTCCCTTAACACCCATCTTATTAGGCTTCCAGACTCCTGTGCTTAAGAAGAGTGCTTCAAATCCATCTCGGAACAGATCACCTATAGTCGTCACTGGACCAATTAGAGTATTCGGTCTAATTTTCACGCCAAGATTACGCAACTGACGTTCTAATCGATCAATATGATCATTGGGCAAGCGAAACTCTGGAATTCCATAACGCATAATCCCACCTATCTTAGGTGAGGATTCATAGATTGTAACATCATAGCCTCTTCTCCCTAGGAAAAAGGCCATGGCAATACCGGCTGGTCCACCGCCAATAATACCGATTTTTCCAACATACTCATTTGTAGAGTGGAGGTCAATCATATCTAAACTATAATCCGCAATGTAGTTTTCAATTGAACTAATATGCACAGGGCTTTCTTTGATACCTCTGATACAGTGCCCCTCACAAAACTTCTCATGGGGACATACCATAGAACAAATAATACTAAGAGGATTATTGGTGAAAACTAAGTGTCCTGCTTCTTTAATATCTCCATCTTTTAGCATCTGTATAAACTGCGGAATAGGATTATTGATAGGACAACCTTGCCTGCATCGGGGTTTCTTGCATTGTAAGCAACGTTCGGCTTCATCTAATACGTGTAACATAAGAGCTCCTCTCTATAATAGGGTAATAATGCTTGAAATATGACTTTTATCTATTGTATCGATAAAACTTATCTACTACAAAGGATTACCATCACAGGATTATATCTTCTGGTACATAAGCAATTTTATCTGCGCCTGTATGAACTAAAAGTTTTTCGTCACGATATCCCCATGTCACACCTATTGTATAAACACCTGCATGTTTTCCAGTTCGCATATCTACATCGGAGTCTCCTATATAGATTGCTTCTTCCTTCTGGAAACCTAATGTATCTATTAAGTAATGGAAGGACGTTGGTTCTGGTTTTCTTGGGAACTTCTCGCTTTGGCCGAGGATATAGTCGAACCTACCTGGGAAATGCTGTTTACCCAAGATATTTGCTTGTTCATGGGGTTTATTGGTAAGGATTGCAAGCGTCTTGCCTTCTGATCTGAGCAAGTCTAAGAGTTCAGGAATTCCAGAATAGGGAGCGGTATGTTCAGTAAGATGCGTAGCATAATGCATCTTAAACCGGACTAGAAGCTCCCGTGTTCTAGAGGTATCTAGGCCATCGGGCTGGGCACGCTCCATGAGCTTGGCCACACCATCCCCTATAAATTCTTTCACTTCTTCTCTTGTTCTATGTGGATACTTGAAATCCGTTAGAGCTTTATTACAAGCATTTGTAAGGTCGTCTAGTGTATCTAATAAGGTACCATCTAAATCGAAAACGTATAACTTCTTCATTCTAATCTCACTTGTATTATATTTAAGCTAATTATATAACACGATGGTCATGCTAGGTACGGTAAATAAGAACCTTAATAAGATTTACTGCAATAAGGTATAATTTCTAAACAAGAGTAGACATGTTCATGATGAAAGGATGCACGTATGCAAATTACAGAGCAATTATATTTTTTCCCAGGAAGAGGTTTTGCTTCCAATTCCTATGCGATACAGATTGGAGAGGCTATTTATCTAGTTGACCCTAATTTACAAGATGAAGAGATAACGTATTTTTCTGGACGAAATCTCCAAGCAATTTTTGCTACCCATGGCCACTTCGATCATCAACTAAGTACTACAATGCTTATGGAAGATAAACCTAATCTCGTGTTCTACATGCAAGAAGAGGACCAATGTATGGCCTCTGATCCCATGGCCAATGCGTCCGGGTTCTTCGGTATGGAAATGTGTTATGCCCATCCCAATGCCAATTTAACAGACCAGGAAATCCTTACTCTAGAAGATGGTTTTACAATAGAAGTCTTACATACCCCAGGTCATAGTCCTGGTTCGGTTTGTTTATTATTCGCCCAAGGTAATGAAGCCCTGGCCTTATTTACAGGAGATACATTTTTCTCTACAAGTATTGGGCGGTCGGACCTCTATCAGGGTTCTGAAACACAATTGATGGAAAGTTTAAGAAAAGTAAGAAAATTTGCCGAATCAAACGCCTTCTCTGAAGACTTACTTATCTTGTCTGGGCATGGGCCTGTCACTACATGGGGAGAAACTCTGGCGTCTAATCCCTGGTTATAAATGCGCAACTAAAGCGGCTTATATTCAGAAATAAAACGTTCTGCACTTCGTAAACCATCAAGAGCAGCAGAAATTATTCCTCCTGCATAGCCTGCGCCTTCACCTATAGGATAGAGTCCCGGATGATCAATCGCTTCTCGTCTAGCGTTGTCTCTGGTCCAACGAACCGGGCTAGATGATCTCGTCTCCACACCAAGTAAATTGGCTTCGGATCCTGCAAATCCAGGCATATTTCGGTCAATTTCTTCTAATCCAAGGGCAATACGTTGCGTAACAGCTTCTGAATAGATGGAAGTTAGATCTTGAACAGAAATTCCAGGTCTCATACTTGTCTGTAGCTTGTTTCGCAGGGAAATTTCTTTGCCTGCATGAACACGCAAAAAATCTTCTACCGCCATAACAGGAACATAAGCATTACTACCACCGAGTATATAAGCTTTTTGTTCAATAGATTCTTGATACGTAATACCATCTAGCACACCACTACCGAAATCTTCTCCTGGTCTAACAGAGGTCAAGAGAGCACTATTGGCATAAAATCCATCCCGGGCATGATAACTCATACCGTTTGTGACGAGGCGGCCAGGTTCAGAACTCGCTTGAATGACAAAACCACCTGGGCACATACAGAAACTATAACAATTTTTCTTATCCTTATCCATGCTACTTCGCACGGCATAAGAAGCAGCACCTAAACGCGGATGATTCTTATATTGGCCAAAGCGCAACGTATTTATTAAATCCTGAGGATGCTCGATGCGAAACCCCACAGCAAAAGCTTTGGCCTCAGCATAAATACCTTGTTGGTAGAGCGTACGGAAACTGTCTCTAGCCGAGTGGCCTATACCTAGAAACACAGGACCATGAAAATCACCTCTAGAACTCCGAATCCCTGTCACCTGACCAGAAGAGTCCATGAGTAAGCGTTCCATCTTCGTAGAGAAGTAAACTTCACCTCCCCAAGCCATAATTTGTTTACGAATACTTACGATAATATCCCGCAATAAATCCGTACCTATATGGCTCTCGTGACTATATTGAATATCTTCTGGTGCGCCATGATCAATGAAAACCTGTTTAACTAATGTTGCCCATGGATCCTTCGATCGGGATGTCAATTTCCCGTCCGAAAAAGTCCCTGCTCCACCTTCTCCAAATTGCACATTAGATTCCGGATTTAATGGACCACCGGTCCAAAACGTCTCGATACGGACTTGACGTTCTTCAACGGCTTCTCCCCGCTCGACGATTAGGGGCTTATACCCATGCTTCGCCAGCAGATAGGCTGCAAAAATTCCTGCAGGACCAAAACCTACTACAATAGGTCTTAGTCCTTGAGCCAAAGGTTTCGTTCCTGGTTGTACGGCAGCCTCCACAGGTTGAATGCTATAAACATTATCCAGACGTAATGCTTTTTTTTCTAACTGAGGATTATCCAGATGTACATATACCTGATATAGGAAGCGAATATGGTGTTCCCCTCGTCTTCTTCTGGCATCCAGGGATTCTTTCTTAATTTCATAGGTGAAATCCTCGGTTTGCAGTAACTTGGTAAGTTTCTGCTTCAAGTAACCGAGGGGCTCCTCTAACTCCAATACGATATTTCTAATCTCTAACATTATTAATTTCTATTGAGGTGGAAACAATTGGAAGCTCATAACGCCTAATTCCACACGGAAATTCCACCTAGCACCATAACGTACACCCGCTTGGGCATAAGCTTCTTGGATGATGTCTCGTAGCTCATCATTATCTAATGGGAATTCAACATCCATATACATTCCAATCGACTGATTCTTATCAGGAGAATACGTGGCAAAGAAATCTTGCACGGCTTTTACCAATTCTTCACGATTCTTCGCTACGGGTCTTAGTCCCTCAATATCCTTATTTGCTTCTGGATAAGCTGGGGTATAGACTTCATGTGTTAAGATATTTTCTTCGCTACGTAAGAAGTAGGTCTGAAGAGGTAAGGCCATAAGATCGTGTTCGAACTGTGATCCATTAGAGGAAGTATCGGACCACGTAGGATCCAAGTGATACCAAGAATCGCCCAACTTCACCATATTCCAGTTATGATACTCTCCTTCAACCTCAGGATCTACGGGCTGAGCATATCCATATACAGAGATCGCTTCACCACCGATACGATTGGCCAGCATTTGATATGCGAGGGCATAGCCTACACACATCGTAATATGATCTATCAATGCACTGTGGGCATTATTCGTAAAACGGTTATCGGTCTCATCATAATACATATGTTGAACTGTCCAAGTAAGCGCTAGAGAATAACGAACCAAGAGATTATCCGAAGCAGCGTTAATAGCGTCTGCAACCTCCCATGCGATGGTATTCATATCTTCCCATGCCTTCTTGCGCACCGCTTCATCTGAGAACTCATCCTTATATTTGAACTGCAGAGTATAGGTAGGGAAGGTCCATATATCTCCATGATTATAATAAGTATATTCGTAGTTGAACTCTTGCTCATAGTAGAAGAATCTAGGGTCACCGTCTTTTACCGTATAAACTACCTGTGAAATAAAGGTGCCTATAGGATCCTCGGTAAATCTATGATCTCCCAGTGCAGGTCCAATATCTACAGATGTGCGCCCAGCTAATAATGCTTGATAAACAAGCTCAGCAACAGCAAGTTCCATCCCTGTGAAATATGTTCGCCAATACAAATGCTCTTCTTGATTCTCTACAGCTTCTCCTGATGTGACGGGTTTGGGTTCAAAATTGGGAACTGTCCACATATCCTCTATATGAAAAGCATTAGGATTGTAAGGAGCTTTGATTTCAACATCAGTCTTAGAATTAAGATTAGACGGTGGGGCTACTGTGGTAGGCTCTGGCGTAGTGGTAGGCGCTACCGTTGTAGTCGTCACTTGTGTTGTCGTCGTGGTTGGTTCTGTGGTAGTGGTAGCTTCCGTTGTTGTATTACTTGTCGTTTCTCTAGTAGTAGATGTGTTTTTAGTACTACTACTTGTTGTTCTACTTGTACTGGAATTCTCTGTACTAGTGCTTGATCCTGATGTGGTTGCACAAGAAGTCAATACCGTTGCTGCCGATAAGAATAAGGCCAAAAATGAAATCATTACGCGTTTCTTCATAATTAAATCTCCTTGCTTCTTCTAGAGATTTCATGACAATAGGGTTTAGCTTGGCACCCACTACATGAGCCACAAGCGGAAATGCCTTTACGTTTACGATATATGGTATAGACCAAACTTCCACCTATAATTAAAAGCAAAACGAGAAGGAGGATAAGATCTACAGGTTTTATAGATAAAATTAATTGCATACAACAAACTCCTCTCCAACTATTTATTGTTATTATAAACATTTCTTCATAGATAAAGAAAACAAATGTTCAACATTATGAAATGACTCTTAATATCTTTGGGAATATCAAGTAAAATTATAGTAACGAAACACAAGGGAGTACAATTATGAGTAAAGTTTTACGAGTCCAAGCAGCGAACTTCCCCATTCATGGTGGACAAATACAACATAACACCACAGCTCATCTAAGACTTATGGCCCAGGCATACGAGGCGAATATAACCGTACTCGTTTTTCCCAGTTTAAGTTTAGTTGGCACCAATCTTGGTTCTCTATATGAATTACAGTCCTTAGAAGAGAAGCAAGAAACAGCGGTGGAAGAAATTTTACATGCAAGTTTAGATTACCCTACTTTATTTACCTCTCTCGGTGTTACTATGCGTTATAAAAACCATCGTTATATAGTCCAACTACTAATTCATAATGGAATGCTCTTAGCCTGTGTGCCTCAAGAACACATCTCACCATCGAGACGATATTATTATCAAGGTCTAAGTGCTTGGACTGCCAAGGAAGAGCTTCCTCATATCTATGCCAAGCAAGACATAACGCTAGGCTCCCATGCGGTTTCCATAGGAGAAGGCAAAGACCGTATTAGTCTAGCACTCTTATCAGGAGATGCCATTGATTTAAGAAATCCAAATCTAAGCAGACTATCTCAAATGGGTGTTACCTTACTACTGCTCTCGGACTCGAACCCCAAACTCAAAGGTTCTTTCTTGAAACGAAGAGAACAACTAAGAACTATAAGTGCTGCCTATAATCTAGCACTTGTCTATAGTAACAGCACTTACGGCGAATCAGGAAGCGATATGATTTTCGCGGGTGAACAGTGGATTATGGAAGCAGGTAACATTCTGGAAGAAAATAGGAGTGCATTTACTACAGAAGATAGAAGTCTTACCGCTACAATTGACTGTAATTATTTGGAACAACTTCTGATGCGAAATCCCTGGGAACATGAAGCAAACTATGACAATTATCCTCTACATGTAGATGTAACATTGGATTGGACTTACAGGCAAGATGACTTGTATCGAGAAATCAATCCTTATCCTTTTATACCAACAAACTTTCAGGCAAGAAGTACTTTGGCCGAAGAAGTATTACAAATTCAAGCAGCGGGTCTGGCCAAAAGGCTAAACCATATCCATGCTAAATATCTTGTGTTAGGCGTTTCAGGTGGCCTAGACAGTACCTTGGCTTTAATGGTATGCCTTAGAGCGCTGAAACAATTAGATCGTGATTATAAAGATATTTTAGCTGTGGAGATGCCTGGATTCGGCACCAGCGAAGAAACTTCCACAAATTCGCATAGATTACTCGATAGTTTAGGTGTTAGTCGAAGAAAAATCGACATTATTCCGGCTACGTTACAACACTTCGAAGATATAGGCCACAATTCCGAGATCCTAGACCATACATATGAAAATACTCAAGCCCGAGAACGCACACAAATTCTCATGGATATAGCCAATAAGGAAAATGGAATTGTCGTAGGAACAGGGGATTTAAGTGAACTTGCCTTGGGTTGGTGTACATATAATGGAGACCAAATGAGTATGTACTCTGTTAACCATTCCATTCCTAAAACCCTAATCCGTCCACTTCTTCAGCATGAATCTATGCTTTACGCCCAGGGTAAGCGTACAGATTTGGCAAAAGTTTTAGAAGCCATTTCCAAGACGGCCGTAAGCCCAGAGCTCTTACCTCCTACAAAAGATGGTGAAATTCAACAGAAGACAGAAGATATAATTGGTCCATATGTCCTCCATGACTTTTTCTTATACCACTATCTCGAGAGAGGCAAGAACTTCATAGACATTTTCCACTTGGCCTGTCAGGCTTTTGCACCTTCAAATGCTCTGGCGAAAGAAAACTACACACCAGGTAAAATCAAGGAAGTCCTTCTCATCTTCATCCGTCGTTTCTTCCAACAACAATTTAAGCGTATACCCTCTCCTGATGGCATTACCGTGAGTTCACTGAATCTCAGTCCGCGTGGAGGCTTACACTTAACCGGAGATGTGCACTTCGAAGAAATGTATGAAGAAATTCAAAATATTGAGATTTAATGTTGAAAGAAACTTTCTTGCATACTAATATTGCCGTCAAATCTTGATATCGCGCCCTCGTAAACGTGCGCCAAACGTCTGGCGAATTCGGGAGCGCTGAATATTCGTGCGTGTATTTGTGCATGTTCAGACATACGTTTACGTAATTCTACATCCTCGTACAATGCTAGAACGGCAGCTTGTAGCTCCTCGTAATCTTCGAAAAAACTACCATTTTCACCTTCGATTACAACGCCATCTAAACAAGGATCTCGTCTCGCTACGACTGGTAAACCTGCAGCCATAGACTCAATATAGGTCAAACCTTGCGTTTCGGATTGAGAAGCGCTGATAAAAACATCTCCCAATTGATAATACTTACCAATCTGATCCCAGGGTCTAGCGCCTGCGAAAAGGATCTGCGTTTGAACGCCGAGTTCTTGGGCCAAAGCTTTGTACTCTTCTAATTCTGGACCATTTCCAATCACTACGAAACGCCAGTCAGCATGTTCTTGTAGCTGAGGTGCCAAGCCGCGCATGACGAAATCTATTTTTTTCTCTTCAGAAACTCTTCCAATATTCAGAATAATGAAGTGGTCCTTACTTATACCTAGTTCTTGTCGGCACGCTTCTACTTCTTCCTCCGTATAGTTTTTCTGTTCAAACTTATCTATTTCTATCCCCGTTGGTTCTACATGAATAGGGCGAACAACTCCATAAGACTCGAGTAATTTTCTTACCTTATCTGTTGGTACAATCACTTCATTTGCAGAATTGCAAAACACTTTACTCATATAGCGTGTAACGGCCCGTGCAGCCGTATTGAGAGAACCAAACTTCACCACAAAATGTGTATAATCCTCATAAATGGTATGGTAAGTATGGATGTGGGGAACTTTAAAATTATGCGAGAGTGCTCTACCGAATACGCCCAGAGGAAATTCTGTGTGCGTATGGATAATATCCGGTTTATGGGATTGGGCAAGGGCCGCTAAGCGAGGACTATAGAAACTGCCGAATCGTCTCTCACTAACAAACGGTAGCGACTTCGTACGGTACGTATTGTATTCATTAGCTTCGGCCTTAGGATCACTGGTTGTACACACAAACACTTCATGGCCTTCTAATTCTAAATATTTTTTTAACAAAAAAACAGAAGTCGCAACGCCATTGATTTGTGGATAATAGGTGTCTGTAAATAATCCTATACGCATAGGAAATCTCCTCCAACTTTGTCTTAAGTATACCGTATGGGAGTTCTGACACGGTAAACAAATGTCTTATTTCTTATATTTTCTACGTATAGCGTCTAAACGCTCCTGCTTTTTCCTTGCTTCTACTGCTCTTCTTTTTCTTCCCCGGATAATACGTAACACAGCAATACCCAATGCACAGACAATTAGAACATAAAACAGCACGCGCAATACGGTATGTAAAACATACGGCTGACCCTCTCTAGGTTCTTCCACAACTTCCATATTCGACGAAACCTCAGCTGTAGGCAGAGCAGATGTCTGTGCCGTTTCTGAAGTGGAAGACTCATGAATATTTTCTTGGAATAGAGACTCTTCTTCAGGTAAAACCAGGTTTAGCTCATGAAGATAATCAACAGTATAAGGAGTGGTGTGAAAAATACGGATGTCTCCAGCTCGGGCCAAAGCTTCCAGTGGATAGTGCAACTCTCCCGTCACGTTAGCGGTATGTCCATAACCTCCCAAGTCTGTCCATAGAGGCAAGCGTCTTGCAAAATTCTCCTCGGTCACAATCCCTTGTGTACCTATTTTCTTTCCCGCTTCATCCACCACATCGACTTGCGTATAGACTAGGCCTTTAGCTAAAAGAGGAAAAGTATAGGGAATGTTTCGCATTTTCTCTTGCAGGTACAAATGGTCCGCAATTTCTTGCCCTGCTTCCTTGGCTCTAGCCGTTAACAGGAAAATATCCGTTTGTCCCAGTTCATAGAAGCTCACCAGAGAGAAACCAGAACGTGTTGTCGATCCTGTTTTGGCACCTTCAATACTATCGATATTCAATTGGCGTTCTGCTGCATACTCGCCCATGATCGTGTAAATAGTAAAGCCATCCGGATTAGACTTCAGAGGTCCTGTCGCATATCGTCTAGCGCGCATCATATCCTTAAACTTCTCATCTTCCATTAACAGGTCTAGAACAAGGGCTATATCGTCTAAACTCGTATAACCTTCCAGCTTACTTAAACCTATAGGATCGGTGAAATGAGAATTAAGCATGCCTAGTTTCGCGGCTTCTTCATTCATACGCTGCACGAAAAGCATCTCGTCTCCTGCAACACCTCGTATCAGTGCGAAGATTGCTTCGCCCGCAGCTCTCACGATCATTGTATTTAAGAGTTCTTCTATGGTCGGTTCATCTCCTGGTAGAAATCCTGCAGTAGATGTGGAATATTCCTGGGCTCTCGCAATATCCTCGGCTGAAACCGCCAGTCTCGTACTGTAAGCTAGTTTATTCTCTTCCATAAACTGCAAAACGACATAATAGGTCATAATTTGTGTAATGGATCCTAACTCTATTCTCTCCTCCGCCCCTGAACGGAAATAATCAATAGTCCCCATAGGACTTCTCGTACGAACTAATGTATATAAAGAATACAAATCCAACTGATCGGCTTGGAAGCCATCTACTGGAGGCAAGTGATAATATGCATTCTCTTCACTTAGTATTAGGGATGTATGCTCATCAATTACAGTAGCCTCTGGTAAGCTCTCAGCATACAAAAAATTTGGAGTCAATAAGCCCATAAGCAGGCTCAAAATGAGTAGGACAGTACCTACTCTTAATATATACAAGTGATTATTTATAAAACTTCTAAATTCTCTATTCATACTAAGATAATAATATTGATTATTTTCTTAAGCAATAGGCATTTGGTCCAAAATCCAGGCAGTACAAGTTAAAGCGCATAACAAAACCCCCTGAAACCTAATGGAATCAAGGGGTTGTAGCTGGTGCACACGATACGATTCGAACGTACGGCCTACCGCTTAGGAGGCGGTTGCTCTATCCTGCTGAGCTACGTGTGCGAATAAAAGGCAAACACTATTCTATTCATTAGCCTCCCTCTTTGTCAAATATTATCTAAGGGGTCCTGGCCTCGTATTTTCTTCCAGGCGTTTGGCAAGTCGGCGTATGACAGGTAGATGAAAATAGCGGTAATTATAAGCCATTACCGTTTGTACGATCATAATGGCAAGGCAGGACAATAATAAGGCAATAGTAAATGTATTAAAGCGCTCTGCCCAGCTTACGGCCACGAGGATAGCGGCATTGCTCTGACTTCGGCTCGCCCATAAGAATATAAAATCTTGAAGAACGACAAGTAGAATTTGCACCATACTTCGAAAGAGCAAGAGTAAACCTATTGAGGCACTGTGTAATCGTAAGAAAATAGAATCTTTTTCTCTAAAGAAAAAGACAAAAGCAATTAGCCACGCAAAAAAGTGGACACCTGGCAAAAGTAAGACTACAGCAGATAAACCATACATGATGACAGTCGGATATTTGGCAGCCAAGTACCCCTGATTGGATTTGTGACGAGGGAATTTTTCTATTTTCATAAGAGAACTTCCGATAAACGTATGGCCATTTCATCAACATGAATGCCTGGACTAGAAGTATGGAGTTTTTGGCTGGCTTGGACTAGCTTCTCCGGAATCTCTAAACCAGACTCTTCCGCGATGCGTGCACTTAACGCTTCTATGGATTTTCCTTGATTTTCTCTCTTCGAAAATAGGCCTTGGGCTACAGTTTCTGGGAATTTAAAAGGACTAGCCGTCGATACAAATACCGTTTTCTTAAGTTGCTCGGGCTTGAAGTTTGAAGTATTTCGGGCATGCATTGTAAATCCTACCGCTGTATGGGGATCTACAACATGGTCGAAGGCATCATATACTTCTCGAATGGTTTTCAATACCACCTGATCGTCCGCATAGCCTGAACGAAATTCTTCCGTAATGCGCTGTAAAGTTTCCTTATCTACTTTATACTTGCCGCGTTCATGGACATCTTCCATCCATTGACGTGTTTGTTCAGAATCCCTACCACTTAACTCAAAGATTAAACGCTCTACATTGGACGATAAGACGATATCCATGGCAGGGCTATTCGTCTTCACCAACTTCCTGCGTCTGTCATATTCACCATTTCGTAAGAAGTCGGTCAAGACACGATTCTTATTTGATGCACAGAATAAATTCGCAATTGGAACACCCATTTGTTTCGCATACCAAGCCGACAGAATATTACCGAAATTCCCGGTAGGAACTACTACATCAAACGTTTCGTCTTCTTCTAACTTCTCTAATGCTAATAAATCCAAATAAGCCGAAGCGTAATAGACGATTTGTGGAAGCAGTCTTCCCCAGTTTATAGAGTTTGCTGAACTTAAACGAATATTCTTCTCTGCCAGACGATCTGCAAGTGCTCGATCTGAGAAAATCTCCTTCACCTTCGTCTGAGCTTCATCGAAATTCCCTTGTACTGGAATGGCATAGCAAGCTGGTGAATCAACACTTAGCATCTGCTGTTCTTGTACATCACTTACACCATTCTTCGGATAAAATACAACCACGGACGTATCTTCCACTTCGCAAAATCCTTCCATCGCGGCAATACCTGTGTCTCCTGATGTGGCCGTAACGAAACAGTAGTGTTTGTCGTCTCCTATTTGATCTTTGGCCAAAGTAATTAAACGTGGTAGAAGTTGTAAGGCAATATCCTTAAAGGCTCCACTGGGCCCATGCCATAGCTCTAGCATGTACCGCAAATCAGAATATGGGTTTAACTGGTGCAAGGGTGCGACACTTGGAGCGAAACGCTCTTCATGGTATGCTTCTGCCAGTGCTTGGCGCAGGAGATGTGGCTCAAAATCTAAATACAAAGAGAGTATCTCATAAGCTCTCTCTGGGTAAGACATGGGTAACATTTGGCGCCACTGGGCGGGGCTTATGACTGGAATATACTCTGGAACGAAGAGCCCTCCGTCCCTCGCCAAACCATGGAGTATAACTTCAGCGCCACTATACGTTTCTGCTTGTCCTCTAGTACTTATGTATCGCATCTTGTGTGCTCCTTCAATGTCTAATTTTTCAACTCAAGTATTGTATCACGGAACGCCTTGGCTTGATAAAAAGTCCCCCAACAAACTATTACCTTGTTTAACGTACTTGCTTCTTGATACGCTTCTTCACAGGCCAGCGAAAAATCGTGAGCTATATGTATTTCTGGTAGGTGATTACCTAGAATCTCATGTGCGGCTTCTCTCACAAGCGCAGCTAATTCATCCGCAGGAGTAGCTCGATTACCCCATGGTTTCGTGCAATAAACTCTCGTTACGTTTCCACCGCGGAAAATATTTCGAAGCATGCCTATCTGATCCTTGTCTTGCATAATACCAATAATATGAATCTCTTCCATCCCATCTGGTAATAATTGATTGAGGCTCTCCCGTAGGGCCATAGCGCCTTGTGGATTATGTCCACCATCTAGAAAAGCTAATGGTTTATCTAAAATTTTCTCTAAACGCGCGGGCCAATAACATTGCAAGACACCTTCTTGCAGGTTTTCTAAACTAATATTTGGGTCATAGGCTCTTACTGCCATGATGGCCAAACTTGCATTTTGTATCTCGTAGAGAGGGAGTAGTTTCGTATGGAAATCCCCAACTTGATGAATGGAGAAGCTTTGGCCTAAGAGACTTCTACTAATGGGCGTGGTCTCTTCTCTCGCGTGCATATAAAACGGAATAGATAATTCTGCTGCCCTTCGAGCAAAAAAATCATGTAACTGAGAGACCGTTTCGGCATTTTCTAAAGATGTGCTCTGGTCATACAATAAAAATGCTTTCGTGCCTGCTTTAAGAATACCTGCCTTCTCACCGGCGATCTCCAGATGTGTATTCCCGAGCCTGTGGATATGGTCTAAACCAATGGTCGTAATGACAGCAACTTCTGGTGCAGGAATAACATTGGTGGAATCGAGTCTACCCCCTAAACCCGTTTCTAGCACAATCACATCACAATCCATCGCTTGGAAATGCATAAATGCCATAATAGTCAACATTTCAAAATGAATAGGTAGGTATTCCTGAGAAATGTTTAACGCTCGAATGGTCTCTTGAATAATTTCAACATAATACACGACCTGTTCTTCTTGAATATAAGTAACACTAGGGTCTTCTTGCCATTTTTTCTCGTGATCTCGGCCATCCAGAACCCGAATACGTTCACCGAAATCATAGACAAACGGTGAAGAAAATAGTCCTACCCGTTTACCGCTACTGGCTAAAATATAAGCAGAATAAGCACATACAGATCCTTTGCCATTGGTTCCTGCTACATGTATCGTTGGTATTTTCTGCTCAGGTGACCCTAGATATTCGAGAAATTCTCTTAGCTTGTCTAATCCGAGACGCCCACCCGTACGATCACCTTTTTCTAAGTATTGTAAAGCTTCTTGATAATTCATTTTCATTCATGCTTAGCGTTATCCGCTAAGCCCTTTCTAAACACAAAAAATTTGGACAAAAAATAATTTGCTACGGTAACGGCAATGGAAGCCATAGACCGAGATAAATCTCTATCGAAACCTAGCCAGTCAATCGCAATAGCCATGCCCAGTACTTCGATAAGCAATGAGGACACGACTCTTGCCATTAAGAATTTAATGAAATCATGCCAGAAATTGCCCTTATGAACAAATACATAACGTCTATTAGTGATATATGCAAAAGCAACGGCACAGAAAAAGGAAAACCCTAGAGCAATAATCCAGGTACCCGCTACATCTACGCCAATAAAACTCTGGACAAAATAATCCGCCACACTAAAACTTGCTACACTCACAAGATACGTCATGACTCCGAAGAAAATGTAGCTTGCTAATTCATAATTCAAAATACTTAATAGGATATTCCCTAGGATCAAGCATAGGGTCAAAACAAGCTGTCCTTGGAACACACTAAACATTTCCCAAGCGAAGACGGTGTAATACATGAATGCAAAGGCTGCTCCCCATGTGATAAGAAGGCCAAAGATAAACCGCCTACCCTCTTCATAATGCACTACATAATTAAATCCGTGCACTCTTAAACCCATTCGCTGACTATAAACGCACAATAAAGTCGGAAATAGTAAGCTTATTGCCAGTAAAACAAATGAATTTCCCATACTAAAATCCAATGGCAAAAAAGAGCTCAAAAGAATAAAACTTAAGGCTTGCAAGATAAACGCAGGGAGATAAACTTGCACCGCTGTTTTGCTCCAAGAAACTGGGTTTTCTAGCATGAACATACCTCTAGAATCTGTAATTTGCCTATGCTTATGCATGTTTCCCCCACTCCTGACTAAACTCCGGCATGCCCTGATAAACAGGAATAATGAAGCGATAATTGTTCTGGATTTCTCCTGCTTCAATTAATGTCTGAGCCATACGATTCCCCTCATGTAGCGCCGCATAAATAGACTGCATATACTGATGAGAATAATCACCGCTTACAAGGTCAAACTTCTGAAGATAATTGGTACTCTGTCCTCGGTTAATATACTGCTTGACAATATAATGTGCACCTCCCAGTACCGCTAATTCTGGAGTTCTCCAGGGTAAGAGGTACTCTTGAAAGGCGAGTTCATCAGGAGAAATCGTTTGTCCTGCGGCAAACCTTGCTCCATTCATCATGGCACCAGAGATCTGCTCAGGATCCGGATAAGAGCCAATATTATAGAAATTATAAAACCTTTCTTCTATTTCAGGAAACCCTTCCCCACCTGCACGTAAAGCTTGAAGAATCGCTTCTTCATCAGAAGTTAATGCCCGTTGAGGATTCTCTAATTGTTCTAGTTGGGTATCTAAATCCAGATAGATGGGACTGGGACTATTCTCTCTTAACGGAGGATAATCAGGATGTAGTAGACCTTTGGCCACAAGACTTATAGTATTTCCAATGCTAACTTCTTGGCGAATACGTATGGCTAGGGCTTCTGGCATAATTTTCGCTTCACCTGCGGCCTCCCGTAAATACGGTACAAGAGGAAGTAAATCCGCATTTCCTTGGAAAATGCTTTCTATCCCATCCTCTCTATTATCGGTATTACTCAAATCTAAAAATTGAAATATTCCATGGACATCGAGGAAGTTTCGGGGGTCCATATAATAAGCGACTCCTTCTCGTGTGGCAGGATACCAATTGACACCATCGTAAACGGTATCGTTTTTTATCATCCACTGATAGCGTTCAAAAAAACCTTCTCCACCCTGAACTAAGCTTCTATCCTCTGGGCTTGTCTGAGCGTCCAAAACATGTTCCCATGAGTCTTCCACATAGAATGCATGAAATGTCCAATTCGGATAGAGTCGATGTAGTTTACGCAAAGGCTCCTGGTAGGAACTTGGAAATTGCTTCAGACTTTCGATAAACAGGCCGTCCTCGTCTTCCCATTGCAAGCCATCGATTCGCTGACTTAAACTGTGTAGTTGCCGATAGGCCTGTGTGTTTAATTTATCTTGATTTTCCTTATCCATGATTATATATACACTCCCTTGTGGACCTGCCTCTACGTGATACCACGTATTACCATAACTAGTCGCTTGCCCTTGTATCCTTTCCTTGATGCGATAAACTGCGCCTACGGGTGTGCTACCAACACTCTCATAATCTGTGCCTGGGCCCAAGCGCATTTGATAAGAAATATTGGTTCTTATGCCTACAGTCCGATTCTCATAGAGGTATAAACTTAAGAGCCCCACAACACAAAAAATCAATAAGATAAGTAGGATTCTATTGAAAAATCCAGCTCTTCTGTACTTGACATAATTTTCATGTTTATTAATTTCTTGATTCAAAGTTTATTTTACAACCTTATTTTCTCTAAGCTCATCCAAAGACAGGGCAAAGGATGGCATAAACTCTTCTAAGAATACGCTTACTTCAGGCAAGTCCAAATCCACTAAGCGCTTATGCGTAGAATGTTTTGCTTGTTCAAACTCCTGATTTCCTTGTCTTATCTCACTTAAACATTTTGCATATGCAGAGAGCTTATCTGCGCCCTTTACAAGACGACGAATAACGTGCGTAGTAGCATCTTCATCATCTTTTAGCAAATGCACATAATTGGCCCGTAAATCTTCAGGTAGAGAGGAGAGCATGTCGTCGGTAGCTTTGGCCTCAATAGACTTATAAGCACTTTCTAGGCTTGAATCCTGGTATTTAACAGGTGTTGGCAAATCCCCTGTAATTACTTCGTTGATATCATGATATAGAGCATAGGCTAGCACTTCATTAGGATCGACTTGAGGATATAAATCCTTAAAACGTTCCTGACGAATGATCGCTAGAGCATGGGCAAACACCGCCGTCATAAAACTATGTTCCGCAAGGTTTTCTTGCTGCGTGTTACGCATAAGACTCCAGCGCTGAATATATTTACTACGATCAATCATAGCGTAGAACGCATTGTCACGAACCATACTATTCTCCTGTTCTCTGTAATTTAGCCATATTAGCCAGTAAACGTTTTTCGCCGGCGCCGTCGAAATGAATCAGTAAGAGCGCATCGCCCGCAACAGGCTCAACCGAACGTACGGTACCTGCACCATATTTCATATGGCGAACACGGTCCCCTCGCTGAATCTCATCGGGTGTAAGTCCACCTTTGGTATTATTATGAATTTGCGAAACCACTTTTTCCTTGGAACGCAAGTCATCTAGTGGAGACTTCTTACTGCCCAGACCAAAAATATCCTTACGTTCAGTAGGTCTTCTCAGATCCTCTTCATAGTCGCGTTCCATGCGGCTAGTCGTATTTCTTGTTCTCGAGGTCTGACCAATCTCTGTGTATGTTTCTTCTGGTAGCTCCTCTAGGAATCGCGAAGGTACATAACCTTCTGTACGGCCAAAGAGCAAACGATACGCTGAAGTGGACATAAATAGTTTCTTCCTAGCCCGCGTAATGGATACATAAGCTAAACGACGTTCCTCTTCGATCATGCCCGGCTCCATAAGTGAGCGATAACCAGGGAATATCCCCTCTTCCATACCCACTACAAAAACATTATCAAATTCCAAGCCCTTGGCACTATGTATAGTCATTAATTTTACATAATTTTCTTCTTCTCCAGATTCATCCAAATCCAAATCCGATTGTAATGCGGCTTGGTCAAGGAACCTCAAGAGTTTTTGCAAGAGTGTTTCCTCATCGTTTGCAAGTTCTTGATCTCTTTCTGTTGCCAATTCTCCCAGTTCTTCCGCGGTGAAATCCCAGGCATTACTATCTTCAGGCAAATTCTGGAAAGTAATGGCTTCCGATAAGAGTTCTTTCATATTTTCGAGGCGACTATAGGCTTCTTCTCTCCCCTTATCTTGTTTATCTATAATTTCTTGCACTAAACCCGATTCATTTTGCACATATTCAATATACTCGGCCAAAGACATTTTATTTTCTAATAGTGTCTTCTGCATCCTAGCAATCTCCTGAACAAAAACTTGCACTCTATTCGCATTTCGAGATAAATTGGGAAACTTCTCAATATTTACACATATCTCCATAATCGATGCATTATGTTCTAGTGCCAAACGCTGAATCTCATCAATCGTTACTTGCCCTATTCCTCTTCTGGGTGTCTGTACCGCACGGCGGAAGGAAGCATCGTCTCTAGGGCTTGTAATAAGATATAAATAAGCCAAGACGTCTTTAATTTCTTTGCGGTCGAAGAAGCGTAGACCACCATAAATCTTGAAGGGTATCCCTGCACGTTGCAAAGCAAATTCTAAGTTTCTCGATAAGGCATTTAAACGATAAAGTATACCGAAATCTCTATAATTTGCTTCTCCTCCATGCACCATCCGACTTATTTCTGCAGAAATAAATTGCGCTTCCATTTGCTCATCGGTTGCATTGACACGAATAATTTTCTCACCCGTTCCAGACGCTGTCCATAACTTCTTATCCTTACGATCACTATTATTTCCTATGACTGTATTGGCAGCTTGTAAAATGTTTCCAGAAGAACGGTAGTTTTGCTCTAATTTAATTATTTTACAATGGTCAAAATCCTTTTCGAAGTCCAAAATATTCTGAATATCCGCTCCACGAAAAGAATAAATGGACTGATCATCATCTCCCACAACACAGAGGTTCTCATGGGCCATCGATAATAGTCTAACTAATTCGTACTGTGCACCATTTGTATCTTGATATTCATCGACCATGATATAACGAAAACGTTCTTGATAGATTCTTAGAACATCCTCATGGGCTTGAAATAATTTAACGGCATAGTAGAGTAAATCATCAAAGTCCATTAGATTATTGCGCTTCAAGCGTTCTTGATAGTGAGCATACACGGTTGCTACTTTACTCTTCCAATATTCCGTTCCTACTTCTTGTCGATACGCTTCTGGAGAAACCAACTGATTTTTCGCCGTAGAAATCGCATTATGTATACGCCTTGGCTCAAAAGTCTTCTCATCGAGGTTTAATTCTTTTACAATCGCTTTTACTTCTGCTAGCTGTACCGCAGTATCGGCAATGGAAAAATTCTGTGTGAAGCCCAAATGTTCTGCAAAACGTCTCAAAACTCTTGCCATCATAGAGTGGAATGTACCTATCCACATACCTCTTGTATCGGTTCCAAGGAGTTCTTCTACGCGGGTTTGCATTTCTTTGGCCGCTTTATTCGTAAATGTAATGGCTAGAATCTCTCTCGGTGAAACACCTCTGGCCTGAACGAGGTAGGCTATCCGATGAGTAATGACTCGCGTTTTCCCTGATCCTGCACCTGCTAAGATAAGTAGCGGGCCTTCGTTATGAAGTACAGCCTCTTTCTGTTCAGGGTTTAGGCCACGTAGTAAATCCTGACCGGCACTATATTCAATATCTTCTATCTGTTCTCGCATCGATATCTCCTTTTCATTCAACACATCTATTATAATGAAGATTAGCAAATTAAAAAATCGAATTACGCAAGAAAATGCTCGCCATAGAATTTATTCTAGACGAGCATTATTCACTCTATTCTAAAGGGTAAATATCTTCCCTTCAATTATTTTCGCAGTTTGCTAGAGTCTATTCTGGATCAATGATTCCGTAATCTCCACCCTTACGCTTATAGACAAGATTTACTTTTCCTGATTCATCGTCTTCAAATAAGAAGAAATTATGGCCTAGGAGCTCCATTTGTAAAGCAGCTTCTTCTCTAGACATAGGTCTTAGTGCAAAAGTTTTATAACGGAAACTCGCTCCCTGTAGAGCGTCTTCCTCGCCTTCAGCATATTCCTCATTAGCCGATAAGCCATCGCCTTCAGATAAGAATTCAGAGAGGTAAGCGAAATCCTTCTTACGTCTACGCATCTTAGTTCTTTGTTTTCTAATTTGTCCTTCTAGGATACTTATCGCTAAATCGAGAGCAGTGAGAATATCTTCCGCGCTGCGTTCTGCTCGATAAATGTGTTTCTTATAGAAGATAGTAATCTCAATCCTTCTTAAATTCGGGCCATCATTAGAACACTTCACTTGACAGACAGCATCCTCACCGAAATGGCGTTGGAACTTAGCGAGCTTACGGTCTATTCTCTCTTCAAGTTGGGGATTAATCTTAATTCCAACTCCATAAACTTCAATTTTCATATACTAGACCTCCTTACGTTTCTGTATCTATATTGTAATGATAGACGCCGAATTTTACAAGATTTATTGACAAGTTTCACAATATATTTTCTTCTATGTAGGTTCTTCGCCACAAATAAAAAGGCCTCCCGAAGGAGGCCCGCTTAATACAAATGTATTAGACTCTAAAATTAAGCGTCTTTTTCTGCCATGAAGCGTAGTAAGTCTACACAACGCATGGAGTAACCCCACTCATTGTCATACCAGCTGACAACCTTGAAGAAACGCTTCTCATCTGGAAGGTTATTCTGTAGAGTAGCTCCAGAATCGTAGATTGAAGAGTGCTCATCATTGATAATATCGGTAGAAACGATAGGATCTACACTGTACTTCAGATAGCCCTTCAAATATGTCTCAGAAGCTTTCTTCATAAGACCATCGATTTCTTCAATAGAAGTTTCTTTCTCTGTACGGAAAGTTAAGTCTACTACAGAACCTGTTGGAGTTGGAACACGGAAAGACATACCTGTAAGCTTGCCTTTTGTTTCTGGAAGTACTTCACCAACAGCTTTGGCAGCACCTGTAGAAGAAGGAATAATATTAACTGCAGCTGCACGTCCGCCTCTCCAGTCCTTCTTAGAAACACCATCAACAGTCTTCTGTGTTGCAGTATAAGCATGAATGGTAGTCATAAGACCGGATTCAATACCAATACCTTCTTTAAGCAATACATGTACAACAGGTGCAAGACAGTTTGTTGTACAGGAAGCATTTGATACTACGTCATGCTCATCGGTATTATATTCATCTTCGTTTACACCCATAACGATGGTCTTAACGCCACCCTTACCAGGAGCAGAAATGATAACTTTCTTAGCACCAGCATCTAAATGACCTTTGGCCTTATCGAGCTGCGTGAAAGCACCAGTACTCTCAATAACATAATCTACACCGAGATCTTTCCATGGAAGTTCTGCTGGACTACTTGCTGCAGGAACACATAAAATCTTGTCGCCATTTACAACAAGCACATCATTTTCCTCTTTATCTTCTGAGCTCTTCTCAGTAGTTACTTCACCTGTAAATCTACCTTGTGTGCTGTCATACTTAATTTGATAAGCGAAATAATCAGCGTCTGTGCTGAAATCCGTTACCGCTACCAGGTCAATTTCCTTACCTAGTAAACCTTGGTCGTGCATTGCACGGAATACGAGACGGCCGATACGACCAAATCCATTAATACCTACTTTAATAGCCATGTAATCCTCCTAAAACTATTGTACAACTATTTCTTTTGTACTTAATCTAAGTACTCAATAATAATACTAGATATCTAAAAATTATTCAATAAAAATCCAACTAATGATGTAAATACTCTGTTACAAATCTTTGTTTTTTTTCGATCTTGCTTTCTTACGCCTCTTGATGAAATCGAGAGTCCGCTTCCAAGCCTCTTCCCGTATATGTTTAGCTTCAAGATTATCTTCTGTCAATTCCTTTTCAAATTGATCTAAATCGAAGAGAATCTTTACCGGTCTGACATTGTTTTCGGCATAGTCCTCTGTATTGTAGGTTCTTTGCTCTTTGGCCAAAGCCCCAGGCTCTTCTAATAACTCCTCTGCATCCTCGACTAGCGTATCTTCTGTATCCTCTTCGAAAATCTCCACGGGGGTTTCAACATTGAAATTCTCAATCTTCTCTGGAGGAACGCCTTTTTTCTGCACTTGCATCCGACTCCACGAACGAAGAAGTACGTAAAATACTGAGAAGGCGGGTACACCGAGAAGAAGTCCCAGAAATCCAAATAATTTGGAACCAAATGTCACCGCAAATAAAACCCAGAGTGCAGGGAGCCCTACCGACTTGCCGACTACTCGAGGATAAATAAAGTTACCTTCAATTTGTTGAATGACTACTAGCATAATGATGAACGCCAATGCTTGAAGTGGAGAATCTACCATTATTAATAGGGAGCCTAACAAACCGCTTATAAAGGCTCCGAATATAGGAATAAGAGCGCCTACTACAATTAATACACTTATTGTAAGTGGGTATGGGAAACGGAAAATCTGCATGCCTATAAATACGAGTCCGCCCAGAATTAAAGCCTCTAGACCTTGGCCACTCACGAATCCAGAGAATACGCCATTAACCAACTGACCTAATTTCAAAGCTTTATCCACTTGGCGTTCGGGGAAAATAGCGTAAGCAACTTGCTTGAATTGTTTAGCAATTTTTTCTTTTTGCAACAAGAAGTAAATTGAAAAAACAATACCGAAGAACGTATTTAAGAAGCCATTAATTAATGTTGAGACCCATTCCCATATAGAACTTGCAGCTTCATTAAATACATTATTTAACCAATTAATACCGCGCTGGATTAAGTTATTAATAGAGAAACTTGAGCCTGCTAGCCATCCGAAAAGTTCAGACTCTCCTGAATCTAATTCCTGAAGCCAAATTTGCAGACGTACAATAGAAGTGCGTAGCTGATCCGTAAAGGATACAACGGTCTGAAGTAAATCAGGCAACACCATGAAAAAAATCAAAACAATGACTCCTACAACAAGGAAGAAAGCCAATAACATTGATATCGGTCTCTTAATCTTAAGGCGTAGATGATCTTGTCTCTGCCATGGTCTAGAAAAAAACTTCTCTTCTATCCATCGCATGGGCAGATTCACTACAAATGCAATAAAAACACCAATAAGTAAGGGTGAAAAGAAAGATATCGTCTGACCAATAAATTGGGGCATAAACTGCAAGCGTTGCATAGCCCATATCATGAGTAATGAAATGGCCACTAGAATAAGAATCCACTTTCTAGTTTCTCGATTGAGCTTCATCCGAGGTAGCTTCCTTGCTAATTAGTCTTCCGTTGATAATAGCATAGAATTGTCGAAAATTGTAGGAATTTGTAGGAC
>CAYMOG010000014.1:0-27855 GCA_964392065.1 uncultured Oscillospiraceae bacterium
AAATTTGTGTTGGAGCAAAATGATATTTCGCGATTAAACCAACTGCTTGGCGATTAAATTCTTCAGGATAAGGTGAAAAGATATTATAAGTTCTTAATCCTGCTTCTACATGGCCGACTGGAATTTGCAAGTAAAAACAAGCTAAAGCCGTTACAAATGTAGTTGAAGTGTCTCCATGTACTAAAACAACATCAGGTTTAACTTCTATTAACACATCTTTGATGGTTTCTAGAATATTTGTTGTAATATCAAAAAGGGTTTGCTTATCCTTCATTATTTCCAAATCATAATCTGGGACAATGTGAAAAGCATCCAATACTTGAGCCAACATCTCTCTATGTTGACCTGAAACACATACTACTGTTTCAACATTTTTTCTTTCATTCAATTCCTTAACTAACGGACACATTTTTATAGCTTCGGGTCTAGTTCCAAATACAACCATTATTTTTTTCATTAAATTTCTACTTTCTATATAAAGCTTAGATAAACAATATTAATTACCTAACACATTATACAATCTCGACCTTGCTCCTGCAATTGAGTTTTGGTTTAAAACAAAGAACGACAATCTATAACCAGGCATGAAATAGGATGGCAATCCCGTTTGTCCATATCCGCTAAGTGCATAAGATTGCACACTCCAGCCACCACCAGAATTCAGCTGATTATTAATCATCGTACGGATAGCAGAATCGGACATGTTAGTTCTAAATGTTCCAGATAAAGAATTTAATATCCCATTAGCATTCAAGAGATTATGGGGTTTGAGAGCTTCATTAATAATGCCTTGAATCACACGGGTTTGGTTCATGCCTCGAGCACTATCTCCTCCCCCAAGAGCCTTACGCTCTCTAGAGAATGCCAAAGCTTGATTGCCATTGAGTCTTATATTACCTGCTGGGAAATGATACCCCTGAACAGAAGTGAATGTTACAGGATTATAGACCGTTACCCCTCCCAGAGCATTTATCGTGTTAATAAGTGTTGAAAAATTTACCTTTACATATGCATCCATTCGAATGCCGAGAGCATTTGCTACGGAATTTGCAGAACTATTGGGTCCGAGAAGACCTGCATGGGTAAGTTTATCCTTATAGCCACCAGTACCAGCAATCGGAACGTAAGAATCTCTTGGTACAGGGACTAACATAATCTGCCTTGTTCGAGGGTTTACAGCAGCAGCAATATTAACATCAGACCTAGATCTCGTATCAATACCACCGTAAGTGTCAATACCTGAAATAAGAATAGTAAAAGGCTTTACTCCATCTACACCCTGGCTACCATAATCTTGATAACTACCCGTTTGAGCAGGAGTTATCTGATTCTCTGGAATTGTCACTATAGTATTACCACCTGAATCAGGTTCCTCCGTTACTGTAGTAGTACCTACAGGCATTGTAGGATCGCTAGGACTCGTCTCATCGATTATCTCAATATCTGTACCTTCACCTTCGACTGTTTCGATTGTTTTATTATCAGGTGGAAGTGATGGCATTGTGACCTCAGTCTCAATTGGAGTCACCTCTTCAGTCTCCACAGGGGTATTTAAGCGTAATAAATACTCTTGATTCGTCGCATCAAGAATTCTTGTGTCGGTGAAGAAGTTAGGATGTGTGTCATCTATAATTGCACGGAAACTTTCATTAAATAATATAATACGTTCATTTCCATTATATAAGGCATTTACAAGGTGAGGATAACTTGCGTAGGCATTGGCACTCGCTCCAATGTTATTGGGTAATAAGCTCGCCGCGAAATTAAGATCTGCTGTTGTTTCATAACCAATTTCTATACCATTAACTTCAGAAGCAGTTTGTAGACTATCGTCTTTCATAACAATTACTGAATATATTGTAGTATCATTTTCAGGATCACTCATATCTTTAATAAATCGGTCAACAGAACCTAGTGTGCGGAAAGCAAAAATGAAACCCACTACACTAATTACCAGAAGAATTCCTGAAACAATTTGTTTCCACTTCCTACTTCGTGTAAGTAACAATACAACAATAATCAAATTTATTACAAATAAAGCGACGATTCCAGAAACTAGATATTTCTGTGGAAAAAGTTGTAAAGAATATATGTAATAAGCAAATACTGCCGAAAAAATCATGAAGATAATGCACACCAGAATGCTAAGCACTCTGCTTGTGTCTACCTGTTTACGATTTGCCATTTTTGTTCTCCTAAGATTGCTAATTGCTAGCTTGTGTCCTGATATGTAAAACGTGACTTTTTTACTATTTATCCATTTTACTACAAATTCCTATACTTCGCACCGAATAAAAACTTGAATATCCTTTGTAATTTGTACAATAATATTCTCAATACTCTTCAACTAAGTAGTGTTTTCCCCACCCTACACTTTTCACTTCTTCTTTATTCGTTAGCACCCATAATGCTTCGGTATTTTCAAAAGTGCTTAATAAGTCTTGACCTTCTTCTATGGTCATATTGTATAGTGCTGTACTTAATACATCTCCCCAGGCAGGATTTGGCGTGATTAGCGTAATTTGTGCATAGTCCGGATTCGGGAATAAAGTATCTGGGTCAATTATGTGATGGTAGGACACTCCCTCCACATGGTAGTAACGTTCATAGTTCCCTGAACTCACGATACTTCGATCCTCTACACTAGCGACTTTGAGAAGCTGTTCTGCATGCTTATCTTCTTTACGGAATGGATTATTAATACCTAGCTTCCATAAACTTCCGTCGCCTTTCTTCCCTACTGCACTTAGATTACCACCTAAATTCAGCAAGATGTGATTATACTCCATCGTTTCCAGAATTTCTAGTAAATATAAATTGACATAACC
Source organism: uncultured Oscillospiraceae bacterium (assembly GCA_964392065.1). Taxonomy (GTDB): domain Bacteria; phylum Bacillota; class Clostridia; order Saccharofermentanales; family Fastidiosipilaceae; genus JASBZA01. The sequence goes on from CAYMOG010000014.1 coordinate 2,829, forward strand.
CTTGCTCACAGCACCCAAGTCTATAGACATATGAGGGTCTGTAATTCGGGCTCTACTATTCTCATGGTCTAGTTCTAAACTCGAGAGATCCGCATGGGAACCTGCTAGAGTAAGTGCATCCTCATCCGGTAGCTCGCCTTCTAGGTTTTCATTCTGCAATGCTTCCGTTCTTTTCTCGTGCCAAAGCTTCGTAACTTCTCCTAGCGCTATATTTACTTGTCCATTGGTTCTCTCATAGGCTTCAATAGAAAACTCTAACAGATCCATAAGTCTCTTATCGAGAGTAATCCATTCACCACCCGCTGCAGCATTCAGACTATAGACGTTATTTATCGCTTCATAACTTCTGAAATTATCCATAAGTTTATGCCAGAGGCTTAACTCTTCTTGCAGCATTTCTGTTAGTGCTTGGAAGTCTTCTTCGGACTCCGTGTAGGCTTTTATTTGAACAATGGTATCGAAATAATCGAAATAAGTAATAGAGTGCTCTGTGAGTGTCTTAGTCTCTGGTGTAGGGGCACAACCACTAATTAGAAGGAGTGCTAGGACGATGCACATTACTTTCTTATACATGCTAATTATTACCTTCTCCTCGATAAGGTTTATATTTCATAAACCACTTGGCCATAAAAGGATACATAGCGCGAAGAACAAAGGCGGTGAGTATTCCCGTAATGATGCCTGATATCGACAATGGAGCATAGAGTATAGAAACATTTACTTGTGCGTAGAAAGAATAGGCGATGATTTGGCCGATATTATGAGCAAGCCCTCCAAGAGCTGAGAGTAGGATAAGTGATACCGTTTTTCTACTAAATTTCCAAAGAATAATTTCTATCGTAAGGGCAAAAATTCCACCCGTAAAACTTAGTAAGAAAGATATGGGACCGCGTAGGAAGATAACAAAAAGACTCTTCACCACAGTGATTAATATAGCGTCCTTTGCTCCTAAGAAAATTAGAGCAAAAAGTACTACGATATTGGCTAAGCCTAGAGACATCTGCGGTACACCTGCAATGAAGCTAGGTAAACTATGATCTATGGCAGAGAGTATAAAAGAAAAGGCGATGAGAACACCACGAAGCACCATGAGATATAAAGATTTATTTTTAAACTGTATATTGTTAGGTTTCTGACTCATCCGTCAATCCCTTCTCCACTACTTCCCTCTTCTGGGGCTATTTTAATTATCACACGATTAGGAAGACAAGCAATACTCTGACCTTCCATGTAGACCCGACCTGTATTGACGCATACTTTATCCGGACAATTGGATTCTAATATTTGTATGGTTCCATCACTATTAGTAGAAATGATGATATGAACATGCTCGCCATCCTCACCAGGTACTTCTAGTTCCCAGGTATTCTCGCTGCCGTCTAAGGGCACGTGTTCTAATAGCGCATTCTCGTGATAAATCCAAGCATACTGTAACTTTTCGTCTGGGAAATAGCTTGGCTTAATCCAATAGGACCATAGGACGAAGCCTAATAGTACCACGGTTATCCCTAATAATAGAAAAAGGTCCCGCTTCTTGGCGATGGCGGGACCCTTGCTAGTTTGTGTAAATTCATATTTCATAGCGTATCTCCCTTTAGTTCGGGAGAATTATACTATACAGAAGGAGCTGTTGTCGAAGCAATCACACGTTCATCTAACTGATTGGGTGGATACAAAGATAGAATACAATCGTGAGGGCAAACTCTTTGGCATTCGCCACAATTGATACAACAATCATAATCGATGATTGCACGGTTGTTGACTATCTCAATGCAGTTCACAGGACAAGCCTTCACACAGCGTCCGCAGCTAATACAAGAAACGGAACAGACCTTATTAGCAACTTGAGCAATATCTTCATTGTGGCAGAAGACTACCGAATGTGGTTTCTTCATAGAAACAAGCTCAATAATATTCTTGGGGCAAGTTTCGATACACATCATACAGGAAGTGCACTTCGATGGATCCACGACCGATACGCCATTAATGACATGTATCGCGTCATACTGACATACCTTCTCACAATCTCCGTAGCCTAAGCAACCATAACCACAGGCTGCGTCACCACCGTCAATTAGCTCTGCCATGTGGCATGTTTGGATACCGTGGTATTTTGCTCTCTTCTGTGTATTATTATGGTTTCCCTGGCATAAAACCATGGCTGTAGTAGCCTGTGCTGTACCTCCAGAAACACCTAGAATCTTGGAGATTTGATCGATGGTACCTTGTCCACCGGGTTTACATAAATTAATTTTTGTCTCTGTACCGTCGGCTAGAACTTCAGAATAACCATCACAACTCGTATGACCACATGCACCACAGTTGGCGCCAGGCATGGCTTCTCTCAAAGCACTTAACTTCTGATCCACTGGGACCGCCATTAACTTAGAGAATATGGCGAGGATCAGCCCCAAGACAAGAGCTGAAACCGCAATGACCAGAACGGCGTAGAGTACACCTTGCATATTAAAATCCATATCTGATCTCCTTACTTAAATAAATTCTCGGCAATGCCTACGAAGCCCTGGAAGGCCAAGGAGGCAATACCTGCTGCAAACATTGTTACAGGTAAACCGCTGAAGAAATGAGGAATATTAGATTCATCAATCTTATTTCTAATACCTGAGAACATGAACATGGCCAGTAAGAAACCGACACCACCACCAACAGAGTTTACAAGAGATTCTACAAATCCATAACTACTCTGAACATTCAGTAGAACAACACCTAGAACGATACAGTTTGTGGTAATTAGAGGTAAGAAAATACCTAACGCCTTATAAAGAGGCACCATATAACGTTTCATAAAGGTCTCTACCAGCTGCACGAGCGCTGCAATAACTAATATGAAGACTAAAGTTTGTAGATATTCTAAGCCTAAGCCCTCTAAAATATAATGGTTTATGGGCCAAGTAACGAGTGTCGCAATGACCATAACAAAGATTACAGCAAAACTCATACCCATAGCCGTATCTAGTTTCTTCGATACACCCAGGAATGGACAGATACCGAGGAATTGAACGAATACATAGTTTTCAACTAAAATCGCAATAAACAAAATGGATAATAGATTCGACATGATTACTTATCCTCCTTCTTATTTTTCTTGTTTAGGGGAATTGCAGTGGACTTCATAATCTTCTCTTCGGAATCTTGAACCGTCTCTGCTTGGCTTCTTACGAATTGCTGTCCGCAATGACCCGCGGATGGACAACCTGAACAATCTTCACCGGCTCTAGGCTTACCTTGCATCTCTGCTACCTTATTCCAAACAGCCATTAGAACACCTACAGCCATGAAGGCACCTGCAGGCAGAGCAAATAGCATAATAGTATATTCTTCTGAAAGGATTTGGTACCCGAAGAGGCTACCATGTCCGATTAGCTCTCTGATGAAGGCAATGGATAACATAGCAACCGTGAATCCTACTCCCATGCCTAAACCATCAAGTGCTGCTACACCAACAGTATTTTTGCTAGCAAAAGCTTCTGCACGGCCTAGAATAATACAGTTAACAACAATCAATGGTAGATAGACACCGAGAAGTTCATACACATCTCCGCGGAACGCCTGAAGCAATAATTGAGTAATGGTAACAAACCCCGCAATAACAGTAATATATGCAGGAATTCTTACGGTATCTGGAATAACATTTCTTAACAATGAAATAACGATATTTGCCATGACTAGTACGAAGATAACGGACAATCCCATACCTAGTGAACCAATCATTGTACCCGATACAGCAAGGGATGAACACATACCCAAGACTAATCTGAAAATTGGATTTTCTCTAATAATACCCTTGGTAAAAACAGGGCCTAAACTACGTTTTTCCGTAGAAACTTTTTTTGCTTTTTCAGCCATTATGCTGCTCCTCCTTCTACGACCTGGAATTGCTTGAGCGCATTGGAAACGCTATCGCGAAATGCCTCACTAGAGACGGTAGCACCGGATAATGTATCCACACTACCTACATTGGCCTCAGTTACACCAATGAAGCTCTCTAAGAACTCGGGCGTTTCAATTCTCGTGCCGACACCAGGAGTTTCTGTATGCGAAATCACTCCAGCACCTGTAACCGCACCTGATTTGTCCACACCGACTACGCCTTCGATAGCGCCATGATAGCCTTCTTCTGAAGGATAGAACACATAACCTAGGACATTACCGTCCGCATCGAGGGCATCCTTATAAGTGAAGGTTTCACCCTCCAGTTCAGCAGATTTATCTTCTGATAAAGAGGCTGCATTGGGGAACGCCAACTGTTCTGGTGTCTTCTCAGGCGCTTCTCCAGCTGGAATGGGTTCAAGACCAGAAACTTCACCACCAACTGCTTCGAACTGTAAAACTGCCTTATTAACAGAATCGATATAGGCTTCTGAACTAACCGTTGCGTTCGAAATACCATCGATATCCGTACCTAGAGCAAATGGACCCTTATTACCTATAAATTGACTGGTGAAAGGTTCATCACCTACCTTGGAGCCTAAACCTGCTGTTTCTTGTAGATCAACAGGAACATTTCCAACTAGTGTGCCTTCATTATCTATACCTACGAGAACAATAACATCTCCATGATACCCTTCTGTTCCATTTCTAAATACATAGCCCAGATGTTCACCGGCTTCATTAAAGGCTTCTACATAGCTGAAACTACCCTCTGTACCTTCAGCGGTAATTTCTTCTGTAAATGCCACAGCACCTGGGAAGGCTGTCATTCTAGGGTCATCTGCTGCCCCGCCCTTACCGGTGGCCGTTCCAAACTGTTGTAAACCTAAGTTAACGCTATTTAAGAAGGCGCCAGTTGATATCGTAGAACCTGAAATGCCAGACACTTCGTTCTCACCCGATGGTTCGGAAACGGCACTAATAGAATCTGCAAGCCCTACAAACTGTTCGAGCCAAACAGGGTCTGCTACCTTCGTACCAATTCCTGGTGTTTCATTTAACTCAAGAGGTAGAACACCTGTAATAATACCTTCTTCGTCTACACCTACATCAACATTCACGTCACCACCATAACCTGGTGTAGAGTTGGAGAATACATACCCTACCACATTACCGGAGCCATCGAGACCCTCGAAGTAAGTAAAGGTTTCACCTTCATCACCTTCTTCAGGTTCAAAGGTTTTCTCTTCAAATGTCTCTGCATCAGGAAGCACTTGTTGCTTCGCTTGAATTGCTCTTAATCTAATCTGATCTTCAATTGGACCTTTCGTCAACTCATTGGTGAGTGCTAGGGCAAGAGCAGTTGCAAGACAAATAACAGTCAGAATGATTGCAGGCTTTATTATTGAATTATTATTTTTTTGTGCCATTATTCTGCTTCCTCCAAACTATGGAGCTTCTTACTAGGCTCCTCTTTGCCGAACACTCTACGTACGGTCCAGCGATCAATATGTGGGGTAAAAATATTCATAATGATAAGGGCGTAAGAGGCACCTTCTGGAAGACTTCCCCAGAAACGAATGATACAAGTTATTAATCCCACACCTATACCAAAAATAATTTTACCCTTATTTGTTAATGGAGACGTTGCATAATCTGTAGCCATAAAAATCGCTACAAACACAATTCCACCGGACATCAATTGATATAGTACAAAATCTAAATTGAATTGACCGAAGAAGAAGGCACATAGAGCAACCGTACCTAGGACAGCTAAAGGAATATGAATTTTAATAACTTTTCTAACTAAGAGATAAATCAGACCTAAACCTAGCGCAATCATAGAAGTCTCACCTATCGCGAGCGTATCACGAGCTCCCCAGAACATATGGGAAAGATCGGGTGCATTGGCTAAGCCTTCCACACCACGAGCCATAGTGGCTAGAGGTGTTGCAGAAGACGCGGCATCTGCTCCATTCCCCAATGCTTCTAGTACCCAATTTACAGGACGACTATTGATGGCAAAAGACCCAGCAAAAGAAGCTACAAGCGCCACTCTGGCTGTTACTGCTGGATTTACAAAATTCTGGCCAATACCACCAAACACTTGTTTCACAATGGCAATGGCAAATATTGTACCTAAGATTAATTGCCAAATTGGAAATTCAACCGGCAAATTCAAAACAAGTAAAACCGCTGTAACCACAGCCGATAAGTCGCCAATGGTTTGACGTCTATGCATGAGTTTCTGGGCGACAAACTCCGTAAGTACTGCTGTTACGATGGCAACAGCTAGCATCAAGAGTGTTCTAGTACCGAAAATAAGAGTCGCCGCGATGATAACAGGGACAAGCGCAATAAGCACATCCCTCATCAGTGTACTGGTCTTCTTACTATCTCTAATAAATGGACTAGCAGAGATTAACAAATTAGGGGCTAATTCTGTTTGCTTACTCATTATTTTGAACCTCCTGCGTTACGAAGTAATTTCTTACCATGACGGAAATACTGCACGAGAGGTATCTTGGCTGGACATACGAAGTCGCAGCAACCGCATTCCATACAGGTATTAACATGTAATCTTTCCACTTTCTCGAGATCTCCAGCCTTGATCGCCTTCATTATTGAAGTAGGTTGTAGATTTACAGGACACGCATCAATACAGCGAGAACAGCGAATACATTCTGTTTCATCTGCTAACTGAACGTCCTTCTCAAGTAGAGCCAAAATAGCGTTATTTTGTTTAATAATGGCCCGATCTAAATTACTAATAGGTACACCCATCATAGGACCACCCATGAGTAAAATATCAGGCTGTTCCTTCAGTCCTACGAATTGTAAGACATCTTCAATTGAAGTACCTACAGGAACAATGACATTTTGTGGTTTGGAAACGGCCGAGCCATCTACCGTCACCATACGGCTAACTAGAGGAACACCAGTACGCAAATATTTACCAATTTCTGCAAGCGTTGAAACATTTAATACAATACAACCCACTGCAAAAGGCAATTTATTCTCTGGCACTTCTCTACCTGTAGCGTTATAAATAAGCATTTTCTCAGCGCCTCTAGGATAATAAGTTTTCGTTACCAAGACTTTAATATTCTTATATTTATCGGGATTACTATTAATCTTATCTAAGACAACATGTACCGCACCCATCTTATTATCTTCGATACCTATTATGGCCTGGGAAATATCCTTCCATTTTAGAGTTGCTGCAATACCATCTAACATATCGTCCGTATAATGCATCATCGTATACTCATCCACAGTGATATAAGGCTCACACTCACCACCATTGACAATTAACGTATCGATGTCCACATCATCTGGAACAAGTAATTTCCCTGACGTAGGGAAACCTGCTCCGCCTAATCCGACCACACCACTGTTTCGAACCGCTTGAATGAAGTCTTCCTTAGATTGGATGCTGGGCGGGACGAGATTATCGGCCTTTGTCATCAAGCCATCCGACTCGATCTCAATCACAATAGTTTCTGCACCACTTCTGGCCACATCACCATCACGAACAAACTTCACTGTACCAGAAACAGAAGCATGAACAGGACTTGCAAATTGACTATCGCTATCCGCAATTAGCTGTCCTACTTTGACCTCATCTTTGGGTTTAACGACAGGAACACAGTGGGGACCGATATGCATCGATACCGGGATTCTTACTCGACTAGGAGTAGGAAGCACCGCTGCGTCTTGTTGTGAAGTGTTCTTCTTGTACTCAAGATGTACACCACCATGAAATTCTTTGACCGAACCCATGGCTCCCTCTGGGAGTTTTACACTCATATATTTCCTCCAAACTTGATGTTCCAAACAAATTAATGAGTCTAAATATTGAAATCATGCAGAAAATGCAAGATAAGTGCAGATTTCTTTATCAATCCATTAATTGTTTCAAACATTAATAATTATCGACTTTATTATAACGATAAATAATATTTTCGTACAAGGTGATATTTAGAAACTATCTAATTAAGTAATCTCACGCACATGTGAATAATTTAGCAATTGTACTTTGGCCAAAGTCCGCCATTTCTTTATGTTTTCTTTACATTTGTCCTCGATGAAATCATAGGAAGAAAAATGAAAATTATGATATGTTTATTAGAGCAAAATTTTTATAAAGAAAGTAGGATTGACTAGTGAATGAAATCTTAGCAAAATTTAAAGAAGTCTTCTTCGCTGTGTTTCCCGTAACAGTCATCGTCTATCTTGTACATTTCTTCTTCGTACCGCTTACAGGTACGCAGTTAATACAATTTACCGTCGGTGCTGTACTGGTTCTCCTAGGTCTTACCATATTCCTATTCGGAATTGACCTATCCATAGAACCCATCGGCCGAACCATAGGTAAACGATTAACCCAATCCAATCTATTAGGTATTGTTATTACAGTGTCCTTGATATTAGGATTTTTTATCTCTTATGCTGAACCAGACTTACACATTCTAGCCAACCAAGTAGCCAGCGTAACACAGGGACAATTCCCTGCCACACTTATGGTAATTGTAGTATCTATAGGAATAGGCATTATGATGACCCTAGGACTCATAAGGATATTATATTCCGTTCCGCTGAAATTCGTGTATCTAGGGGCTTATGGAATAATCTTCGTCCTCTCCTTATTCTCCTCCTCAGAATTTCTGGCCATCGCCTTCGACGCATCGGGAGCTACGACAGGAGCTATTACAGTTCCCTTTATTCTGGCATTAGCAGGTGGTGTTTCTGCAATTAAGAAGGACAGCGAAACCGGTGAAGCCGATACATTCGGATTGGTCGGTATTGCTTCTACCGGAGCTATAATAGGTGTGCTCATCACAGGTCTTATTATGGGCGTCCGAGATATCGAAGGTACCCTTCCTATTGTTGTGGCCAGTGAGGAAGGCATTATTAAACACTATCTTGATTATATTCCCCATCTCGCCCTAGAAACCATCATCTCTCTGGGTCCAATTCTAATTGCCTATGTGCTCTTCTATCTATCTGATAAAGCACGCCGCCCCAGAGTATTTAGAAGCATCCTCGTAGGACTTCTCATTTCCTATATAGGTCTAGTAGTTTTCTTATTAGGTGTAAATGGTGGATTCATGGATATCGGATCTGTTCTAGGCCAAGGCATTGCACAGTTAGACACCCAGATTCCAGCACTTATTGTTGCCTTCGTCCTAGGACTGGTAACTGTACTTGCAGAGCCTGCAGTTTACGTGCTTACCCATCAGGTAGAAGAAGTTACGGGTGGCTATGTACGTAGGCCTCTAGTCCTTGTCTTCTTATCTATTGCCGTTGGACTTGCAATATTCTTATCTGTACTAAGAATTTTCGTCCCTGGTATCTCTCTATGGATGTATATTCTGCCAGGATTTGCAATTTCTGTACTAGCCGCCTTCTTCGTACCGGAGCTCTTCGTTGGAATAGCCTTCGATGCAGGTGGTGTTGCCTCAGGACCTATGACAGCAACCTTCGCTCTAGCCTTTGTACAGGGAATAGCGTATGCTGTACCTAATGCAGATGTAGTAAAAGACGGATTCGGTATGATCGCCGTCGTCGCTATGGTACCCATTATGTCCATCCAGATTCTAGGTCTCCTCTATCAACGGAAAACTAGAAATCTTGATAAGAAGAAAGGAAAGTAATCATGCAAACAGAACACCAGCAAGGTTCATTTCGACTTCTAACTATAGTTGTAACCGAAGACAAACGAAAATTAATTGAGAACCTCATGGAAAAACATCATATTATGACATGTCTTGCGGTTTTGGCCAAAGGCACTACAAAAGAATCTTGGCTTAAACACCTTGGAATTAGAAACGCAAACAATATGACTTTCTATTTCCTACTGCCTGAAACCAGAGCCCTAGAGACCCTAGAGATGTTTACAGATGAATTGGAATTACATAAACCAGGAAGAGGGATTGCCTACATGAAGAAGGTCCTCTTCCATATCAACGGCAGAAAACCTCTTAATTCTGAAGAGTTGAAGAATTTCTGCCAAGCGCAATGCAACACGGAGGATAATATGTATAAGAAACTAAGTGTTATAGTCGATTTAGGCTCAGGAGACGACGTTATTGAAGCAGCCCGAGAAGCTGGCTCTAGAGGTGGTACAATTATTCATGGCCACGGCTCTGCTACGGAAGAACATGCCAAACTCTTCGGCTTCCAGATTGTACCGGAGAAGGAACTCGTTATCATCCTTACACCGAATGAAGTAGTCGAACCCGTTGTAAGAAATATCAATGATAAGCTAGAACTCAGTGAATTTGGTAACGGCATACTCTATGTGGAAGACATCGTCCAAACCGTTGGCCTAGTAGAGGCAAAAGAGATATAATATTTATAACCATCCTTCAAGCGCTATAGGAATCCCTGTAGCGCTTTTTACATTTTCTTCACTTTCAATTTAGTTTCATTTTAGCTTCACTCCTTATCATGAGTACAGTAAATCAATAAAGGAGAAAATAATATGAAACGAAAACTCACCCTATTACTTAGTAGTGTACTTATACTAAGCCTCGCTGCAACTTCATGTAGCAGTATAAATCAAAAGATTTCAGGATATGTTCTAGAAGCAGCTGAAAGTTTACAAGAAGAAACTAAACCTTCTCTCTCAACCACCGACCTAAATTATCTAGAAATAGAATTACCTGAAGAGGCAACACGTCTTCAGAAGGCTGCGGCCAAAGCCGTCCCCTCTGTTATTCTAGTCCAGTCCTATGGTGACCGTAGCACGATGCTCAGTCCAGAAGACTTCTTCCGTCGCTTCAATGATGGATACGATCCCGGCGAAGAAGATGATACGGACCCCTATTCAAAAGGTAAACTCATCGGCGAGGGGTCTGGTATTGTCCTAAACGAAGAAGGATATATCATTACCAACTCCCATGTCGTGAGCAAAGGCAAGCACTATAAAATTGTAGACTCCCAGGGTAAAGATTACGAAGCAAAATTAATTGGTCAGGACGCTGTTTCAGATTTAGCGGTCTTAAAGGTCAATAGTAACCATACTCTAGAAGTCGCCGACTTAGGCAATAGCGAAAATTTAACGGTTGCAGAGCAAGTGATTGCCGTTGGAAACCCAGGCGGTTCAGAACTAAGTTCTAGTGTAACCATAGGTTATGTATCTGCACTAAACCGAGTTATTAACGCATCTGACGGCTCTCAGATGGCTTATATCCAAACCGATGCTGCTATTAATCCAGGTAACTCGGGTGGCGCCCTAGTTAACCTAGACGGAGAAGTTGTTGGCATCAATACGGCGAAGATTTCTGGAGTAGGCTATGAAGGACTAGGCTTTGCCATTCCTATCAAGACGGCAATGCCGATTATTGAGGACCTGATCAACAATGGAGAAGTTCAGGGACGTGCTCTTCTAGGCATTAGCGGCGTCTATGTGCAGTCAGATTTCGTAGATAAAGAAGGTAATCGTGTAGCCGGTTTCTTAATAGCCTCCATCAGTAATGAAGATCTCATTGCCGCAGGTGTAAAAACGAACATGATCATCACTCAGATAGAAGGCGTCGATATTCAATCTACGAACACTATTAAGAATATCTTGTCGAATAAAAAAGACGGCGACCGTATTCAGCTAAGCTGCTTCAACCCAATTGAACAAGAAAATTTCGAGGTTGAAATCACTGTGTTAAGCTCATATGCGTAAAGCATTTCATAATACAATGGATCTTTTAATGGAGGTTATATAACCTCCATTACGTATGTCCATAAACGTTTTAAACTCCCTAGAACAATTCACTCTTGACGAAGCCTTCACCTGCTACTTCTCTTACATCAGAAACAATGAGAAATGCTCTCTCGTCGATGGATAAAACTAATTTCTTAAGATCTGGGATTTGCGTATTATGTAGGACTATAAATAAAACTTGTTTCTCATGATTTGTATACATACCCTTGCCGTGGAGTGCCGTAACGCCTCTCTCCATATCCGTCAGAATATGTTGAGCGATTTCTTCGGAGTGATCTGAGATAATATAACACGCTTGTGAGTTGTCGTTTCCGCCCACTAAGATGGTATCCGTCACCTTGCTAGTTAAGAAGAGTGCTACGAAGGCATAGAGAGCAGACATGATATTTGCATCTTGGGTATAGAGTACTTGGGTACCTACATAAATACTAATAACCACCACATCTAGAATAAAGATAAATTGTCCTACACTTAGTTTCGGAATAAATTTCGCCGCTAAAAACGCTAGGATATCCGTACCACCAGTCGTATAGTGGCCACGGAAAATAAGTCCTAACCCTAAGCCGAAGAGAAAACCTCCGAAGATGGAAAATATTAAGCGGTCGGGATTAGCATCCATATTTCCTACAAGAAGAACAAACCAGCCGTCCACAACTTTGGCCGTAAGATCTAAGAAAACGGAGAATACAATGGCGCCAATTATACTACGATACACCATATGAAGCCCATAGTAACGCCAGCCTAAGATAAGAATAGGTATGTTCATAAGCATCGCTAACATACCGAGCGTCACGAATGAGTCGGGGCCTAAGAATAAGTGAATCGTTTGTGCTAGACCAGATACTCCTCCCATCGTGATATTTATGGGAATATAAATCAAGTTTATGGCTACACCCGCAATAAATGCACCAATTAGAAGATAGATGATATTCTTAATTTCCTGGCCCAGAGCGAATTCATGGAATTGACTTCTCCAATTACTTTGTTTATTCATTTTATAACCTCAACATAATATATAAGTTCCTATATCTAATATAGAATTCTAACATAATCTATACCTTACCCTCTAGAAATATGATAAAGTTATATGAGAAATTTACCAATAGAGGGGGTTTATATGAAGAAACCAATTTTAGTAATTATGGCAGCCGGAATGGGGAGTCGCTATGGTGGCTTGAAGCAAATCGATCCTGTCGGTCCATCACAAGAAGTGATCTTAGACTATTCGGTTTTCGATGCAAAAAGAGCAGGCTTCGAGACTGTTGTTTTCATCATTAAGGACGCTATTGCTGACCAGTTTAAAGAAGTGGTAGGCAATAAGATTGCCAAGCACATGGAAGTACGTTATGCCTATCAGGAAACCAATAAATTACCGGAAGGTTATGAAGTACCAGAAGGTCGCGAAAAACCCTGGGGTACATCCCATGCAATTCTCTGTGCGAAAGACGTTATCGACGCACCATTTGCCGTTATTAATGCCGATGACTTCTATGGTCAAGATGCTTATAAAAAGATTTATGACTTCCTATCCGAAACACAAAATGAGAAAGAAGCGGACAAGAAACTTGCTATGGTAGGTTACCTCTTGAAGAACACAGTATCTGAAAATGGTCATGTATCCCGTGGAGTATGCGTAGTTTCAGAAGACTCTTACCTCGAGGGAATCGACGAGCGGAAGCAGATTGAAGTCCATGACGATGGCATCTATTTCACCCTAGATGATGGCCAAACCTATGAGCCTCTAGAAGAAAACGACATTGTATCCATGAATCTCTGGGGATTCCCTGTTGAATTCATTCAGACTCTAGAAGATAACTTCCCAGCGTTCCTAGATAAAGCGAAGGAAGAAAACCCCTTAAAAGGCGAATACCTCCTCCCTGAGAGTGTAAAAGTCCTCCTAGCAGAAAACGCAGTTAGTGTTGAAGTCTTACAATCGGACAGTAAATGGTATGGAATCACCTACCAGGAAGATAAAGCCGAGGTGGTACAAGCAATACAGAACATGGTCGATCAAGGCGAATATCCTGATCCACTCTGGAGTTAATTCATATAATAATAAAGCCGGTTTCCTACACTAGGAACCGGCTTTTTCTAACACTTCAACACCTGAACTCCTGACCTCGGACTGATCCATCAGAACCCATAAGGCTTCTAAACCTTCTGTACGCTCCACATAGGCTAAGCCTTCTTCTAAATCCGTATTATATAAATATGTGGACAGAGCATCCGCTAAGCCTGAATCTTCAGTAAATACACTTAGAGATAAATAACGATTCTTAGGAAACAAGGTTTCAGGATCAATAATATGGTGATAAATTTCTCCATCTACCCGATAGAAACGCTCATAGAGCCCACTACTTACGATCGATAAATCCTCCGTAACACCTATCGTGGTCACATAGGGCTTCTCTTCTCTATCCCTATGGATAGGATTATCAATGCCTATTTTCCACGGAGTCCCCCTAGCATCTCGAGCTCCGATCGCCCGTACATTGCCACCTACGCTCAAGAGAAAATGCTCCTCTCCCCTCGCCTTGAGGGATTCCGCCACACGCTCGGCGGCATAACCTTTGGCCAAAGCACCAACATCCAAGCGCATCTCAGGATCTCTTAGCTCCACTGTCCTCTTCTCCGCATCAATGACTAGGTCCTCAATATTAGTATGCGTAGCCGCTTCTTGGAGTTCGGATAACTCAGGTAGTCTTGCCTCATCTGGGAAGTCCCGCCCCTGGGTTCTCAAATCATGCCAAATACTAAGAACAGCGCCATAGGCCACATTAATTTTGCCATGACTTAGTGCATACATATCCTGAGAAAACAGCAAGAGGTCAATAATTTTCTGATCAACCTCCTGAGGACCGTTTCCTGCATGGTCGTTAAGGGTTTTAAGATTGATGATATTGTCATACGTGTTATAGATATCGAAAAATTTATGGTAAGTTCCTATTTCTTCCTTGACGTAATCAAACGTCTCCTGAAATGCTTCTTGTGACTCAGCATAGCCTCGAACCTGGGTAATGGTATCAAAATACTCAAAAAACTGACCGCTATAGAGCTTCTGCTCAGTCTTACATCCCACCAGAGGCATGAGGAAAAGCGATAAAACTATGATGTATACAATTTTCTTACGCAAAATTAAACCCTTCTATAAACAAAGGAGCCACTCATGTAGCTCCTTTGATAAATCTTGTACTCTCTATAAATTTTATAGATTATTCTGAAACTTCGCCAGCTCTTTCGTACGCTAGAATGATATCTGTAGCGGTGATAGAAACAGAAGCAGCTAGATCTGTATCTGTAATAGTACCTTCGTCATCTACTGGTGTGGCTTTGATTTCAGCAGCGGTTTTACCCTTTGCATATTCTTCGAAACCATCGGCTTGTTCGAACCATTCTTTACCAATACCGACTTCAGCAGAAGTACCCTTCATGTTGTAATCGTTACCTAGATCTCTCTTAGTCTTAAGTTCAGCCTTAAGATCTGTGGTAACAGCGCCGTCTTCTAATTTAGCTCTTGCTTGAGAAGCATCTAGAATAGAAGAAGTAACCTTATTATCACCATCGAATGTAGCTGCTACAAAAGTAGAATACTGAGTTGCTTGTTCTGAACTTGTTTGATTTGCATTCGATACAACACCTAAACCTAGACTATCAGTAGATTTTGCGCCATCAGCTTCAGCATTTTCAACTGCTCTTGCTGCAATTTCAGCTAAGCTTGTTACTGTAATGGTTACACCAGCACTTAGATCTTCATCTGTAGGTGCACCACCTTCATCAACGGCAACACCGCGAATTTCAGCAGCGGTTTTACCTTTTGCCCATTCTTCAAAAGCTGCAGCTTGCTCATCCCACTCTTTACCAATACCATCGGCAGCAGAAGCGCCTTTCATATTGTAATCAGGGCCTAATTGTTTCTTACTCTTGAATTCTGTGTTTGGTTCTGTGGTGATACCGTCTGCATTGTAAGCAAATGGACTCTGGATAACGTCAACTTTTAGCTCAATAACCTTATCATCTTCGCCCACAAGTGCTGCTGCAACATAAGTTTGCAATTGGATTTGACCATCCTTATCAGCTTCTGGAGCCTTTTGATCTCTGTCACTATTAGAAGCCATTACAGCTAATCCTGTTTTAGCATCTGCAGCGCTACCGCCACCACCATTGTTATTTAGTGCATCACAACCGGCAAGGGTGCCAAGCATCAACGCACTAGCCATTAAACCTGCGAATATTTTCTTCATAATTTTCCTCCTAAAAGATTCTCTCTTTAACTTAAGTATAATACCAAGTTTCGCTCTAATATTCAAGTGTATTTTTAACGATATTCTAATGCTATTTTTCTAATCTATAGTAAAAATTGGCAAAGCTTCTAAAAATATAATATCGTCTCTCTGGCTGGCAACACCTTCTGCTAATATTGCTGCCTTACCAACTACGTGGGCTTCTGATGCTTCTACCAGTTTCTCCATAGCGATGAGTGATTCCCCTGTACTAATAACATCATCAACTAATAGTACTGATTTACCTTTTATATAGGCCTTATCCTTACCATCTAGCACTAGCGTTTGCACCTTGGAAGTCGTAATGGATTTTACATCTAGATGTAAGGGTTCTTCCATGTATGCCTTAACAGATTTTCTTGCCACAATATAGCGTTTCATATTGCGAAGCCTTGAGAGCTCTTGTACGAGTGGAATACCTTTGGCCTCAGCAGTTAGAATAACGTCGGCCTTTGGCAAAAGTGGCTCCAGAGCTAACGCGGCTGCCGTCGCCATCTCCTGGTCACCTAATAGTACGAAACTTGCAATTGCAAGCACATCGCTAATCCTTATAATCGGTAACTCCCTAGTTAACCCTGCACATTCTAATGTATAAAAATCTTCCATAATACACCTACATTCCAAAACCTAGACCGAAGAGCGCGCGAATCACGATACCTGCAACAATTCCTGTGAACGGGTCAAAAGCCGCCGTCACCACTAGTGTTGTGGCCGCAATGATAGGTGCCCCTGGCTCTGTTCCATTAAATGCAACTTGAGCATTTCCTGGAAGCGCTACAAAGGATCCCAGAACGAATAAGAAACCAGCAATAGACTCACCAGGTACAAATTTTCCAATCTTAGGTAGTAATCCAAAAAGTAATATGAGTCCCATAATCACCTGAAATGCTACGGCCGCAAAAACAGGATTAGGTGCAGTAGCCGTTGCAGAAATAATAGCCTCTAAACTCATTCCACCAAACATTGAGCTCACGACATCTGCAAGACCTGAATAAACGGTTAATTCATCGACTAGTAATTCATGGTTCGTCATAGAAGCTGTAACCGATCCATAGGCGATATTTCCACCTATAGTCATACAAGCAAGCGCCAGCGCACCTCTAAGAATTCTTAGATTAAACTGAGGTTTCACTAATTTAAGTGACCAGGGCTTCTCTTCTGCAATTTGTGCATTAATTCTCTGCTTCGCAAGATGAGAAATAATGGTTGAAACAAACATTGACACGATAACAATCCATACTAGATCGGTTGTGAAGAAAAAATACACCACAAGTGCGGTTGCGATAGAACTTATCGTTACGAGACGGTTGGTTTTCGTATATTCTAAACTTACACGGGCAAGCATGAAGCCTACACCCGCCATCATTGCGTTCAGAATAGTGGTTCCAGAGAAGTCCATCAACCAACTCATCGCACCCGTAAGTCCTAGCACTAGCGTAAGAACAGCGGCGAAAATAATCATGGAGATTCTCTCCCGTTTTTCCTTACCCACTTGACCTGCTAGAACAATGGTTTCTGCCTGAAACGAAACCGGTACGACCGATCCTGTAATACCACATGCTGCTGCACCTACTAGAAATGCAAGACCCGTAGGAACAGAAGCGAAGCCTATCGATAAGCTTAACAACCCCTGGGGAATCCCATTTAAAATAGTAGCGATAACTGCCAAAAGATTTTCAATGAATTGACTTAAGTCCATGAACCCCTATCCTCCATTATTAAAATTCTAAATTCCAATTGGCTTCTGATTGCCAAATGGCCCTCAAAAAACCATTAAAGTATAACGCAATTCTCATGAAAATAAAGAGGTATCCAATAAATTTAATAAGCCCCCTTGCTTGGACCTGAATCCTAGCAAGGGGGTCTTCTGTAACACAGCGACTTCATGCTATTTCGATAGTTTCTCGATGACGCGTGTTATCTCATCCATCTTCAAGGTCATATCCTCTTCATCATGACTATTTAAACTGTCTAGAACACATGAATGGAGATGATTGGACAAGACATCTCGGTTTATACCGCGTAACGCTTGGCTTACCGCCATCAATTGATTGGAAATATCAATACAATAACGATCCTCGTCCACCATACGGATGATGCCTTCAAGCTGACCTTTGGCAATATTTAAACGTTTCTTAATCTGCTCATGGGGTGCTTGCATTTAGGCTACCTCGATTGATTTCACTTCATAACCAGCGTCTTCTACAGCAGATATAATGTCTTGGTCGCTAACAGATTCTGCTACTTCCATAACCGCTCTCTTCTCTTCCCAATTCACTTCTGCTTGAACGCCATCGACCGCATCTAATGCTCTCTGTACGTGCTTCTGGCAGTTTCCACACGTCATACCTTCGATATGTGCAATTTTTTTCATAGTGGGTTTCTCCTTTCTGATTATTCTATTTGGATCGCCTTCAAGCGTTCCATATTGGATGACATCGTTACTTGATTCTTGTTTTCTATATTCTTCCGTCACTTCAGGTCTCTTGAAACGTCTTAAGCGCAGAGCATTTCCAACAACAAATAATGAAGACACACTCATAGCCAGTGCCGCCAACATCGGATTCAAGGTCAACCCCAGTGTAGGATAGAGTACACCTGCTGCTACTGGAATTAAAATTATATTATAGAAAAATGCCCAGAATAAATTCTGTTTAATATTCTTAATTGTTTTCTGGGAAAGATTATAGGCGGTTAATACATCCATGAGGTCCGAACGAATAAGAACAATATCAGCGGATTCAATCGCTACATCTGTACCTGCTCCTATAGCAATGCCTACATCAGCCCTAGTCAGTGCTGGTGCATCGTTTACACCATCGCCTACCATAGCGACTTTCTTGCCTTTCGCCTGGAGATCCATAATAATACCGTCTTTATCCTGAGGTAGAACATCCGCAATAAATTCTTCGATTTGAAGACGTTCCGCCATAGCCTTGGCCGTTCTGTGGTTATCTCCAGTCAGCATGATGGTTTCTAAACCTGTTTCTCTTAGCTGGTTCAGAGCCTCATGGCTATTGTTTTTCACAATATCTGCCGCCGCAATAATAGCTTGAATCGTACCGTCATAGGCAAAATACATTGGCGTTTTGCCTTCTTGTGCTAAATTATCCGCCATCTGTTCATATGAAGCTACAGAAATCCCGTGCTTCTCCATCAACTTCTTGTTTCCTGCGACATAGGCTTTGCCCTCATAGACAGCCTCTACACCCTTGCCAGGAACACTAGAGAAATCTTGCATCTCAAGGAGCTGGAGATTCTCGGCCAGAGCCGCCTCAACAATTGCGGAAGCTAATGGTTGTTCCGAATATTGCTCAATCGAAGCCGCCATTTGCAAAATACGTTTCGGATCCTCATTTGCAATAGTCAAGATATCCGTCACAAATGGCTGACCCTCTGTAATCGTACCTGTCTTATCGAACACGATCGTGTCCACTTCATGTAAAACTTCGAGCGCCTCTGCCGACTTAATAAGCACGCCATGTTCTGCACCCTTACCAGTACCTACCATAATAGCCACAGGCGTCGCTAGCCCTAGGGCGCAAGGACAAGATATCACGAGCACGGTAATCATCAAACGTAGAGCAAAGGTCACAGGATTACCCATTAAGAGCCAGAACACAAATGTTCCTAGAGCAATAAGAATGACAATAGGAACAAAAATTCCTGCAATCTTATCGGCCAGCCCCTGGATAGGCGCTTTACTCGCATTGGCATCTTCAACCAGAGCAATAATCTTCGCAATACTGGTATCTTCCCCTACTTTTGTTGCTTCGAAAACGAAGGTACCTGTCTTGTTCATAGTAGCAGACATAACTTCGCTGCCGGGTCCTTTGGCCACTGGCATCGACTCTCCCGTCAACGCCGATTCATCTAGTGCGCTCTCGCCTGAAACAATCGTGCCATCCACTGGAATGGACTCACCGGGCTTAATCAGTATTCTATCCCCCAGCTGGACCTCTGCCACAGGGACCATCCTCTCACCGTCCTCCGTAACAACCCTCGCCACATCAGGTTGCAGATCCATCAAACGGCGAATCGCATCAGACGTTTTAGACTTAGACCGATTCTCAAGAAACTTCCCAACCGTAATCAGTGTCACAATCATGGCAGCCGTCTCGAAATACAAATCGTGCATATAAGTATGAACAATCTCATGGTGGCCGAAGCCCAAACCATAATTAATCCTGAACAAAGCGTACACACCATAGGCCAAAGCAGCACCCGCCCCTACGGCAATCAGAGAATCCATATTAGGATTCCTACGGAACAACGCCTTAAACCCACTATTAAAATAGTGCCTATTGACCAGAATCACGGGGAGCGTAAGAAAAAATTGTACCAGCGCAAAAACCCCCGCACCTTCTACACCCGACATAAATCTAGGCATAGGAGCTCCAAACATCGTAAACATAGAAAAATACATCAAGATGATAAGTATCGGAACAGAAATCAACAAACGTTTCTTCATTGCATTGGCTTCTTCTGCGAAATGATCAATTGGAGCAGTTGCTTCTTCTCGGGCTTGTCCATGAAGATTTGCCTTATAACCTGCTTGATCTACGGCTTGTATAATATCTTGTTCATTTACCGAATCTCTATCATATTCAACATCCATCGTACCTGTCATGAGACTTACATTGACATGCTCGACGCCTTGGAGTTTATTTACTGATCGATCTACTGCCGCCTGGCAAGCGGAACAAGTCATACCGGTCACATCAAACCTTTGTTTCTCCATATTGTATTCTCTCCTCTTAAATTGGATGTTTTTAACATACCCCCCTAGGGTATATAGAATTGTAACACTCGATACCTACCAAATAATTTCACGCTTACTATTTCTTTTAGAATGAACATAAGGTATGATATTATTTAAATACTAACTACATATACGAAAGGAGCATAATATGCCTTTTGCAAAAAAAATTAAAATATATCCTAAGACGAAACGTGTAATTTCAGAAACATTTTTTTCACTTCTAGAGGATAAAGATTACCACGAGATCAGCGTCAAAGAAATTTGTCAATCGGCCAATTTCTCCCGCCGCACCTTCTACCGTTATTTTAAAAACAAACATGAAATTGTAAGCGACTATTCCGGCCTATTACTCATGGAATATTTAGTTTCCATTGATATTGACTTTAACCTATTAACCGGAGTTTTCATTGAGCAATATTTTACATTTTGGCATAATCACAAAATCCTCTGTAAACTCGTACAAGACCCCCTCTTTTCCAAACAACTCATTGAGTCCTTGAACGTTTATACTATTTCATCGGTTCATCATTACATAGAAACCAAATTCCAAACCACCGAAAACTTAACAAGACTCACAAGCTTTGTGCTCGGAGGCGTAAGTGCTGTACTACTCGATTGGATAAATGATGGTTGTCAAGAAAGCGCTGAACAAATGTCCATTTTTTATGTCGATATGATCAGCGAGTATCTTCGTGTCTTATTCAACGGCGCCTTCGGCGACACCAACATCGATGCATATGAGAAAATTGTCAGTCTTAGTCAAGAAGCATTTGACTTACCTGTAAACTAATCGCGCAAATAAATACGCATAAGAATACGAAGCCAGTTTCCTTCTTGCTCTAGATGCGTCACAACACCATATAGATACTTACCTGCATCCATTAAACGTGCATAGGGTTTGTTTTGTTTCTTAGGAATATATCCAATCTTCTCGCCTGCTTGATTTTCGATTCGAACAGCATAGGTATCATGTTCATTCTTAGGTTCCCGATAAAAAACGAGTACTTCCTCTTTTTGCAGAGTATCAGGAAGCGACACATGACTCGTACCCGCAATCCAAACGCTTTCTAAATAGATATGTTGTTCGTACGGTTTAAGGATCTTGCTGAGGCTTTGGCCAATAGTACTTGGGACGACTAACTGGCTCATAAATTAAGCACCTCAAGAATCTTCTGTTGATAATATTCCTCAAATTCCCGATACCGCGCAATAATCTCCGTTAGCTCTATGCGTCTCGTTTGAATGGTCTCCTCTGAAACTATATAGTCCTGTAAATTAAATGGGAAATTAACCTTGACCTCACCAATTTCTCTCTTCACCGATTCAAGCAACTGCTCAAGCCGCCCGATTTCCGATTCAGGATCTAAACCCACATCGACTTCCCTTTCCTCGGCCAAAGCCGCAATTATCCTAATTCCAGACAAATCATTTCGCTCATAGCACTTCACAGCTTGATGAAACATCTCCCTCTGCTTACAATTAAGGTTTAAATTCAGATCCGGGTGCAAAGCTTTCATAATCTTACGATAAAGCTTCTTGATTTCCTCAACTTCTTCTGTAGTAAGGCATGGTGACTTCTGATAGGTAATCGAATCAAGAATCTGCTCTCGCAATGTCTCCAGTTGCTCTTGATACTTCAGAAACTCCAGATCCAAGATGATTTCTATTTCCTGATGCTTGATTTCTTCTTGTAGATTTCTCTTAGCTTGAAGTATTTCAAGTTTCCGACGAGCCCTAGACATTGACATAATCGTATCATTTACTTCGTACTCTAAATCTCCTAAGCGGAACATATAGGTATACAAAATATTTTTCGCAACGGTATATTTCAAATCATCTAACTCGAGAAAACTTCGTTCCAATAGATTATGCAAATGTTCTATTGTACGTCGCTGACTTAAATATATTTCCGAAATCACCAATGCGTTCATCGTACTCATCCTTTCTACCAATTTGTTGTTAGTATACTCGAACTTGATTTCTCAAGTGGGCAGAAAACAGGACACAAAAAAGTCCTGAACCTAAGTTCAGGACTTCTACGTTTGGCTCGTAGCACCGAAAAAGATATCACGCCTTCAACACAGCTTTGATGATGTTACCAATTTTAGGAGATGTACCGTACATAAGAACACCAACACGGTAGATTTTTGCGGAAAGAATTCCAATTCCAAAGGTAGACACAACCAAAACGCCAATGGAAATCGCAATCTCATACCAAGGCACAGTGCTCATAGCAATTCTTGTAAACATAGCCATCGGTGATGTGAAGGGAATGTACGAGCAAATCTGCATCAGTAGGTTATCCACACTTCCGCTGCTCATTGAGAACATAACCACCATAAAACCAATAACGAACAGGAAGTTTAAAGGCTGAACAGCAGTATTGATATCCTCCAACTTGGAAACCGTAGAAGAAATAGCACCGTAGAGGAACGCATAAATGAGGAAGCCGAGCAGGAAGAAAACGAGCATATATACAAACAGATCGGGCGGAATATTGAAGATCGAGTCAATGATTCCGTTATCTCCCCAATAGGACTTGTTCATATTGTAGAACACAAGTGCCGAGCCAAAGATGGCAACGAGTTGAACAAGACCTGCTATACAAGCCGCTAAAACCTTACCAAACATCATATTGATGGGTTTGGCACTGGTGATAAGCAATTCCATAGCACGAGAGCTTTTTTCAGTCGCAACACTCATCGCTACCATCTGACCGTAAAGCAGGATAACCATATACAGTGCAAAAATCATAATGTAGGTGTAGAAGAAGTTTTGCATCTGATCTTTTCCAAGACTTTCTACTTCACCGTCAATTTGAATGCTCATAACACCGGCAGCATCTTCAGCTGACATACCGCCACCTATCATAGCGTTCATTTGATAGATCTGTTGCAATACACCGGTTGCGATATCGGGGTTCATATCGTACATCGAAAGGTTATCAACGTAATAGGTAAATGAGGTTGCTCCGGTCATTACAAAAGCACACTCCACATCGCCGGAGGTGATCTTATCCTTGATCACGCTGATTTCTGCGTCAGTAATCTGTACGTCGTAGTCGGTAAAGGATGCGGCAAACGTTTCTTTTACCATATCCGCCTGTGTAGGATTATCTGCCTTTACAAGCATAACGGAAAGGTCTGTGGTGGTATCAGAAGTATCGTCTGATTCAAACAAGGCGGTAATACGGGGAAAGAACATAACGATAGCGATAACCACCATCAAAAAGATGGTTACACCGACAAACGCCTTATTCTTGGCATAATTTTTAAGTTCAAATTTAAGAATTTTTCCAAACTGTTTCATATTGCTTAATCCTCCTGTGCGGCATCGCCTGCATATTCTACGAAAATATCATTGAGGGAAGGTTCGTAAACCTTTACCTCGTCAATATCATAGGTTTCTACAAGGCGGGTCATAGTGGCTTTCTTTTCGGAGGGATCAGCCAAGCGAATCATTAAGTTGCCGTTTTCCATAACTGTACAGGTAGAACCAAAATCAGCAATAATTGCATCGGGCGTTTCTGTTTTTACAACCAAACGGTCACGGGGATAGTCACGCTTGATATCATGCAAATCACCTTGAAGAGCAACAACGCCGTTGTTAAGAATAGCAATGCTATCGCAGAATTCTTCTATGTAGCTCATCTGATGGCTGGAGAACAGAACAATCTTGCCCTTAGAAATCTGTTCCTTAACCACATCCTTTAAGAGCATTGCATTTACAGGGTCAAGACCCGAAAAAGGCTCGTCAAGAATAACGATGTCGGGATCGTGAGCAAGAGCGGTAATAAGCTGAATTTTCTGCTGATTACCTTTTGAGAGAGTTTCGAGCTTCTTGTTGCGGTACTCGGTCATACCGAGTCTGTCGAGCCAATAATCTATGGATTTTACTGCTTCTTTGCGACTCATACCTTTCAGTTCTGCAAAATATGTAAGTTGGTCAAGGATTATCTTTTTAGGATATAAGCCTCTTTCTTCGGGAAGATAACCGATACCGATTTTGTTATAATCAATTTGCTGACCGTCGATCAACACTTCACCGCTGTTTGCGGGAAACACATCCATCAAGATTCGAATAGACGTAGTCTTACCGGCACCGTTTCTGCCGAGCAGTCCGAAGGCTTTGCCACCTTCAGCTTTGAATGAAACTCCGGTGAGGACTTTCTTCTCACCAAAGGATTTTTCTATGTTTTTGAATTCCAATACCATTTTTTAACCTTCTAATAAAAAAGTGCGCAGCCAAAGTTTCGCACCGAAAAACGTAGCTCAATCTGTTGCGACACAGTTCACTCCAAACAGAAAATGATATCAAGGCATACATTTTTACCAATAGTATGCCTGTTCAGAGTAATATTAAACTGTATCG
>CAYMOG010000015.1:0-27323 GCA_964392065.1 uncultured Oscillospiraceae bacterium
AGAAGTTATTTCGTCGATTGGTGTGGCTTTGGCCATGGTGAGAGAAATGGTTGAAAGAACGGCTCCGAATCCAACGGTTGAGGATATCGCTTCGATTAAACGTGAAGCAAAAGAACTCGCGATGAAATCGGGCGCTGTGGAAGAAACTATTGAGGTTACGGTAGAGATTGATGATCAAGCACAAAAGCTCACGGCCATTGCTATGGGTTCTACAGAGGTTCGTTCGGCAGAAGCTGAAAACATTAGTTTGGAAGAGGCTAAGCAAATTGCTATTGGATCCATTAAGAATCCTACGCAAGAGATGTCTGTCCTCTATGAAAATGGTATGGTCTATTGTTTAGCCTACGAAGGCGACGATAATCGTCAGATTCGTGTAGTGGATAATCAAGGATTTATCAAAGTTCAGCGCCGTAACGGCGGAGGGACGAAGTGTAAATTCAGTGAGCTGGAATATGTGATTGGAAATCTCTGGGAAGAGTTTACAAACTATTCTTCAGAAATCCGAATTACTCCAGATCTATTTATTATTGATGGTGTAAGGCTCTTAGACTATTCTGGATTATCAGATCCTGAACAGGCTGTAGGGCTTATCCAAGCAGAGCTGGCCGATCATCATGCTGAAGATGAATTGTACATATTAGCAACGAAGAACGGTATGTACTAAGATTTATTGAATTGAGTATTTATGAAGTTTACTAGTGATGCCGATTGGTATCAGCGTTTATTTCAAGCAAGAGAACTTCGCTTACTGTCCCCTGAGGACGTAAGCGAAGTTATTCTTTTTTCCATGGATACGGCTAAAAAAGCCTATCAACAATACGAAGAACTTATCGCAGAGGGAGGCTACGAAGCTGTTTTTGCTGAGTATTCTGTGGCAATTCAGTATGTGGATACTAACGTCAGTAGCCAAGTTCTTGCTCTGTACGACGTAGAGCAAAACGTACTGAAGATTTTCAGAGCTTCTATAGAAGCTTTCTACCAACATGTTTTAGGCAAGGCACTAGAGTTTTCTGTCAGTCTAGAAGAAGTCTATCGTATCGTACTCGCCCACGAACTGTATCACGTTATTGAGATGAACGAGAATCTCTACACCTATCAGAAGATTATGCCTCGAACATTTCTAGGTTTTCGTTGGCGGAAGCGCTTGGTTGTTGCCAGTGAGATTGGTGCGTATCACTTCGCAAAATTAGCAGAAAACCTTCCCTATAATCTCATGGTTTTAGAGGATTATATAGATTAAGCAAATATTATCTGGGAAGCTTAAGCAAAATTATCTTGTAAAATATTCCTATTCCGTGTGAAGCAAATGTGGCAGTTGTTACACTAGGGTGTCAAGCATATTAATCCATCATTAAAAACCCTTTTTTCTCATAAATAAGCTGTAAAAACGTCTTAAAAAGTGAAAGATTTCTAGTGAATTATTATATAATTACTTCAAGAGTAAGCTTCTTACTAGAAGTAAAAAGCTCAAAACATTAAGAAAGAGGTAAAAATATGGATTATATCACGAACTTCTTCAGAGGCATTCTAAGCAACTTAGGAGGATTTCTCTGGGGTATCGCACTGATCCTCATCGCTTGGGTACTTGCTACCTTGCTACGCAATTTGTTCTCCAAGGGATTGAAGAAAACCGCACTTCCTAACAAATTAGCCCAATGGAACGTCGTAAGGACGCCACAAGATGGAGCGAATTTAATAGATACTTTATCTAAAGTCATCTATTACTTAGTCTGGGTACTATTCCTCCCAGCAATTTTCGAGCAGTTTGGTCTAACGTCACTGGCACAACCTTTCAGCAACATGATTAATAATGCAGTGACCTTCATTCCTAACTTACTTGCCGCTATTCTCATCCTATTCTTAGGTGTTGTGGTCGCGCGTTTTGTTAAGAACTTAGTCTATAACTTAGCTTTATCTATTAACGTAGATCGAATAGCGGGTAAGTTTATGGACCATACTCCACAAGATGGCGAAGAGCGCAAAGCATCTTTGGCTAAGGTATTGGGTACTATAGCTTTTGTTCTAGTTTTAATTCCTTTTGCAATTATTGCACTAGAAACATTACAAATTGCTTCGATTACAGCACCAATCATTGCGGTATTGACAAGCATTCTAAATGCTATTCCAAACATTCTAGTGGCTGCTATCCTCCTTGCTGTGGGTATTGTGATTGCGAAGTTTGTAGAGAAACTTCTACAAGACATATTGGAAAATACAGGCATCAACAAGCTTACTAGTCATGTAGATGACAATAGAGTTCAGAAGGTTAATCTGGCCAAAATTATTAGTAAGGTCGTTGGCGTCGTCATTATTTTATTCTTCTTGGTAGAAGCTCTGACCGCTCTAAATCTTCCTGTATTTAATGCAATCGGTGTAGCCATCATTGCTTACTTACCTAACGTTATTTCTGCTCTTATCATCCTAGGCCTAGGCCTAATTGGTGGCAGAATGTTAGCTAGGTTTATTGCCGATAATTTCGGCAGCAAGCTCGTTGCTTATGTTGTTCAAGTTGCCCTTGCCGTATTTGCGGTCTTTATGGCACTCAATCAACTTAACTTCGCAAATGCTATCGTTAACATTGCTTTCATCCTCATCATCGGCGCTCTAGCCGTTGCCTTTGCCATTGCTTTTGGTATAGGTGGGCGTGATTTTGCCAAACGTCGTTTGGAAGAATTAGAGTCTACAATCGATGAAGAAGGTAAAAAAGTAGGTGCTGCAGTGAAGGAATATGAAGAGAAGAAAGAAGCGAGAACCCATAATGTTGAGTTCGCTGAGCCTTCTCATAAACCTGCTTCAGACAGAGGTGGAGACGATCGCGTAAATTAAGCGATTTAAGCCTCTTATTCGCAGGCAGTAACCATTCACAATAGTCCCCGATACAAGTGTTGTATCGGGGATTTTGCTATGGCTTAGACAAGGATTTCATCACGCACCTACAGCCTTAGTGCTAGAATATAGATACATTAATTCCTGAATGAACGCGTGGAGGATCTAGACAGTGGCGAAGAATATCAAGACGATTTTTGACAAGATTAATCAAGAACTTGATTTAGATATACAAGTGGAAGAGCAGTATTGGCATATAGCACCGACGGAAGTATGCATGGATTCTAGAAATATTTATGAGAATTCTATTTTTGTTGCATATAAGGGCGAGCGCTTCGATAGTCACGATTATCTAGATGGGATTCGAGACAAGGGTGCAGTGGTATGTGTCGTAGAGAGAAAAATTGAAGGATTAGATCTACCACAGATAGTGGTTTCCCATGCTAGGCAAATATTGCCCTGGCTATCAAACTTAGTATATGAAACCAACGAGCATCCTATGAATATCTTAGCGATGGCCGGTACGGATGGGAAGACGACTTGTGCCCACATGACAGCGCATATTCTAAATTATAACAAGGTGCCTACAGCAAGTATTGGGACGATTGGAACGACGATTCCAGGTAGAGGGCTTATACCACAACGCGTAACCTCTCCAGAAGCCCCTCAATTCCATAGGCTGTTGCGAGAAATTCGTGCTAGTGGTGTCCAGACGGTAGTTGTAGAGGCTGCATCTCATGCTATGTCTCAGAAACGATTTGAAACCGTAGATTTTATAGGTGCGTCTTTTACCAACTTCTCACAAGACCACATGGATTATTATAAAACGATTCCACCTTATGCTGAAGCGAAGAAGAGCCTCTATGACTCTTTAGCAGAGGATGTCTTTGTTCTGGCCAATGCGGCAAATCCCAGTACTTATTATATGCTGCAGGATTTTCCGGGAGAGGTTTTGTTTTTCCGGACAGCAGGGAAGAGTTACTTAGGAGAGTGGGAAGCCAATCCCAATATGAAAGCATGGGACGAATATGTACTAGGTTTACGTTCCGATGAAGAAATGGACACTTGGGTAGAAAAAGAAGGTTTACTAGAAGGTGCGAACATACGTCGTGAAACGAAGGGCTTGCGTTTTGACCTCCATTATTACCCTGGCACAGAATATTCACGCTTCCCTAGAGATCCCATGCATCATGAAGTTTTTTTACCTATGTGGGGGGAACATAATGTCGATAACTGTTTGACGTCTGTTGGAGTCGCAATGGGCATGGGTATTTCTCTAGAAGATGCGGTGGCCTCACTAGAGAGTTTCCCAGGAGTTCCAAGTCGTGTACAATTTATTGATGCAGGACAAGATTTTACGGTCATTGCAGATTTCGCCCACACACCAGCGGCAGTAGAAGCCCTGCTGAAAGAAGCTTCACTAAACAAGGGTGATAAAAAACTCTGGGTAACTGCGACGGCTGCAGGTGGCAGAGATAAGGACAAGCGTATCCCTATGGGGCGTCTTTACTCTCAATATGCTGATGAAGTGCTCTTGACAACCGACAAGATTCATAATGAGAACCCTAATCAAGTACTAGATGAAGTGGCAGAGGGCTTTATACCAGGAACACAATACAAGCGTTTCTTATTGAGAACGGACGCCATTCGCTATGGTATTGAGCATATGGATAGCGGTGATATTTTCCTATTGTTAGGAACTGCGAAACTATTCTTGCCTATTAATGACAAGATATTGCCATGGAATGAAGCCGAGTATGCCAGAAGTATTATTCTAGAGCGCTTAATGCGGGAAGAAACCCTGAAATTTGCCCAGTCATTTGAAGAGAAAGAAGAAGTGGACTAGGAAATATTTTCTAGCCCACTCTTCCTTAGACCCATTTATTCTTGAGCCTATATTTTTGCCAAAGCCTGCTGCACCGCCATCCCTAGACTTTCTCCGTAGCTAGGGTGGGCATGGCATTGTTTGGCTAAATCATGGAGCGTAAGTTTCTGATTAATCGCCAGGGCGAGTTCATCGACAAAATCGGTAGCCCTTTCGCCAAACCATTGACCACCAATAAGTTGGAGATCCTCTTCAGCGAAAACGAGATTAATATAGCCTCTTCTGCCTCCTGCAATTTGAGTTCTAGCATTGGCCAAAGTAGAAGCCTTCCCAGTTAAAGTGGAGATACCCTGGGCACGGGCCATCTCTTCTGTTATACCTACCTGAGAAATTTCTGGCGTTGTATAAACACATAGAGGGACAACAGGAGCAGGTTCTAAGTTCTTCCCAAGAATTATTTGTAGGACACGCTTAGCGTCCAGGGACGCCTCGTGGGCAAGGAGTTTTGAGCCCGAGCGCACATCACCTATAGCATAGACGTTTGGAAGTGAAGTTTGATAGTTCGTATCGACCAGCACGGCTCCCCGATCCATATTAAGCGCAAGGGCATCAGCAAGAAGCCCTTCGGTATTTGCTCTTCGTCCAGTGGCAAGGAGGACTTGATCAGCCCTCAGGTTTCTATGCTCAGAGGATTTAGAATCTTGATAGGAAATCTCTAGGCCTTCTTGTGTTTCAGTAATGGAATCAACGCGAGCAGAGGTTATGCATGTGATGCCTCGCTTCTTGAAATCTTGTTGGAGGCTTCTGGAGATTTGTATATCCATATTGGCAAGGATACGATCGAGTGCTTCAATAATGGTGACATGCTTTCCTATACTCTGGAAATAATCCGCCAATTCCACCCCAATAACGCCTCCGCCTACGATAACGATAGAGGAGAAATCCCAGACATCATGGTGAATCCGTTCATCGAGGAAATCATCTGAAGTCTTAACAAGCTTGGAACCTGCTCCAGGAATAGGGGGAATGTGAGGCGAGGAGCCGGTTGCAAGAACAATGTATTCTGCATGTAATCTTTCACCTGAATTCATGAGAAGAACTTCTCCTCCACCTAGAATTTGCCCATGGTCATGGTAGAGCGTGATTTTCTTATTGCGTTTTATAGAACCTTCGAGGCCGTTTCTCTGGCCGTGGACAATTTTGTCTCGATAGGCCAAAGCCTTCTCCTGCATGATTTCTACAGAGTCCAGCGTTTCATCGGAAAATAGACCTTCTTCATTCAGGTGATGCAAGTTATGCTGAAATTCTGCTAAGTGTAATAGAGCCTTGGTAGGAATACAGCCACGGTTTAAGCATGTGCCACCTAGCACGTCTTTTTCGATGAGCGCAACCGTTAAGTCGTGTTCTGTAGCTAATTGTGCTAGTTCAGCACCACCAGGTCCTGCACCGATAATAATTAAGTCGAAGCGAGTCATGCTATTCTCCTTATTTGAAACATTGTTGCACTAAGTGACGTAAATCTTCAATTTGTTCTGCCGAGAGAGAAGTCTCGGTCGTTTGGAAATCTTCTACTTTCTGTAAGAGAATTTCTTCTTGGAAATGTTTCCCTACAAGATAATGGCTAAATTTCTCGACCCATGCCCAGTCCATTGCATCGGAATAGACCCGAACCTCTTCAATTGTTCCTTCCTCAACCGTTAGTTCTAGAGTTACTTCGCCCCAGGTATAACGTTCTTGGACAATAAGCTTCAACGGCAATTTCGGGCCGTAGAGCCAAGCAGGTGAAGAGAATTGATTGCGGCGATCGAGTCGAATATTACGATCTAAGTCTCCTAGAGATTTCTCAACGAGTTCAAGCTGGTAAACCTCTTGTGCCGCTGTAATGAAGGCCGAGTAAATGCTCTGAGTTTTTAAGTCCGGCAAGAATTCGATAAGATTCGCGACTCTAGAACGCACCGACTTCACACCTTTGCTTTGCATTTTATTTTTAGATGCACTGAGGTATTTCTCCATAGCCTCAGTATTTACATCGACTAAAATCGTGCCATGATGGTACCTATTGTCCCCTTGCTTATAATAAGCGTGACCGGAGAATTTGCGTCCATCGATAAGTAAATCATTTCGTCCGGAGCGTTCAGTTTCTAAGCCTAATTGTTCCATTGCCTTCTTAATAACTAAGTTTTGTTTTTCTAAGTCGAAATCTTTCTCTCGGACAAGAAAAGTAAAATTTACATTACCTAGGTCATGATAAACCGCGCCTCCTCCAGAAAGACGTCTAGCAAGGAAGCCGCCATCTCGTTCTAATTCCTCTACACGGCACTCAATCCAGCAATTCTGATTGCGTCCAATGACTACGGTATTTAGGTTTTGCCAGAGGAAAAGTATAAGTTCCCCTGGCTCTACCATTTCTAATAGTATGGACTCATCCGCAATATTCTGGTAAGGATCTGTACCTTGTGCATAGTAATAGCTAGCCTTTTGAATCATAACGCACTAGTCTCTTCTGGGAAGTCATAACGTAAAATGGGATTTCGCGCGGCTTCCGTTTCATTAGCTTGAGAAATATATTGTTTGTGAGGAGACGCTTTTACGTAATCTGGATCAGAATAGGCCAGCTCGTAAATCTCTCGGAAGGCTCGTATTGCTTCATCTAGCCCCTGTTTGCTCTCCGTTTCTGTAGGTTCAATCATGAGTGCTTCAGGAACATTAAGAGGGAAGTACATGGTCGGTGGGTGCATATTATAGTCTTGTAGAGCTTTGGCGAAGTCTTTGGCCGAGACACTCGTTTCTGCCTTCAGTTTGCCTAGAGAGATAACGAACTCATGCATGCATGTACGTTGGAAATAGGGGGGGAGAATATCTTCTAGGCTAGTTTGCATGTAGTTGGCGTTTAGAACCGCCTGCTTACCGACATCAGCCAGACCACTTTTCCCGAGGCGGAGGATATAAGCTAGAGCGCGAAGGGATACTAAGAAGTTTCCGTGGAAGGTACCGACGCGTCCCGAGCTGTTTGGTGGATTTTCCCAAGCGAAGGTCAAATCCTCTCCACGTAGGAGCGCCTCATACAGTTTCGTTCCAGACTGAATCGCATGCTGTTCACCCACAATACCTACTTGTTCTTGAGGTAAGAAATCATACAAATGCGCCTTACAACCAATGGGACCAGACCCAGGGCCGCCTCCACCATGAGGAGTAGAGAAAGTCTTATGCAGATTCAAGTGCACAAGATCGAAACCCATATCACCAGGCCTAGCCAGGCCCAAGATTGCATTAAGATTTGCACCATCGTAGTAATTTAATCCTCCAGCTCCATGAATGATTTCCGTAATTTCTTTAATATGGGGGTCGAAAATACCAAGAGTATTCGGATTGGTCAGCATGAGACCTGCCGTGTTTTCGTTTACGTAATCACGAAGTTTATCCACGTCAATACAACCATGAGCATCGGATGGAACCGAAACAACCTTGAATCCGGCCATCGTAGCGGAAGCAGGATTCGTTCCATGGGCAGAATCTGGGATGATAATTTCCACACGATTCTTCTCTCCTCTATGATGATGGTAATGCTTCATCATCAAGAGTGCGGCAAATTCACCTTGGGCACCAGCCATAGGCTGGAAGCTCATATGATCCATACCTGTAATTTCTGCCAAGAGCATATCCAATAACTTATATACGGCCAAAGCCCCCTGCACCGTGCTTTCCTTCTGACTAGGATGGAGGCCACTAAACTGCGGTATAGAAGCGATTTTGTCATTGACCTTGGGATTATATTTCATTGTACATGAGCCCAGAGGATAGAAGCCATCATTGATACCAAAAGTCTGATCCTCGAGAGTCGTATAATGTCTGCTTACATCCGTTTCTGCCAAATCCGCTAAACGCGGAGGGTTCTTACGGCGATAGGAAGCGGGTAGCTGATCCTCATATTTCTCTAGTCCAGATATATCAGGTAAATAATCACTTGCTCTACCGGTCTTAGACTTCTCAAAACTTAATAACATGACTATAGCTCCCTTCTTAGTATTTCAATTAAGTGTGCTCTAGCAGCTTCGGTATTCATTTCCGTAGCACACCACAGCATGTGTTCGTCATCTATAGGGAGTCCACTTAAAATATTTTCGTCACCGAGAATTTCTTCGATACGATAGGCCGAAATAGGAGTCCTTACATAAAATTCATGGAAGAATGGACCAGCATTTACCGGCTCAAATCCCAATTCACGCAAATCTTCAGCCAGAGCATGGGCATTGTAGAAGGACCACATACCTTGTCTCTTAAGCCCTTCTGCTCCAACACTATTCAAATAGGCACTGACTTGCATCGCACATAGCGCTTGGTTTGTACAAACATTTGACTGTGCCTTTTCTCTGCGAATATGCTGTTCTCTAGCTTGCATCGTGAGAACATAAGATCTCTTACCATTTTTATCTACCGTTTGTCCAACAATACGACCAGGTAATTGTCTCTTCAACTTATCGGTGCTGGCCATGAAACCCACATAAGGTCCACCAAAAGATAAAGGAAGCCCCATGGATTGTCCTTCGCCTACTGCAATATCCGCTCCGAGAACACCAGGTGCTTCCAGAACTCCTAAAGTAGAAGGATTAACACTCATTACGACCAGTGCATCTTGCTCATGAACTAAGTCGATGATAGCCCTTGCATCTTCCAGTAAACCCAGATAATTCGGTTGCTGGAAACAGACACCCGCTACATCATCATTAAGTTCCTGGGCCAAAATATCTAAATCTATTGTGCCATCGACCCCTGCTTCAACGACCTGAATCTCGATGGTATCACCGAAATAATAGGTTTGAACCGTTTCGACTACTTGTGGATGTATATGCCCTGCGAGTAAAACTTTATTTTTCTTCCTACTTACACACATTCTAGCGGCTTCTGCCAGTGCGCTCGCTCCGTCATATAGAGAAGCATTAGAAGCTTCCATACCCGTTAGCTCACAAATCGAAGTTTGGTATTCAAAAATCGACTGCAATATACCCTGGGAAATTTCCGCCTGATAAGGCGTATAGGAGGTGATGAATCGTTCCTTGGACATCACCTGACTCACAATCGCAGGAATGTAGTGATGGTAACTCCCAGCACCACGCCAAATCGATGAGTAATTCTTGTTCTTCTGTGCCAACTTTTCAATAAACTGCCATAGTTCCATCTCAGACAAACCTTCCGGCACATCCAAGTCTTCAACCATAAGATCCTGAGGCAGATGAGAAAATAAATCCAGCGCGGAGTCAATCCCCAAGCTCTGCAGCATTTCCTCACGCTCCACGGGACTTGAAGGGATATAAGCCTTCATACGGAAACCTCTCTATTCTAATGTTTGGATAAAATCCTCATATTCTTCTTCAGACATCAAATCCTCTAGACCTGAAACGTCTTCAAGTGTCACCAGCCAAGTCTCATCAGCGGCTTCATTGATAAGCTCTGGAGCGTCGAGAAGTTCTTCGTTTACTTCTACAACTGTGCCGGAAACAGGAATTATAATGTCCGAAACGCTCTTAATCGATTCCACATCACCAATTACATCTTCCGCTTGAAACTCATCACCCTCTACAGGCAAATTCAAGTAGACAATATCACCTAACTGATCTTGCGCATAATTGGTCAGACCTAAACGCACCTTGCCATCCGATAATTCCTCTAGCCATTCATGACTCTCTGCAAATCTTTTACTCATACATTTTTGTGGCCGAAGCCACGCCTCCTTCTATATTTTCTGTCTTTTTATTTACTATTAAAAGGCATTTCAACATGTTTTACCTCGACTAATTTTCCACGAATATCTACAAATAGATTTTCAAAATCTTCATTCTTCTTAACTCTAGCCATCGCAATACTCTTCTTAGTATAAGGAGAACTGGTACCCGAGGTAATCACGCCAATTTCCTTATCACCAGTAAATAGACGATAACCTTCTCGCATAATACCACGGCCAACTGCTTCTAAACCAATCCTTGTATATTCAGGCTCGACAAGCAGAGCATCTTGCCCGATAAATGGCTCACGTTCAAGTTTCAAAGCGAAGTCGATATCCGCCTCCGTAGGTTTAATAGCTTCCGACAATTCATGGCCATATAAGCACATACCAGCTTCTAAGCGCAGCGTATCCCGAGCACCTAATCCACAAGGTGTAAGCTCTCCAGATTCTAATAACTTCCGCCAGATTTCGCCAGCATCCTCCGGGCGCATATAAATTTCATACCCGAACTCACCCGTATAACCCGTCCTGGACAACAGAACACGCTTACCAAGAAATTCCACATCCTCAACGAAGCTATAATATTTATTAGGTAACTGATCGGCATGCACAAGATTTGCCATTAGAGCCTTAGACTTAGGCCCCTGTAGCGCAATCAAAGCATATTCATCAGATACATCAGTGACCTTCACATCATCACCAGCTTGCTCCTGAATCCACTGGACATCCTTATCCCGATTCACTGCATTCACAACCAAGAGGAAACGCTCCTTCGCCAAACGGTACACAATAAGATCATCGATTGTACCGCCATCAGGTCGGCACATCAAACCGTAGCGAATCCTCCCTTCGGCCAAAGTCGACATTACATTCGTCAGTAGATAATCCAAGAACCTAGAAGCTCCCTCTCCCTCGACCAAAATTTCACCCATGTGCGAAACATCAAATATTCCCATTCCTTCTCGCACCGCATTATGCTCTTTTATCGTACCGCTAGGGTACTGAATAGGCATCTGGTATCCCGCAAAATCCACCATCTTGCCACCAGCCCTGATATGTTCATCATAGAGTACGGTCTTCTTTGTGCACATTGTCAAAGTTCCTTTGCTTTCTTACGTTTTTCACCTGAATTGTAGCACAAGAAACCGCGTATAACTATAGAAAATAACCCTGTTTACAAAACACTTAAAGGGTATGTGCTTGATAGCCGGTGGTGTGTTCTTACTCAGGGCTCTGTTCCTGCACAAATCTAAAAGATTTGTGCGCTTGGCAAGTGGTGGTGGAACGTTCTTCTTAAGTTCTAATCCTAATTTCAAATTAGATTAATAAAATAAAGTTAGTCATACATTTACATTAAATAAAACATATTTTTACTGATAATTTGCGCATGGTTCATAAAGAAACTTTGTTCAAACTATCGAAATCTAGGCAATGTATTGTAAAGCAAGGAGGATAGGCGTATATTGAATAAAGTTTCTGGTTAGCTCTTATAAGAAGAAAGATAATTTCATATCAAATGTTATAAAGGAAGTTACGCAATCATGAATAATATGAACTCAAGTTCAACAACAGATCAAGATAACAAATTATTTTACCAGCAAGTTATTTTAATAAAAATTCTTATGTAGAAATGGAGTAGAAGGATATGAAGAAAATACTAATTTCTATTTTTACAATACTAACCGCTATGGTTGTAATGTTTATTGTTATTCAGAATATGCCTGGAAATCCCGTAGATATTATGGCAACGGAATTGGCAAGGACAGAAAATCTAACGTATGACATGGCGTATGAAAGAGCAAAGATACAATTAAATTATGATCCTGATGTACCTTTAGCTGAGCGTTTTGTAAGCTATTTAGGTGGACTTGCAAGGGGGAATCTAGGCCTTTCGATGTCTTATAAAAAAGATGTAGGCTCGATTATTTTAAGTGCTTTGCCTTGGACTCTATTAGTTGTAAGTATCTCCTTGGCACTTAGTTTTACCTTTGGTATTATATTGGGCATTATTTTAGCTTGGAAGAGAAATAAGATTCTTGATACTATCCTGATCGGTTATCAATCTATTTTCGGAGCAATCCCTAATTATGTTGTTGCTTACTTGTTAGTATTTTTATTCTCAGTTACCTGGGGACTATTGCCTGCTAGAGGAGCATATAGTTCTACGGTCCAAGCTGGGTTTAATATCGGCTTCATTAGTAATGTGCTAAGGCATGCAACGTTACCTGTTTTGGCCTACTTCTTAACTACAGTTGCTACTTGGATTATTGGGATGAAGGCTAATTCTCTAAGTATTCTTGGTGAAGATTATGTTTCTTACGCAAGAGTTAGAGGCTTATCGAACAAGAGAATTTTAGGCAGTTATCTTACGAAGAATGCCATATTACCGATGGTGACTTCTTTGGCCGTAACGTTTGGGCTAATGTTCGGAGGCTCACCGCTTATTGAAAATATGTTCTTATATCCTGGTGTTGGCTTCTATCTTAATAAAGCAATTGCCAATCGTGATTATCCACTTATGCAAGGTATGTTTCTTGTCATCATCATTATGGTTGTTTTATCCAGTTTATTTGCTGAGTTCTTATATGTAATGCTAAACCCAAGGCTAAGGGAGAAAAAATAGGATGAAGAGAATAAATGAAGATGTCGTAAAAAATATCAATTATAAACAGTTTACAAGTAGTGGTGTAAAAGGTTTTTTCCAAGCGATTGTTGCCAATAAAATGTCTCTAGTCGGATTAATTATCCTTACTATGTTTTTACTAATGGCCATCTTGGGACCGATACTTGTTGATAACCCACGGTCCGATTATTTGAATAGATTACAGGGACCCTCAGCAGAACATTGGTTAGGTACAGATTTCGCAGGCAAAGATACCTTTGGCCAACTTATTATTGGGAGTAGGAGTGTACTTCTTGTTGCGTTTTGGGCTGCAGCGATTTCCATAACGTTTGCCAGTATAATAGGGATTCTATCCGGCCTTCTAGGTGGCGTTGTTGATAGTGTGTTAATGTTTATCACAAATATCATTATTACGATTCCGAGTTTCCCAGTCACTATGATTTTGTCGATGGTAATCTCTATAGATAACTCTTTTATGTTTGGTCTGGTACTTAGCTTATGGAGTTGGGCAGGTCTGGCCAAAGCCATTCGCAGCCAGGTTCTAGTACTGAAAAATAAAGATTTTATCGAGGCTAGCCGCATACTTGGGCTGTCCAATGTGGATATTATGATTAATGATATTATTCCGAATATTATGTCTTATATCTCCGTAAATTTTATTTCTATTATGAAAGATGCCATTATGGCTTCCGTAGGTTTAATGTATTTAGGACTTGTTCCATTTAGTGGTAATC
The DNA here is from genome assembly GCA_964392065.1 of uncultured Oscillospiraceae bacterium. Lineage (GTDB taxonomy): Bacteria > Bacillota > Clostridia > Saccharofermentanales > Fastidiosipilaceae > JASBZA01. Next base: position 13,731 of record CAYMOG010000015.1, read on the forward strand.
ACTGGGGCATGATGATACAGCTTGCACTCACAAATACAGGAGCACTACTAGGTTCTGGCTCATTACTCTATTTCCTCTCTCCTGTCGTAATGCTTATCTTATTTCAGCTCGGGAGTTATTTGTTTGCTACAGGGTTAGAAACCGCTATGAATCCAAGACTTAGAAATTAGGAGGAAGCGATGGATCCGATATTAGAAATTAAGAACTTAAGTATAGATTATAAAACTAATCGTGGAGATTTACGGGCAGTAGATAATGTTACGCTAACTGTAAATCGAGGAGAAATCGTAGGGATTATCGGGGAGAGCGGAAGTGGGAAATCAACTTTGGCTTCTGGAATCTTACAGAGCTTACAGAAACCAGGCGTCATTGCTCAGGGTGAAGTGCTCTATCATATGGATGATGGTAAAACCGTGAATTTAGCAAATCTAAGGCCGAGAGAATATCGGAAATATCGCTGGACGAATTTAACATCCGTTTTTCAAGCGGCACAAAATGCTCTGAATCCCTCACTCCGTATTGGTGAACATTTTATTGAAACCGTAGAAGCACACCAGCCTCGCATGAAGAAAAAAGACATTATGCAAAAGGCTTCGAAGCTTATGAAGCAGGTACGTTTAGAAGAACGTATTCTTGATGCTTATCCTCATCAGCTTTCTGGAGGCATGAAACAACGAACGATTATAGCTTTGAGTTTGATTTTGGACCCTACTTTATTATTGTTAGATGAGCCTACGACGGCTTTGGACGTCATTACACAATGGTATATTCTGGATATCTTGCGAAATATCCAAGAAGAAATGGGCATTACGATGATGTTTTTCACCCATGATGTTTCTATCATAGGGTCGGTAGTGGATCGCTTAGGAGTAATGTACAGTGGTCAAGTGGTAGAGTATGGACCCGTCAAACAGGTTTTCCAACATCCTACTCATGGTTACACAGAAGGTTTAATGAAGGCCATTCCCTCGTTACATGACGATATTAGTAAACGTACTGCGATTTCTGGTTATCCACCGAATTTACTAGAGTTACCTCCTGGTTGTCGTTTCGGTCCTAGATGTCCTTACCCTAAGCTAGGTCTCTGTGAACCTGAGAAACTGGATTGGGAAACGATGCGGCTGGTGGATACTGAGCAATATACATTCTGTTGGGAGTGGGAGAAGGTGAGAAACCATGAAATTGATTAAATTAGAAAATGCGAGTGTACATTTTCCTACGAAAAAAGGTAAACGCAAGGGCGTGGTCAAGGCAGTTGATCAGGTTTCTTTAGAAATTGATCAAGGAGAGATTCTAGCGGTAGTAGGAGAGAGTGGTTGTGGGAAAACAACGCTAGGTAAGCTTATCGCAGGTATTCATAAATTAAATACGGGAACCTTTTATTTCAATGGTAAAGACATAAGTAAATTACATGGTAATGAGAAAGAAGCATTTCGTCTTGGTGTGCAAATGGTTCATCAAGACTCCTATGCAGCATTAAATCCCAATAAAACAATTTACCAGAGTTTATCGCTTCCGCTCATTCGCCATAAAATTGCTAAAAATCAAGATGAAGCGGCTGCTATTTTGTTTGAATATTTTAATGAAGTAGGTTTGAATCCCCCAGAAATTTTCTTAGAAAAATATCCCCATCAATTATCGGGAGGCCAAAGACAGCGCATACTGCTAGCCAGAGCACTCTCCGTAGAACCGAAACTTATTGTTGCGGACGAGCCCGTATCTATGGTAGATGTTTCACTTCGTATTTCCTTGCTGAACTTGATGGCCAGAATGAACAAAAAACATAATATTAGCTTTATTTATATAACCCATGATTTAAGCACAGCACGCTATATTGCTAAACATGGGAAAATTCTTGTTATGTATCTTGGAAAATTAATTGAACGTAATACGATTCAAGAGGCTATAGACGACCCGAAACACCCATATTTTCAAGCCTTAATCTCTGCGGTTCCAGAAGCAAACCCAGATAGACGTTCTGAATTTCAAAAACAATTACCATTAAGAAGTTTAGATATGCCCGATATGTTAGATCTTCCTCCTGGTTGTAATTTCACTCCAAGATGCCCTTATTATCAGGAGCTATGTACGCGAGAAGTTCCATATTTAAGAAAAGTAGGTTCAGGTGACGTGGCTTGCCATTTTGCAGAAAATTTAGAACGTATAGAAGAAGTGATCGATCCGAATCCAATAATGCCAGTAGGAGGTGGAGATGAAGTTTCAGAAGTCCCAGAACATCCAGACACGCCAGAACTCCAATCATGAAGAGGAAGGAGGCTTAACATTAGAAATTGTGATGGCTTTTTTATCCATTATACAAGCAATGAGCGGAGGGTTAATGGTCGTATCACTGTTAGGCTTGCTTCTTGCTCTTCGTGCGAGTAATCCTTCAGCGGTACTATTTGGAATCGCTTTGGCCGTCAATGGGATTATCTTTTTATTGGGATTTCCTGTGAAAAATTTCTTGAAACATAAGAGTCTTCAAGGAGATAAGAAAGAAGAATATATACAGAAACGGGAGGATGAAAAAAATGCAGACACAAATAAGTAGCCCAGAGCAGTTGATAGCTTATTGGGAACGTTTTCAAGAAGCACAACAGGCAAATGACTTTCCACATCGTTGTTCATCACTCGAACAGTTTTATGCGTTGTTTGTCCACGAAAGTGATCAGCTGAAGAAATCCGTTTTCTTAGACGAAAAAACGCAAGGATTCTTATCAGCAAGTTATGATGTGCAAAATTCTAAGCATTACATTAATTTTATTTTCGTACCTGAAGAGTTTAGAAGACAGGGAATAGGTAGCAAACTGTTACGAGAGTACGAGAACTACATTAACTCTAAGGTAGAATCCCTACCTAGAATTGAATTGTCTTTTTTTAATCCAGTAAATTTAACTTGGGAAGTGCCGGGAACACTAGGGCATGATCACCCCAATGCACCTGGTATAGAAATGGGGAGTCCAGGATACTATTTCTTCCAGAATAATGGATTTAGAAGTTTTGCTTATCAGAATAGTTACTACTTAGATTTGGAGAACTATTCTGTTCCTGAAACTATAAATGCACTTGCAACACGTTTAGCCCAAGAAGGAATCACCTTTGAGGTATATGACAAAACAACCATGGATGGAATGGATGCATTACTAGAAGATTTAGATAGTGTGTTATGGACTAGAGATATTACTTTTGAGACTTCTGAAGAAGGAGAAAACAGACCTATTATCGTTCCTTTACTAAACAACACAGTTTATGGATTTACGGGACCTCTTGATGTTCAAGAGAGCGGTCGTGGTTATTTTGCGGGTATAGGTGTTCATAGTGCATTACGAGGTCGAGGTGTTGCAAAAGTTTTATTTAGTCAACTTTGTTATCAATTACAAAAACTCGGGGCACGATACATGACGTTGTTTACAGGTGAGACTAATCCAGCCAGAAATATTTATGAAGCAGCAGGCTTTCGTATTGTGAAATCTTGGGCAGATATGAAGAAAGAAATTAAAAACAAAAGGTAGAAAGGAGATGTATGAATCAAAATGTCATTATGGCAATAGGAGGCCATGTAGGTGATGCAGAGTTAACGAGTGGAGGTGTGTTGGCAACGTTATCCCTCAAGGGTTGGAAAATTGTTACGGTAGCACTTACTGGTGGTGAAAGAGGGAATCCAGCACACCTAAGTGTCGAAGACTATCGTAAGCAAAAAGTTGAAGAAGCGCATGGGTTTGCAGATAAACTCAATGGAGAAGCCGTTGTTTTAGATTATGTAGATGGAGAATTACCGGATACAGACGATGTCCGCTGGGAAGTTTGCGACCTCATTCGCAAATATAAACCCAAGGTGCTTCTAACTCATTGGAAAAACAGTATGCATAAGGATCATGAATTAACCTATAAAATCGTTAAGGATGCACAATTTTTTGCAGGCTTACCCTCTATAGACCGAGAAGAGAAAGCACACTATGCTGCGGGACCCTATTATGCACAAAACTGGGAAGATCCTATAGGCTTTGAGCCTTATACCTATGTAGAAGTTACAGAAGAAGGGTTTGCTCTTTGGAAAGAGGCGATTCAATTACATTGGTTTGCTATTAATAGTCCTAGCTTTAAATATGCAGAGTACTATGAGCATTTAATGAAATGTAATGGTTATTTAGCGCGCAAACCTTATGCCGAAGCTTTTGCAGTCGATGAACTTCAGAAGAAACAAATTATTGCAACATTCTAATAAAGGAGAACAACATGTTGAAAATGAAAAAAGTCTTTATTTCAATACTGGCCAGTTCACTCGTGATGGGTAGCTTAGTAGCCTGTAATACAGATTCTACTACGACCACCACCGATGGAACTAATACACAAAGTTCAGAAGATATTGACCAGACGGAGAGCCAAGCCGAAAGTCAAACGACAACAAGTGATGCAAATCTAAGTGGTGTAGACAATGAATTGACTATGAAAATAGAAGGTGACGTAGACACAGAGAAGACTTTAACAACTTTAATTGACGTTGATGCATCCCCGGCATTTAATGGGAATCCTTTCGATTCGGTAGCTGGTGTAAACTGGTCTATTCAGCCTTTCTTATTTGATTATTTAGCATTCTTCTCACCCTATCCTGAACGTGATTTTAAACTGAGTATGTTAGAAAGTTACGAATTTGATATTGATACGATCACTACGACGATGGTTCTAAAAGACGGATTGAAATGGAGTGATGGATCCGATTTAACGATCGATGATGTTATTACAAATTATTATATGCAAGTAACCACATCCTCAATTTGGAATTACTTAGAAAAATTAGAGAAAATCGATGAGCATTCCATAGCTTTAACCTATTCGGTCGAAAGTGACTTATTATTGAATTTGACGTTCCAAAATCCCGTCATGGCTCCAACTGCTATCTACGGAGAATTTGCTGAACAGTTCAAAGAATTGGTAGAGACGGGAAGAGAATTCGATGAAAACTTAAAAACATATAAGTTTACAACGGAATCGAGTGAAAAGATTGCAAGTATTCGAGAAGAAATTCTTCAATATGCTCCTGATCCTGCCGAAGTTGTAGGTTCTGGACCATATGTGATAAACAATTATAATACTTCAGAAATTCTATTTGAAGTAAATGAACATTACAGAAAAGAACCTTTAATCAAGCATATTCGCGGCTTAAGACCTGGTGATGGACAAGCATTCTCCACGGCATTATTAGCAGAAGAGTACACCATTGAAAATGGTGGATTAGCAATTGATATGTCGAAACAAATCGATGAGCGTTATGCGGAAACCATGCGTAAAATATTCATACCTGAACTCTCTCAAATAGGTTATACCTACAACACCAATATCTATCCATTGGATAAGCCGGAAGTCAGAAAAGCTATAAGTATGATGGTGGACAAAGAAGCCCTCGTAGGAATCTCCGAACCTGGTAGTTTCCGTGGCGATCGCTACAATACCGGTCTATTACCTAGTTTGCAAGATACTTTCGTTGACGATGCGTTCCTATCTGAATTAGTCGATTATTCATACAACCCTGATGCAGCAGCAGAACTCTTAGAGTCTATAGGTTGGACATTTGAAGGTGGCAAGTGGCTAGATGATAAGGGTGAATGGGTTGAAATATCTATCGCTACGATAAACTCTTGGCCAACCTTTATGCTTACGGGCGAGGCTATGAGTACCATGCTATCCGAACAAGGTTGGAATATTGATTTCAAACCTATGGAATTTGGTGTTTGGAATGAGTGGACAAAAAATGATGCTGAGAAGATGATTGCTTGTACCTTTGTTGGCGGCGCACCTACGTATGCTCATCCTTACGATAGCTTCCGTGATTTATTTGTTGCCAATGTACGTGCAGGTTTCGGAGTATTAGAAGGCGGAGCACCAAGAATTCTAACACTGCCAAGTACTGGAGAAGAAGTGAACATCTCACAAATGTTAGACGAAATCTTTACAAGTACCGACGAAGCTAGAACCCAAGAAATTGTACGTGAACTAATGAAGATCGGTAATGATGTTTGTGGTTACATGTCTGTCGTAGAAAAAGCTGCCCCTCTACGTGTCTATGACACCAGCTTAAGCCTTGCCGATACAGAGATGAATACCGTGCAAAGCTCCTACTATTACTATGGCAACATTAACACGATTTTAGCGAAACTCATCTTGGATGATGAAATTTATTTTGTAAAATAATTTTCAGAAACCTTCGCTAAAAATCTCCATCAGCCACTCGGCTGGTGGAGTTTTTTCGTTTTTAAAAACATGAAATAATTGTAGAAAATTATAGGTTTTTTCCCACTATTTACGCATCCCCAGAAACTACACTATAAGCATGAAGAAAGCATATTATTTATAATCATTGGACAGCGCTCTCCTTGGGCAAATTCCTTATATAGAGACATGCTTCGTCTCAGAGTTAAGTTCAGCGCTATCAAGTGACAGGACGTAAGTCACTGTGTTTTCAGCCGAAGACCGCTTCCGCATGAAAAATGTCCCAAACACTCTCCGCCACAGAAGCTTGTACCACCTACAAGAACCTACCTATAGCGAAATTAGAACATATTTAAGCTGAACCTATGGTGTTGTGATACGATGAAACAAAAGGAGAATTGAAGATGGAAATTATTCTCGTACGTCATGCCCACGCAGAAGACAAGAGTTTCTGGCAACGTGATCTACATCGTAACTTAAGTGAACAGGGTCGAAATGCGATGCAAATTGTTATGGTTCAAGTGGACGGTTATATGACACATCCTCAAGATTATCGCTTACTTGTTAGCCCAGCGTACAGAACGATACAAACGGCAGAATATTTTGCCCAAGCTTATGACTTATCCATGGAAGTGGAAGATTTTATTTATGCGCAAGATACTGAAGCCTTTTCTAATTTTCTAGACTCGTTACATTCTGACGAGAAGCTTATTCTAGTAGGGCATCAACCGAGTCTAAGCGAGTGGGCATTTTCCTTATCGGAGCAAGAAATCAAGTTTGGCAAGGGAGACTGTGTAGCGTTTTCTAGAGAGACAGAGGACAAATCCTTCCATATCCTCTGGCGTTTAAGCACTCATGCTTGACTGAGTGCCTGAACCTCAGCCCATACACCATCGTCAACAAGTATACCTTCACGAATTTGTTTAGCTCTTGTAGCCTGACTGCCTTCCCCTGGATAACGAACACTTCCGCCTTCTTGAATAGGGGTCGCATCATGGAGGTATTGAATGCGTTCATCCCACATGGCCTGGACTTCAGCCTTATCAGCAAATAAATAGGGATCCATGGCAATGAAAATCTGACAACAGGCCGTACAGTTCCAGAAGTTTTCTTGATCCATATTGCTTCCCGAGTTACCTGCCGCCATAGCTGCTGCGGCCATATCTAGAGCCAAAGAAAGCCCAGAGCCTTTCCACATACCTGTTGGCAGGAGACGCTGGGTACGAAGTATCTCTTGGGGATCATGGGTTAAGTTACCCGCTGCATCATAACCTCCTGCAAAAGGAAGCGACTCACCTGCTAGTCGATATACATCTAATTTCCCGTAACTGTATTGGCTCATGGCCATGTCAATGATGACAGGACCAGCATCACGAGGGATACCTAGGCAAAAGGGGTTATTACCTATAGACGGTGACTTAGCGCCCCAAGCGGGCATAACACTCTCCGTATTAATCCAACACATACCAATCATCCCCTCAGAAGCCGCTTGTAAAGCATAGGTTCCACCACGCATCCAATGGGTAGTGTTACGTAAACTGACGAGCCCTATTCCATGTTGTTTTGCCAATTGAACGGCTCGGGCCATGGCTTCATGGGCATGGATAACACCTATGCCCAAATTACCATCATAATTTTCTACCGCGCCTTTGGCTCTCGTAATTTCCATCTTAGCTTGCGGATCTATCAATCCTTGTTCGATAAAAGATATGAAACGCGGAACTCGATTTAGCCCATGACTATACACACCATCCAAACTACTGTTTGTATGGGTTGTAGCGCAAATTTCAGCTTGCTCATCTGTGAGTCCAGCCTTTAGAAATGCTTGATAAATGGTTGATTTCATTTCTTCATAAGAAACTCGCATTTTAATTACCTCCTAGTAATTCAGATAGACATCGTATAGTCTGCACGTTCAGCAATGGCAAAATGTTTAAAATAGTGATTCTCACGAGGAATCCAGCGGTTACGAAATACTTCTGCTTTTTCTTGTCCTTCCCTAGATATAATACGTTTCATTTGTATCTCTTGGTCTAGAGTTAGGAAGATAAATATATCTTGCCAGTTTTGGAAATAGGGGTGGGCGCTATAGGAGCCTTCAATAACAACGGGCAAGCGGTTTATAGTAAAGTTTTCTGTGAAATTCATTTCATGGCAATCGAATTTGCGATAGGAAAAGGGGAAGGCTTCAGCTTGAATAGGGAGAATAACTTCTAAATAGAAGCGCTCGTAATCTACATTACCTCCGATTTCCGCTAAGCGTTCAGGCGTACGTTTGGGACCAGGTAAATAGAAATCATCCATATGTATAAGTGTCGCCTGACAGCGATTTGCGATATATGCACCCAATGTAGATTTTCCACTGGCAGCAGGTCCATCGATAATTAGTATGTTCCATGAGATTTCGCCAGTAAGGGTTTGTGCGATGAACGCTTCTACAGAACTTATATTTTCCTTCATGATTCTTCCATTTCGACTTCCGTATCTTGCGCTATAGGGTGGTCAACGGTAATTTTCTCTATACGATTCTTGTCCATTTGCTCAATGGTAAATCTGGTATTTTCGTATACAAGCTCTTCACCTTCTTCCGGAATGTGACCTAGAATGCTGAAAATGAATCCGGAGATCGTATCGTAATCTTCTTCAGTCGGTAGTGTTGTGCCGAGGACATCATTGATGTCATCCATCTTGGCACTACCTTCAATGTTATATGTGCCTACACCTGTAGGTGTAATATCTTCATAGGCCACATCATATTCGTCTTCGATTTCGCCGATAATTTCTTCTACAATGTCTTCAAGTGTAATAATACCCGCAGTACCACCGTACTCGTCTAAGACAACAGCGAGGTACAGTTGAGCTTTACGCATTTCTTGTAAGAGCATAGTGGTATTCTGATATTCATAGGTCCAATAAACTTCTCGCATATGTTTACGGACATCGAAGAAGGCGCCAGCTAGTTTGATATCTATAAAATCTCGGACATGGAGAATACCAATAATCTTATCGATTGTACCTTCATATACAGGAATCCTAGAGTATTGTTCATCTCTAAATACAGACAATAAATCTTCGTAGGCAATTTCCACATCTATGGCGACTACATCCGTACGAGGCGTCATAACATTTTTAACTTGTGAAGATTTAAAGTCAAAAACATTCTCCAATAAGACTTTTTCTCCCTCTTCCAACACACCTTCTTCGTGTCCGACATTGACTAGAGCTATTAACTCTTCGGGGGTTACAAAAGGACTTCTTTCTTCGCCTGATCCTCCGAATATATGTATTAATCCATTGGTGATTTTCAGTAAAACTGTGGTAATGGGATGTAACAGGATAACGATGAACTTAATAGGTTTGGCTACAAACAAAGTAATACTCTCCGCTCTTTGGGCGGCCAGTGACTTAGGAGTAATTTCCCCGAAGACCAGGACTAAAAACGTTACAATACCCGTAGCGATACCAACACCGGTACTGCCGAAAAACTCTATGCTTAGAGACGTTGCAAGGGAAGATGCACCAATATTGACCAAGTTATTCCCTACAAGAATTGAACCTAATAATTTACTGGTATCGTTTAATAAGTCCAACACAACACCTGCGGTTCGGTTTCCCTCTTCTTGCTTGTTTTGTAAGCGAATTTTATTCACAGACATAAGTGCAGTCTCAGAAGATGAGAAAAATGCTGAAAGTATGATGCAAACGATAAATATAATTATTTGCACAATATGTGACGAGTCCAATGTGTTTCTCCTAATAAATTGATACTCTGTATCATAGCACGTCTAAGGCTTGTTGAATATCCTCAATAATGTCGTCTACATCCTCTGTACCAACAGAAAGACGGATCATATCAGGCTTTACACCCGCAAGCTCTAGCTCCTCATCAGACATTTGTCTGTGGGTAGTAGAGGCAGGGTGAAGCACTCCTGTCCTAGAATCGGCCACATGGGTAACAACAGAAGCTAATTTAAGCGAGTCCATAAACTGTGTGGCAGATTCTCTTCCTCCTCTTACGCCAAAGATAATGACGCCCGAAGAACCAATGGGAAGATACTTCTTGGCTAATGCATTTTGATCATCCGAATCAAGTTGTGGAAACTTAACCCAAGTAACATTAGGGTGATTTTCTAGCATTTTTGCCACGGCCAAAGCATTCTCAAAATGTCTTGGCATACGCAAATGTAAGGTTTCGAGGCCAATATTTAGCAAGAACGCATTATGAGGTGATGGAATTGAGCCTAAATCTCTCATTAATACCGTAATCATACGGCCTAGATAAGCCGCTTGGCCAAAGGTTTCTGTGAAAATCGTGCCATGATAGGTTTCTTCTGGAGTTGCCAAGCTCGGATACTTATCCTTGTGTGCAGTCCAATCGAAATTACCACTATCGACTACCACACCCCCAACGGAGGTTGCATGACCATCCATATATTTGGTTGTGGAATGGATGACAATATCGGCTCCCCACTCAATAGGACGACAGAAAATAGGTGTAGGGAAAGTGTTATCTACAATGAATGGCACATTATGTTGGTGCGCTACTCGGGAGAACATTTCTAAATCAAGTACAGTCAGAGCAGGATTGGCAAGTGTCTCACCGAAAACCAACCGTGTCCGGTCAGTAAAGGCAGCCGCCAAGGCATCCTCGGTTACATCCGCTGGAACAAAAGTACAATCCACTCCCATTTTCTTAATTGTATGGGCTAATAAATTGTATGTGCCTCCGTATATACTAGAAGAACTAATGATGTGATCTCCTGCCTCACAGAGATTCATGATTGCGTAAAACGTTGCCGCTTGTCCCGAGGAGGTTAATACAGCACCTACGCCACCTTCTAGAGCTGCTATTTTACTAGCAACAGCGTCGTTCGTAGGATTCTGTAGGCGAGTATAGAAATATCCAGTATCCTTCAAATCAAATAAATCCGCCATCTGCTGACTGGATTCATATTTAAACGTGGTACTCTGAACAATAGGCAAGACCAAAGGCTCTCCATTCTTCGCTTGCCAACCATTCTGAATACATTTCGTTCCAATTCCCCTTTCTCTAGGCATTTCATCGCCCTCCTTCTGTCGTACTTATCAGTTGCAAATTTCGTATATTATAAGGCTTTTCTGTGAAGATAAGTAGTTAGAAATTCCGACAAAAAACTACAATTCACAGATAACGTTCATTATCTTTATGGAAAATCAACTGATAACTATAGCGTTGGAGGATACGAAGACGTTTCCCCCATTGATTAAGTATAGGAATCCAGTTAATGAGAAGAGCAGCTACAATCCCCACCAGTGTGTCGAAGATTCGATTTGCTGCATACCAGAAAGGATCATTAAGTCCGGAACTAAAGCAAATAATCAAGTAAACAACAGAGGCGATGGCGACACCGTTCTTACTGCGCAAAAATACCATGAAATGCATCATAGGCATTAATAAGAAAATTACAAGAAATATATAGAGAAGGCTCGTAGAGCTAAGACCTAGTAGAACAATCAATAACTGATGAACTAAAAATCCGTACACGCCAGCAATCATAGTTCCTTTGGCCCGATCAATACTCACTTTAAAAGTCGAGCGAATATTCGCTTGGGTACAGATAACCACAGCAACGGCCGCTGTAACAGGGTCTCCAAAGTCGAAAAATAAGAATAGAACGACACATAAACTTATACCGAGACCGGTCTTGAGTATCCTCATGCCAGGTATCAACAATAGGAGTACGGCTTGAAATTTGTTTAATTTCGGGTGATATTCCATAGATTGACCTTTCTTCTGCTATCATACTTGAATTTGTGATGGGGATAAAGAGAATTTATAGGAAGAGTGTTCCCGGGGCGTGAGCTTTGGTCATAGGAAGCGTTAGTAAGTAATTAGAACGAGGATGTTTGTGGATTCTTTGGCAAAATCATGAACAAAGTTATAAAATTTATCAAGTAAAGTGCATTATTTGCTCTCATGGGTTAAGCTATTTGTACAATAAAACTTCAGGAGGAAGCGCTTATGAAAAAAGCATATTCACAAATACTTGAGTTAAATAAAGGAGAAGGACTAGCAATCACTCTCTATCAGCCTACGACCCGAAGAGGTCAAGATGTAGAGCTAGGTCCAATCCAATTTAAGAACTTAATGAAAGAAGTTGAGAAACGCTATGAAGAACTTGATCAAGTTAAAGAAGGTCGTGCCGTTCTAGAGAAATTGCAAGAAATTCAAGAGGATACAGATTTCTGGAATCACCGTACCGAAGGCTTAGCAGTATTTATTCGAGGCGATGCGCTCATAACCTATAATCTAACGAAGGATGTCCCAGCAAAAGCTTACGTCAAAGACACCTTGCATCTCTTACCATTATTTACAGCAGAACAAGCACTCGAACAACATTTTATTCTAGAACCTAGCCGTGATCGTTACCAACTTTACTTCGGGAATGGCTCAGAAGTATTACCCATAGAAGGCAAAGTCGCCTTAAGTTTCCAAGAGCTATACGATGATTTGGATGCCAACGCCAACGTCAACTTCGGTTCCTATACAGGTTCTGGAAACGAGAGTGGTTACCATGGACATAGAGCGAAACCCGAGATGGAAGAGAAGGATAAAGAGAAATATTTCCGTTACTTAGACGATACTCTAGGAGAGTTCTTCGACCGCTATAACTTCAAGGTCATCGTAGGCGGTACAAAAGAAAACGTTAGTCAATGGATGAGAGAAGTGGATGAACCTTTTTACATTGAAGAAGATCTAGGGAAACCCGTCCGAGATTTCGATGAGGAGGAGCTACTGAAGAGAGTGCAAGAAATCTTCAGTAACCTAGAGAATACCAGCATCAGTGCTCAGCTTGACTCGGTCAGAGCTGGAATCAACAGCGGACGCGCAAGTACTCATAGAGAAGAAATTAAGGGCGCCATAGAACAGGCCCGCGTTGAAACCCTATTCATCCGGGATTCTTACAGAGAAGAACAAGTTATCGAAATTGACCGTATGGTTAGAGATGCCATCAATAGTGGTGCAGATGTTGTAGTTGTGCCATCCCATATGCAAGATGTCGGTGCAAATATTGCAGCAACATTCAGGTATTAGGTAATAAGGGAATAGGCGAACATTTCTAGAAATTTAGGCCAAAGCATGGAGAATTGAAGTGCTAGGGCTATAGGTTTCGCGGGTCAGGAAAAATTACCAAGTCATTTTATTTTAAAGCAGTGCTCATCTTCAAGTGGGCACTGCTTATTATTTGGCGTTATCTCTATCAATATCTATAAAATGAAGTTTTCTATTTATCTTGAGGGAGTATAAGATCTTACTTAGTGGCAGGAATTTGCGATTTAGTGGGCGTCACTCGCGCAAACGAAAATTCGTGCCAAAAAATAAAGAATATCATATTACTCAACCGC
>CAYMOG010000016.1:0-25832 GCA_964392065.1 uncultured Oscillospiraceae bacterium
GAAGAAACTACGACAACAGAGGCAACTACTACTACGGAAGCGACTACAGTTGAGGAGACTACGACAACTGAGGAGCTTACTACGACTACGGAAGAAGTTACCACCACAACTACAACAGAAGAACCTACGGCAACTACGACAGAAGTGCCTACAACAACCACGACACTAAGGCCTACAACAGAAGTAACTACAGTTGAAGAGACTACGACAACAAAGGCTACCACGGAAGCGACTAGTACAACAGAAGCTACTTCTACTATAAGGCCAACGACTACGACTGAAACTTCGGAAACAGAAGTTCCTACCGTAACCACTGTGGAGATTACAACTACTGAACCTACAACTACAGTTACTACTGTACCCACAACGGAACCTACAACAGAGGCTACAACAACGATCGAGGAAGAAATACCAGAGCCAACGAATCCACCAGATACAGGTAGAGTCGCTCCACTTTGGCAACAACAAGAAATTCTAGATATCGTCAATAGACACAGAACTGCTGCAGGTTTGAAACCACTACAGTTGTACTCTGCTTATTCAAGAGCGGCACAGATTCGTGCTGAAGAAATTGTAATCACAAAAAGTCATTATAGACCGGACGGTACATTCTATAGACATGTATTAAGAGATCAAGGCTTACCAGCGTATTATACACAAGAGAATTTCGTCTATTCATGGGGTTCTTATTCCGCTGAGAGAGCAATGAATTGGTGGATGAACTCTTATGCCCACAGAAGAGCTATTATGAATCCTAATTTCACACACATAGCTATTGGTGTTCATTACGATAGAGGCTCTCATTATTACACACAGATTCTGATTAATACGAATTCTTACAGCTATAACTATGATTGGTATTAAAGATACAGGATCTGATTGTTAGAATGTGAACCGCTAAATACTAAACAAGTATTTGGCGGTTTTTATTTAAACTCAAATTACATGTCGAGTTTTCCTCTGGTGGAAGGAGGCTACTAGAACTCGAATCCTATTTACATCCTCTGTGGGTTCTAGTTCCAGGGCGCCACTGGAAGTCATAATGAAATTTAAGATTATGCAAGCGTGCATTGTCAGATGATGGAAAATAAGGTGGCCTAAACTACTGATTTTTCTGAAATTTCCACTATCTTTTAAAATGAAAATTATCTTGTATTTTCCTTACAATCTGTGATACAATACCTTAGCGTTTTAAGAAAACAGTAAGCGACAGGAGGTGAATGGGAATGCCAAATATTAAATCATCCATTAAGCGGGTCAAAGTCGAGGCCAAGAAAGCTGAGAAGAATAAACATCAGAAGAGCAAATTGCGTACATATCTTAAGAATGCCCGCATTGCTGTCGAAGAACAAGGCGATGATGCACAAGAGCAGGTCAGAAATGTGACAAAACTTCTTGATCAAGCTTCTGGTAAAGGTATTATTTCTAAGCAGAAGGCTGCGCGTCATAAGTCTCAGTTAACCAAGGCTTTGAACACAAATAAGTAGAAATTAATGAATGAACTCCTCCAATAAAGAGGAGTTTTCTTCTATCTTTATAAAATTAGTTGAATTAACAGAAAAAAGCCAGTAGATGTTCTACTGGCTTTTACACGTATTTTACGAAATAAATCAAGTTTATGCTAATACTAAACGGTGGTGTTTTTTCTTACCCCTACGGACGATAGCTTCACCATCTTCAAAATCCGATTCAGTGACTACATAATGAAAGTCGTTAATAGTTTTATTATTTATGCTGATTCCACCTTGTTGAACGAGGCGTCTACCTTCTCCGTTACTGGTAGCAAAACCAATTTCAACAAGTAGATTTAAGAGTCCTAAGCCAGAGGCCAGGTCGGTGGATTGTATTTCGGTTGATTCCATATCATCGGAGCGGCCACCTTGTACGAAGATTTCGTAAGCTTGAGTTTCGGCTGCTTTGGCCTTCTCTTCACCATGAACTATCTTGCTGACTTCAAAAGCTAGCCGTTGTTTGGCAACATTTATTTCGGAACCTTCTAATTTTTCATATTCAGCAATTTCGCTTAGATCGAGGAAGGTAAGGAGTTTTAAGCAGGTGATGACATCCGCATCGTCGACATTTCTCCAATATTGGTAGAAATCGTAGACGGGCATCTTTTCCTCGTCTAGCCAGACAGCGCCATTGGCTGTTTTACCCATCTTAACGCCTTCAGAGTTCAGAAGAAGGTTTGTGGTTAGCCCTTCAGCATCGAAGTTCCCCGTTTTGCGGCGTATGAGGTCAACACCTGCTATGATGTTGGACCATTGGTCATTGCCACCTAACTGTAACTTACAACCGTAATCTTCATATAGACGATAGAAATCATAGGCTTGGAGAAGCATATAGTTAAACTCGATGAAGGTTAGACCTTGTTCCATTCGGGTTTTATAGGCCTCGGCTGTAAGCATGCGATTTACAGAGAAGTGAGTCCCTATGTCCCGGAGAAACTCGATATAGTTTAAATCTAAAAGCCAGCTGGCATTGTCAACAACTTGTCCTTTGCCTTCAGAGAAATCTACAAGAATCTCCATTTGTTTACGAAACTTGGACACGTTATGTTGCACAGTTTCTAGGTTCATAACTTGGCGTAGATCCGAGCGACCAGAAGGATCTCCTATCATTCCGGTACCTCCGCCTAATAAGGCTATAGGGTAATGGCCGGCTCTTTGCATATGAGCGAGTATCATCATCTGGATAAAATGGCCAACATGTAAGCTGTCTGCTGTAGGATCGAAGCCAATATAGAATTTCACTCCAGGTTTCTCAAGCATTTTCCTAACGGCTTCTAAATCAGTACTCTGGGCAATATAACCTCTAGCCTCTAAGGTATCCAAAACATTAGGCTGAGTATTAAGTTCTTCCATGTATTTCCTCCTTGTGTCAAGTGTATTGACCTTTTATCCGGCAATTTTACGCTATCCAATTATCGGTGTCAAAATCCATTTTCTTCCATGAGCTTACGGAAGTATTCCATGGCTAAGCGTTCATATTTTTCTTGCCATGGGCCTGTTTGACCAGTTCCTTTATTCTCATGGAAATCAGAATCTTTATTTATCAGGCGAATATGAGCATGTTTACGCATAAGTTTCAATAAATAGCGACCGTCACGATCAAATGCTAGCACTCTTGTAAATTGCGGACCTTCTTCTGCCGCCAAGTTCCAATCCTCTTGTAAGAGGCCTAGAATCCACGCCAGGATTGCTCGATTCACACGGGAAATGGGATAATTTTTGCTTGATGCGTCCTGGAGATTTCCAGATGCTGTTTTACGAATTCTAGCCGCAAGCTCTCTGTCCATATCTCTATACTGCGTTTGTTCTTCATCTTTACGCCCTCGTAATATATAGGGAAGAGTAGCTCTTAGACTATCTTGTCTTATTAGAGTCTGTCCCAATAATTTGGCCAAAGCCCCAGCAGGGATAACGCCTTCTAGTGCTTGGATCAATTTCAATGAATCTTTCTCATTTCGTAGAGTATGACGTATTGCACTTGCTGAAACACTGGTGCCAGAGTGGAGTTTATAGGTATTTTCTTGACCTATTCGTGGTAAGAGGTGAAGTTTCAGTGGTCTTAACCCTTTATTTTCTCGTATAATGTTTTCTTTTTTAATTGCAATGAGATATTCAAGAGCAAGAATATTATTAGACTTTTGTAGCAGTTTTTCTATAGCTTCTGAACGCTCAGGATATATGGATTTAAGACTTTCTTGTCTGGCTTCTCCGAGATTATAGCCTGCCCGCATGCCTGCTTGTAGCTTCAGTTTATATTCTTCACTTTCCTCGCTTAATACTTCGGCCAAAAAATCAAAGAGTTCTTCTAACTCTACATCCTCTGCGCCACAGGCAAGATCCGTACAGATACCAATTCTCGAGAGTATTTGAACTCCAGCAGTAGCGAAATATCGAGCAGATGAAGTAGCGAAAACAAAGGGCATAGATAGGACTAGGGAAGCTCCCGCAGCAAGCGCCATCTGGGCCCTGGGGAGCTCATGGAGAATTGCAGGTTCCCCTCTTTGGACGAAGCCAGGGCTCATAATTATAATACATTTGGTATTAGCTCCGAAACGTTCTCGAATTAATTCATATTGATAAGCGTGCCCTAAATGAAAAGGGTTATATTCTGCAATAATGGCAACGGTTCTCATATTTGACCTAGCTTTCTATTTATTGTTTTATAAGTATAGTCGAAAAAGCATTTTCATGTGCCGTCCCAGGGCAAATAGGGTAGAATATATATAGTTGTATGCACAAAGTTCCTTATCCTATTGGATAGCGAAACATTTGTGAGATTGAATATTGGAAAGAAGGTAGATTATATGGGTTTTATTCAAGATGTAATGGCTAAGGCCAAGGCAGATCGTAAACGTGTAGTGCTCCCAGAGGGCACCGATCGTAGAGTTTTGGAAGCGGCTAGACAATTGACGGATGAGCAAGTAGCAGACATTATCCTAACAGGTAGTCGAGAAGAAATTGAGGCAAAAGCGGAAGAATTTGGTATTGGCCTTGATGGGATTGAAATTGTTGATCCTGCGACTTCGGAGAAAACTGCTGCTTATGAAGAACAATTCGTGGAATTGCGTAAACATAAGGGGATGACACCTGAGAAGGCAAAAGAAATCATGCAAGACCCTGTGTTTTTTGGAAACATGATGATTAAGGCAGGGGACGCGCACGGACTCGTGTCAGGTGCCATTCATTCGACAGCAGAAACGCTTCGCCCCGCACTACAAATTATTAAGACAGCACCTGGTACGAAGTTGGTATCGGCTTTCTTCTTAATGGTAGTTCCTGATGAGAGTTTCGGTGAGAACGGTGTATTTGTTTTTGCAGACTGTGGATTAAATGAGAATCCTGATGCGGATCAGTTATCGGAAATTACGCTCTCTTCAGCAAAATCTCTAGAGGCTCTAGCGGGAGCCAAGGCCAAAGTGGCTATGTTGTCCTACTCTACAAAAGGTTCTGCAAATTCCGAGTTAACGCAGAAGGTGATTGAGGCGACGAAACTTGCTCAGGAGAAAGCACCGGATTTATTAATTGATGGTGAGCTTCAATTAGACGCCGCGATTGTACCAGAAATTGCTGAATCCAAGGCACCAGGCAGCCCTGTAGCTGGAAATGCAAACGTACTTGTATTCCCGGATCTTAATGCAGGAAATATCGGTTACAAATTGGTGCAACGCCTTGCGAAGGCAGAAGCTTATGGTCCATTGACACAAGGGATAGCACGTCCAGTCAATGACTTATCCCGTGGCTGTTCGGCTCAAGATATTGTTGGTGTAGTAGCCATAACTGCAGTACAAGCACAACAAATTGAAGATTAAGAGACGAGGAGAGAATAGATGAAAGTTTTAGTAATTAATGCAGGAAGTTCTTCTTTGAAATTTCAGTTCATGGAATCCGATACGGCCAATGTTTTGGCAAAAGGTTTGTGTGAGCGTATAGGTATTGATGGTTCGATGACTTATACAGGAGCTGGTGATAAAGTACGTAAAGAAATCCCTATGCCTACCCATAAAGAAGCGATCGCAGCGGTACTGGAAATTTTGACCAGTGAAAAGGACGGAGTAGTAGAGGATATGTCGGCTATTGATGCCGTAGGACATCGTGTTGTGCATGGTGGCGAGAAGTTCTCATCCTCAGCCGTAATTGATGCTGAAGTAAAGGACGCTATTCGTGATTGTATTCCTTTGGCTCCTCTTCATAATCCTGCCAATCTCATGGGTATTGAAGCGTGTGAAGAAGTTATGCCTGAGACGAAAATGGTTGCAGTATTTGATACGGCTTTTCATCAGACTATGCCAGAGAAAGCCTTTATGTATGCGCTTCCCTATAAATACTATAAAGAAAACGCGGTGCGTCGCTATGGTTTCCATGGAACCTCCCATGATTATGTGAGTCGTGAAGCAGCAAAAGCACTAGGCAAAAATGTAGAAGATTTGAAAATTGTTACGTGTCATTTGGGCAATGGCTCATCGATTACTGCGGTTGATGGTGGGAAAAGTGTGGATACCTCTATGGGAATGACCCCTCTAGCAGGTGTTCCTATGGGAACTCGAACCGGAGATGTGGACCCTGCGATAATTAAATATCTTATGGATGTAGATCAAGACTTGGATATCCATGCAATAGATCGTATTTTCAATAAAGAATCAGGTGTTTATGGTGTATCGGGAGTAAGTTCTGATTTTCGGGATTTAGATAACGCGGTAGAAGAAGGTAACAAGAGAGCGGAATTAGCCCTCGATATGTTCTCGTATCAAGTGCGAAAATATATTGGTAGCTATGCTACAGCTATGGGTGGATTGGATGCTATTGTTTTCACCGCTGGTGTGGGTGAGAATTCAGCGAATGTTCGTGCTGATGTAATCAATGGTTTAGATTTCCTAGGCGCTTCTATTGATGAAGAGAAGAATCAAGTGCGCGGACAACTTGCAATTGTAAGTCCTGATGACTCGAAGGTAAAAGTTTTAGTAGTACCTACCAACGAAGAATTGGTGATTGCTATAGAAACAGCACGTTTAGTGTAAACAATGTTTGCTAATTAATTTTGGAAAGGATGTTTCGTCAGGGAACATCCTTTTCTTTTGGAATAGTATGATTTTAAGTATAATAGAGATAATATAAAGAGAAATAAGGATAACGATAGGATGACAGATTTTGAAGATCGGTTTTTTGCTTTGCTAACTGAGGTCATGGATTTAATTGGCAGAACAGAGGAAGAAGCGCTGCGGGTGGGTGAATTTACGAATTTATCGCGATCCGAAATGCACACACTTAAAAATATTGGCCTATATGATACGAAGACCATGGGCGAGACCGCTGCACAGTTAAACGTTACAACGGGTACTTTATCCGTGCAGATCGATCGTCTGGTGAAGAAGAATTATGTTATCCGCCAGAGAAGAGAAGAAGATAGACGTGTCGTAGAGCTCAAACTGTCGAAAAAAGGTAAGCTGGCCTATCGGATGCATGATCGATTTAATCGCTTATTGTTAGAAAATATTCTTGAACCACTAGACTCAGAAGGTCAAGAAGCGTTATATCAGACTCTGGCCAGAGTGCAGGATTATCTAGAAGAACAACATACGAAATATACTGCCCGTAAAGCAGAGAAAAAACAAAAGGAGAAGGAGAATGTCTAAACATCCTTTGCGTAAAGAAGTGGAAGACGTGGTTTTGGGCATTATTGCAAATTCCACGGATATTGCAATAAGTGAAATTCATATGGAAGATGACTTAATCGCTGACTTAGATATGGATTCTCTTAGCATTTTTGAGGTAGCTATTGATCTAGAAGAGCATTATGGTGTCCAAATGGAAGATGAAGTCTTAGATCATATTCATACGGTGGATGACATTTGCCAATATATCGTACACGAGCATGAAAAAAGAGAAGGAATCTAGAGTACTTACTCATCGATATTTTTCAGTCTGTCTAACTTCGCTTGTAGGTTCTCGATATATTTTAAATTCTCACCTTCATAGGTGCGGGGGACTTCTTTATTAGCATAGAAAGCATGTAGCACTTGGGACAGAGCTTGTGTCAATTCTTTGGAATTCTTATAATCTGCAGGGTTTAAAGGTGCGCCATAATGTACAATGAGTCGTCTGCGTTTCATGCCTTTTTGCCAAAAACTAGGTTTTTTCATATGCCTAGAAAAAATTTCATAGCCTCCATCGATAAATGTTGGTACGACTAGTGTTTTTGCGTGTTTGGCAATGAAACCGCAACCATCTTGTATATGCCCTAATTTCCCATCCGCTGATCGGGTTCCTTCAGGGTGGATGAGGAGGATATTTCCATTCTCTAATTGCTTGATACATACCTTCAATGAAGTTAATGGATTGCCTTTACGATCGAGTGGAATGCCACGACCAACACGCATCATGATTTTACCGAAGAGACCATGATCGGTTTCTAATTCCTTGGCTGCCAGACAAGTGAGTTTTTCGTACTGAGAAGTATTTAAACCCATACTTGCAATCAGGCCATCCACATAGGTCTCATGGTTTGGGGCCAGTATATAGGGAGCGGATTCTGGGAGATTTTCTACTCCGCGTATTTCAAATCGTGTACAGGTTCGGATAAGTACTTTGCCTATAAAAGTAAATAATCTTCCCGTAAAACCTCGTTCTACGGGCTGAATACGACTTATTTCATGTTCTAATGCTTTTCTCTTGGCTTCTTTCTCTTGTGACACTTTTGGCCTCTTCTAATTATTTAATATCTTAGCTGATTGTTTCTTCATTCTACAGGAAATCATGGTAAAATCAAAATACTTTGAATATCAAACTATTTTGCAAGGTTTGAATTTTATAATCAGTATATATCAGGAGGTCATAAGTTGAAAGTTTATACAGGTCAAGTAATACAGGAGGCCAATGCCTTTAGAGATTTTAAGGAAATGGTAGCCCATAGTGAGATGACTTATGGAGATAACGATGCGTACATGTTTCGACGTGCTCCTAGAACCGAGGTATTGAAACGTAGTTTCTGTGATTTTGCTCGAGACGTAAGAGCTATGGCAGAGTTTTTTATCACGCTAACTGAGCGTAATCCTAGAGCGCATATTGCTTTTATAGATAAGAATTCTTATGAGTGGATGGTAACGCATTTGGCCGCTATGTGTTCACATCGCGTGTCTGTTCCTCTCGATAATCAGCTCCCTGATGGTGAAGTGATTAATCTGATTGATCGAGGAGATGTAGAAATTTTCATTACGAATTTAAGGCATTATGAAGCGGCGAAAAAGGCATTTTTAGAAAACCCTAGCCTTCATACGCTAATATTTAATGATTTAACCTTGGAGCCAAAGGATAATGTTCCCGATTTCCCTGAAGCACCCGTGGGGAAGCGAATCTTACTATTGAGTGAGGCTTTGGCTGAAGGGCAAGCTTTACGTGATCAGGGAAGTCAAGGGTATGAGGCTGTAGAGATTGACCCTAGAGAAATGACGGCTATTTTCTTCACTTCAGGTACGACTGCCCAAGCCAAAGGGGTTATGCTCTCCCAAGAAAATATTCTAGAAAATATTTATAGTATTGCCAGTACCGTTGCCGTTTATCCAGGAGAACGTTTCTTATCTATATTACCTATTCATCATACGTTTGAACATACGACCGCCCAGATTTATCCATTAGGCTATGGCTGTACGGTCTGTTATGCGGATGGTTTAAGACATCTAGCAGAAAATTTACAAGAATGGAAAATTTCTGCTATGGCGGGTGTACCGACCTTATTCGAAAGTATGTGGAGGATTTTACTTAAGGGAATTGACGAGAGTGGCAAGAAATATATTGTGAAATTTGCAAGACCTATTGCAAGAAGCCTGGAAAAATCAGGGATTAAGATCAGACGTAAGGTGTTTTCTCAAATTCTTGAGAAATTAGGGGGGAATCTACGCTTGTTTGTTGTAGGTGCAGCTCCTTCTGATATTGAAGTGATTAAGGGTTTCAATGACATAGGAATTGATTTTTATCAAGGTTATGGTCTAACCGAACACTCACCAGTTGCTTCCGCTTGTAACCCGAAAATAAATGTAGAAGGTAGTGTCGGACCTCCACTCTATAATGTGGAGATTGCGATTTCAGAAGACGATAGTCTAGAAGCTGGACAAGGTGAAGTACTTGTACGTAGTAAATCTACAATGCTTGGATACTACAAAAACGAAGAGGCTACTCGAGAAGTAATTGACGAAGAGGGCTGGCTTCACACCGGAGATATGGGCTATTTTGATCACACGGGTTCTTTACATATAACAGGACGCTATAAATCGGTTATTGTATTATCCTCTGGTAAGAAGGCTTTCCCAGAAGAAATTGAGAACCTCTTCCATAATACACCAGGTATTCTGGCAACTTTGGTCTGGGGTGAAGAAAATAATCGTGATCAAGTTGACATTGGTGTGCGTTTTGAAATTGATGAAGCGGCCATGCCGATTGCAGAGAAGACGAGTGAAGATGAGATCCGTCTGTATTTGGCCAAAGTCCTAAAAAACGTGAACCAACAGCTACCGAGCTATAAGCAAATTAAGTATTTCGTTTATTCTTCAGAGAAGATTATTAGAAACACTACACTGAAGATAAAAAGAAATGATGAAATCGATCGTATGCATTTAGCCTTTTTAGAAAAAGAGAAGAAACTCAGAGAACTCGATGGTTCTAGAATTTATTAATCCGAAGCCCGAGAAATCGGGCTTTGTTTTATAGTTAAACAAACGGTTATGTACTTAAATAAGGACAAATTGGAAAGGGATCCTGTGCTATTATGGATAAAGAAATCAAAAATTTAAGATGTTTACATAGGTGTACACATAAGGTAGCCTACTATGAAACGGATGCAATGCGTATAGTACATCACAGTAACTATTTAAGATGGATGGAAATTGCACGTTGTGATTTCCTAGAAGCGATTGCATTGCCTTTTAGTAGTCTAGAAGCAAATGGAATAAGTAGTCCTGTGCTCCATGCAGAGCTTGACTATAAGCGTCCAGCCCGCTTCGAAGACGAAGTGGAAATTGCGCTATATGGTCTTCAATATGATGGACTACGCTATGCGTTTTATTATGAAATTTCTCGAGACGGAGATATTTTAGTTGAAGCGAAGACTAGGCACTGTTTCGTTGATTTAGACAGGGGAAGACCTATGTCCTTGAAACGCAGTGCAGAGGACATGCATGAAAAACTTCAAATTGCTTTTGGAGGTGATAGGTATGACAGTAGATAAGCAAATACAAATTTTTAAACATCTATTAAAAGATAAAGAAAATATCGTATTCTTCGGTGGTGCCGGCGTATCGACAGCAAGTGGGATTCCTGATTTCCGTAGTCCATCAGGTTTGTATAGTGAAGGAAGAAATGCAGGTAGACCATGGAATACCTATGCACCAGAAACCTTGCTAAGCCATAGTTTTTTTATGGAACATACGGATTGGTTTTATGAATATTATAAGGAAAATGTCCTACATCCTGAGGCGAGACCTAGTACATGCCATAATGTGTTAGCAAAATGGGAGGAAGTAGGGAAACTTCGCGCAGTGATTACACAAAATATTGATGGTTTACATCAGTTAGCAGGGTCTAGGGAAGTCGTTGAGCTCCATGGTACGACATGGGAGAATTATTGTATGACCTGCGGTGCAGACTATTCATTGGATTATGTCATAGAACAAGAAGGTATACCTTATTGTGATTTAAGCCATTGCAAGGGTATAGTAAGGCCTAATGTGACCTTATATGAAGAGCAACTTCCACCTGGTAGCATGGAAAAAGCGATTATGCATATACAAGAAGCGGACTTATTAATTATTGCAGGCACGTCTCTTGCTGTCTATCCTGCGGCTGGTTTGATTCATTATTTTCGGGGACAAGATACCGTTCTAATTAATCTGGGACCAACTCCAATGGATAATGAAGTGAGCCTTCCTATACAAGCAGATATTAATCTTGTATTTTCAGAACTTGATACTATATTCTGATAATCTTGAGGAGGATTTATGACGAAGTGTACTCTTGTTTATGGTAAAGATCGTAGAGTCTTGGCCCGTTATATGCGAGAATCTCTCGCCCAAGTGAATCGAGAAAACCCCCTCCAGAGAGCCTTTCTTATTGTGCCAGAACAATTGAAAGCCAGCACAGAGCGTTTGTATTTTCATGAAGCAGAAGAACGTACTTTGCTCCTCTCCGAAGTCGTTAGTTTCAGACGTTTTGCGATGCGCATGATGGAACTAGCGGGAGGAGAGAGTCGGCAAGGGATTAGTCAGGGTATGCAAGCTTTTCTCTTGGGTCAGGTTCTTAAGGAACTGAAACCGGAATTAAGCGCTTACGGAGAAGCCATTCATAAGAGTAGTTTCTTGTCTTTTTTAGGGGAGACTATTGGTGATTTCTTGCGCTATGATATCGCGTCCTCAGACTTGGCAGAGGCAGCTCAAGAGGCTGAGTCTCGTCAAGAACTTCGTTATGCCCAGAAATTTACAGATTTATCTAGGATTCTAGGTGCTTATCAGAAGCGTTTAGAAGACTTGAATTTAAGTCCTGGCGATTTACTCTTGAACCAACTGGCAGACTTACTTGAAGAACTTTTATTTGTATTACAAGAGACGGGTGGTGAGTGGAGTAATCTTCCAAATCCTTGGTCCAACTATGATTTCTTGGCAGATGCAAAAGTCTTTATCCATGGTTTCGGTATTAGTCGAAACTTTACACCCCAGGAAAATCGTATTGTTATAGCGTTAGCGAATATTTGCCAAGAAATTCAGATTTCTGCTGAAGCAGATATTTTACCACGTCAAGAAGAAGCCGTAGATTATGGTACTCCACAATTTAGGCCTGGTCGTTCCTTGCTATGGAGTTTAGATCATCTTATGGATGTGCAGCATGTGCATTTGCCAACAGCTGAATTAAGTCCTGTGTATCATCTGCAGTATTTTTCCGATAGAAAAGATGAAATTTCTTGGGCTGCTGGAGAAGTCAAACGTTTACTGGTAGAGGAAAATATTTGGCCTGATCGGATAGCAATTGCTTTGGCCAATCCTGCCTATGCCTTGGAGATGCAAATCGCTCTCAAACGTTTAAATATTCCTTTTTATGCAAATGATGAGTTACAAGAATCCGAGTCTGCATTCGTGCGTTATATGGATAATCTCTTGCAAATCTTACGGTTCGGTTTTACTGAAGAATACGTGATGCCTATATTACGTAGTCCCTATACACCTATGACCGATGAGGAAGCGGATACGTTCGAGAATTTCTGCTTATCGAGAGGTATTGTCAGAGAGGCCTTGTGGGAGGATGTACGTTTCAGTGAAACCTGGCAGGTACCGGATACAATAGACGAAGATGAGGAAGAAGAGCAATTAGAAGAGAAAGAAGAAGCAGAAGATACGCAAGCTATTCTTCTGGGAAGTGGTCAATATTATAAGGGTTTACGTGATGAAAACTTGGGTGCTCTGTTGACTCTAACACAAGCATTTCGAGGAGAACATTCGGTTATTCAGTTTGTGAAATTGCTCATGTCTTATTTACAAGTAGTAGAAATGGAAGAACAAATTTCTACTAGAAGTCAGGAATTAATTGAGAATAGTCAAGAACTTTTCGCAGAACATGAAGTGAAATCCTGGAATTTATTAATCGAGTTATTTCAGGAGTTTATGGCAGTGGACCCTGAAGCAGTACTTACAGCCGAGGATTTTCTACATTTTATCCATGAAGCTATTCTACAAGGTATAAAACGGCGCATTCCTGCCATGGGAAACCAAGTCATTTTAGCTTCAATTAATCAAGTGGCTCAAGAGGAACAAGACTATATTTTTGTTTTAGGAGCAGAACAGAAGGTTTTACCAGGCAAAGGATTTCAGGGAAGCCTGCTCAATGTGGCGGATAGACAAACCATGAATGAATACATAGGTAGTCAGCTGCCTAACAATGAGGAGCTAAGGCTCTATGCCGGAAGATCGCATTTGTATGGGATTGGAGCTCTGGCCCAATTCGTCTACATCTCTTATACCGGAACCGATGAACAAGCTTCAGAAATCATGGAAGAATTGTCCTCGGCTTATGGGATTAAAATGCATAGCCATGACCATATCCTCTCTCTTCATGATCCTGTATTGGCAGCGCCGAAACAGGCGTGGGCCTATGCGCTGGAAAATCGTACATTCTTCGAGACGAGTACAAGCTTTAGTGACTTAGAAAACTACATACGTACTCAAGACCCTCAGCATTACGCGCACAGTTTAAGGCAGGGAGAATACCGAGAACTCCAGAGAGAAGGAGCACTAAATTTATCGCCCGGCCTAGTGGAAGCTTATTTGCCAAAGGATTCAAACTGGTCTGTTTCTCGATTGGAAAAATATGCGTCCTGTCCTTTTGCTTTCTATTCGCGCTATATGTTGGGACTGAAGAACAGGGACGTTTGGATTCCTGAAGCATCGGATTATGGAAATTTACTCCATAAATACTTCGAATTGGCCCAGATGGATTTAGAACTTAGACTTCAAGAATCAGATGATAGGCAAGAAACACTACAGGCGATTAGAGATCAGTTTACCCCTGAATATATTGATGAAGTATTTGAGAGAGCTAGACTAGAAGAACCATCAGTCGGCGTGTTTTGGGAAGATGGAGAGCCCTTTGGGCTGCTGCACAAAGCAAAACGCGCAGCCCATGTGTCGAGTTTGATGCAACTTGAAGAATTGAACAAGGATAAAGTCCAATGGGTGCCAGCTATGGAGGAATGGAGTTTCGGTCCTGAAGATGGAAGAGGCTATTCCATTCAGTATAAGGATATGGAAATTGCCTTCAATGGTCGGATTGACCGAGTTGATCTTGCTGAGAATAATGACGGGCGTTGGGGACGAATGCTCGATTATAAGACGGGACAAAAACGCGTTTCTTACCCTAATTTATATTATGGATTAGATCTACAATTGCCGATTTACTTAAGTGCATTTGAATCTTTACATCCGGATTATAAAGCGAAGGATGCAGCCTATGTACCCTTGACTTTCCCAACGCTTAATCGTAGTGAAGCGGTTCTTCCTGAAGATGAAGACGTTGAGAGTGAAGTTAAGAAAACCTTGAAGTTTAGTAATATTGATTTGGAAGTAGAGGACTTGGCCAAGGTCATGAAACGAAGCCAGAAGCTAACCGGACAATATGTGGAGCGGATGTATGGAGGCGATTTCTCCGCCCACCCTGTCTCCACAGAAAATAGTAAGAGCCCTTGTACCTACTGTGAGTTTCGTAGTTTATGCAGGGTTGATCAAAGGTATATTGACTTGGAAGTAAAAGACAATATTAAAGATTTGGCGACAGAGGTTTCTGGAAGCAATATTACACAATTTAAGCAAGCATTAATTGAATTACTCAAGGAGGATGCATAATGTCAGGATTTCCTTCTGCTGCTCAGCAGGCCATAATAGAAGAAAGTAAAGGAAATATCCTCGTATCTGCTGCAGCAGGCTCTGGTAAAACCGCGGTGATGACAGGGAGGATTATTGATCGGATTGTAAAAGGCGAGATGAGCCTCCAACATGCCCTCATCCTTACATTCACCAATGCTGCCAGCGAGAGTATGGAACGGAAAATTCGTCAGGCCCTGAAAGAAGCCAGCAAAGAAGCTAGATTAAATGGTGAGGAAGATAAACGTGTGATTCTCGATAGAGAGAATCTCAATTTACAGCGGGCCCACATCCAAACAATCCATGCATTTTGCCTATGGCTCATTCAAAACTTCCCCTATGAAGTATTAGACGAAGATGGAAACAATCTTATAGATGCCGACTTTCAGATTATGGATGAGCAAACGACGAAGGAACTCTTTGCTTTGGCCATATCCGAAATCTTAGATGAAGAATATAAGTTGGCCAAAGCCGGAGAAAATCCCTTATTTCTTAAGCTTTTGGACAACTACTCTTCATCAAGAAGTGACCGTCAACTAAGAGGGTTAATGACTAGTGTCCATACTTATTTACGATCCCTTCCTAACTACAGACAACAGATAGGCCGTGAACTTGAGCGTCTACTAGATACCTGTAATGACTTCGAAGCTTCTGAACATATAAGGTATTTGTACCGTGAGTTGAGGTTAAGAGTAGACTTCGCCAGGAATCGCAGTGCGAACCTTGAACAAGAGCTTAGGAGTAGAGACTGGAAATTCGTTAAGAGTAATGCCACGAGAGATCAAGAAATGGATACTCTGTTTCAGGAAATAATTTCTAGAACAGAAAGTGCTCAGCAATTGCTCGATGCTTGGGAAGAAAATGCACATGAGGAGAGAATCTGGGACCGAATCTTCTCACTGTTTGAAGATATTAAGTGGACAAAACCACGTATAAGTAAAACAGACCCAGATGAGAAAAGAGCGTTCGTGGATTCTTTTATGGTCGCTTACATGGACTTGCTCCATACCATGGATTCTTGTTCCAGCAACCAAGCGAAGGATATGAAATCCTTTCCTTTAATTAAGATTTTCACCATGACTATGGATGAAATACAGGAAGGTCTTCAGAATAGTTATGCGGCTATTGAGAAGTTTTTTCATATACTCTTAGCTGTTGATACGAGATTTCAACAATTGAAACGCGAGAAGAAACGCATTGATTTCCAGGACTATGAGCATTTTGCTTTACTTATTTTACAACGAGAAGATGGTAGACGATTCTGCCAAGAATACTTTACGGAAGTATATGTAGATGAATACCAAGATACGAGTAGTATTCAAGAAACTATACTCACGCATATCAGTCCCAATGCACTATTCATGGTGGGTGACGTGAAGCAAAGTATCTATCGTTTCCGTCATGCGAGACCAGAAACTTTCTTGGCCAAAGCCCAGGAGTTTGCCATAAATGATGAGGCAGGTCAGTACTTTCTTTTACAAGAAAACTTCCGTAGTGAAGATGGTATCCTGAAAGGCATAAATGAAGTTTTTCAGCGCCTAATGACCGTTGATTTTACGGGTATTGACTATAGGGATGGTCATACTATGGCGACAGGTAGAGTAGAAACTCGAACGGCCGAACGAATAGAAATAATACCTTTTATTAAAGAAAAGGAGAAAAATCTAGCAAAAGTACTTGGAGAGGATGCAGAGCATTTACAGCGCCATCTGACCCATACTGTTGGAGGCTATACCGCGCAACGCTGGCTCAAGGCGGATATGCAAGAACGAAGCCTGATTCAGGTCGCCCAGGAAATTAAGAGGCTCCATGAGGAAGAGCATTTGGATTATAGAGAGATGGCTATTATGGCAAGAGGTAATGGGACTTGTGATACAGCTGCGCGTATTCTGAAACAAATGGGTATCCCTCAAAACCGAAAAGTGAAGGCAACGGTGCTCGATAATTACCTCTTACAAGTCCAAGTTGCTCTATTGCAAGTTCTAGATAATGTCAGACAAGATATACCTCTGGCGACTATTCTCTTAAGCGATGTCATCCCTTATCCTTTCTTAGAGAGTGAACTATTACAAATACGTCTATTTCAAAAACAAGAGGGGGAACGAGGAGATTTATACCATGGTCTTCTGTCTTATACTTCGGCCAAAGAGGACGACTTAGCTATAAAAATCCAGGACTTTATACGTACTCTAGATTCCTGGCGTAAACAAGAGAAGAACCTCACACCTAAAGCATTATTAGAAACTATCTATTTGGAAAGCGATTATTTGGCAAAGGTTCGAGCCTCTGAAGGAGAAGAAGGCGTGCTGACCATTGAAGAATTCTTGCAGAATGTCCAAGCCCTAAGGGATATGGGTAGGAAAACCTTGTTCCAATTGGTTCGATTCTTTCAAGATAGTATAGAAAACCAGGAGACAGAGCGAGCAGAGAATGATTTCTCTGGAGATGGCGTACATGTGGTTACTTTCCATGGTAGTAAAGGCTTGGAATTCTCCCATGTTTTCTTGGTGGGCCTCCACAGCGCGATAAAGGATATGGATGTATCCAATAAAATTGTTATTCAAGAAGATTTGGGTATAGGATTTGATATCTTAAGTGACGATGGTTCTTATACCTATAAGAGCCATTTGCGTTTGGCTATGCAAAATAAGCAGCGCGAACGCTATCTCACCGAAGAAATTTGTCTGTTTTATGTTGCTATGAGTCGAGCAAAAGCGAAGCTCTATCTATGTTTTCAATTTGAACAAGATGGGGAAGAAGGTGGATTTAAACTTTCTGAACACATGCAGTTTCTTCTGCAAGAAGCCGTCGATGGCCGAGATATCAGCTTAGGATCTCATCTCTTGCAAGAAGTGAAGTCGTATCAGGATATGTTGTTACTTGGTCTTGTGGCCCATAGAGAAAGTCTGGTTCAAGACTTTTTCGCAACTTATTTTCCTCAACTAGAGTTAAGAAGAAATCCGGCTTTGGTAAATTATTATTACAATGTACCGGATTCTATATGGTCTTTTCATACTCCTGTGGATATGAGACGTCTAGCTTATGACTTAAGTAATCTCACCAGTTCACCCGTTCACACAGCTCGCAATGAAAATCGAACACAGCTTGAACTTGTCGATGGCTTCCAGTTTATTCGATCCTCCTTGCCTGAGTTTTATGAGGCAAGCATGGAATACCCTAGTCTTGTAAAACAAACGGTTTCGGAGATTAAACGACAGTCTCAGGCTCAAGAAGTACAAGAAGACACCACAGATATAAGTATTAATCTGAATATCAAAAATTTAGAAGAAGAGAAAACGACAGGATTTACGTCTGCACAAATAGGAACGCTATTGCATCGATTCTTTCGTTTTGTAAATTTACAAAATAGTACGATTCAAGATCAGATAGCAAGTCTTGCAGAAAATGCCTTTTTCTCCGAACAAGAAATTCGCGTATTACAGGATTTCTCTACACCATTAGAAACGTATCTTAATTCATCTCTAGCCAAAGCAATTGCTACCGCAAAAATGAACAAAAAAGCGTTCCATGAGCTACCCTTTACTTTTCGTTATAAAGAGGAGGCTAATGTAAGCTTGATCCAAGGCATGATTGACCTCTGGTATATTTTGGATGATGAAATTTGTCTGGTAGATTTCAAGTCGGATTACTTACCCGGACCCAATAGTAGAAAACTTTTCTTAGAGCGCTATGGTATACAATTGAAGATTTATGCTTTGGCCCTAGAGAGTGCTATGAAGAAACCTGTAGACAAGATCTCCATATGGTCCATACGAAATGGAGAAGAGTATGTGTACAAGAGAACAGAATTAGGACTATCTGAGTTATAGACCTTTACTTTCTTTGCCATAATTTTCTCTTAGGAGGCGGCGCTTACTCCTGCCTCCTAAGCTTTCATTAAGTTTCTTATTTTCTAAGCGCCTCTTTCGGAAGAATTTGCGTAAGAGTTCAGTAGATTTTTCAGCGAGTAAACCTTCATACCATTCGACTTTATGATTCAGATGTGCGCGATCCAGAAATTGATCCGTGGAACAAATAGCCCCCATCTTCGGTTCTCTACTTGCAAAATATAATGTTTTTATTCTTGCTTGTTGAATAGCAGAAGCACACATAGGACAAGGTTCAAGGGTAACATAGAGTGTACAGTTCTCTAAACGCCAAGTTCCTAATTTTTTACTTGCCTCATGAATGATGAGAAGTTCAGCATGGGCTAGAGGGTTTTGTTTGGATTCTTTGAGATTGTGGGCCAGGGCGATGACTTCTCCATCTAATACCAAACAAGCTCCAATGGGCACTTCGCCTAGGAGGCTTGCTTGTTCGGCTTCTTTTAATGCTAATTCCATATACTTTCTATCATCTATAGAGAATTCCATGCAACGCTTCCTTACTTGTTTTCTTCTATTGTAATGGAATTCTTTAGGAATACGGAAGAGTATTCTCATGTTCCCAGCTGATTTATTCTTGAAAACAAGAATATTTTATCTCAATCTATAATGTTTAGGTGTTTAAATTAAATGTTGTATATATTAATTGGGATATTTATGCTATAATTTTTGGTATTGTAATTATATTAACCCTGTGCTGGGTATCTTATTCGAGGAGTTTTTATGGCAATTAGAGAAGGATTATGTACCAACTGTGGCTCGTTAATGCGAGTAAACGATCAAGAAGAGAGTACAAGCTGTATTTTCTGTTGGGCCCAGGTGGATAACCAAGAGGCGATGAATCTTATGGCCGATAGTGAAGGCTATGCGTTTCCGAATATTGAATACACGGAAGGAACTTTGGAGGAGAGAACTAGGGCCATGCAAGCTCAGGGTTTAGGTAACGTTAATAGCGCAAGAACTCCACAAGTACAGACGAGTAAAACAACGGTACGTAAAGAAGGTAAACTTACACCTAGAGAAAAAGTTGCACTGCAGAATAAACCCATTGTAAAACCTTACTGTTCTAAGAAACATAGATTGGCTATTATCGCTGGTGTTGTTGCATTTGTAATTCTACTAGCAGCTATCGCCGTACCGGTCTACTTTTTGAGAGAAAATAAAAAGACTGAAATACTTAATCAGTTACCTCAAGAAATACCTTTTGCCAGCGATGAGAATCGGGTCAATATTCAGAACCAAAGTAATAATGAAATTACTTTAATTAGTCCCGAAGACATAGACAGAGAAGGAGCAGAAGAGGTTTTCCAATCCTATAGTTCAATTTACGCCAATGTCTATGCTATTTCTCAAGAGGATGCACAGAATAAGGTGGAAGTTCGCGTATTAAGTGAAAACGGTGGTTTCTTAGTTTCCGGAAATGGAAACGAGGTCGTAGTTAACGACCTCGATTAAATACATTCTTACAAGTGAATAATAGTATTAGGACAGCCAAGCAGAAATAGCTTGTGCTGCAATCGCTCCGTCATTACCAGCAGTGATAATTTGGCGGAGTTCTTTGTCTCTACAATCTCCTGCTGCATATATTCCAGGGACACGGGTTGCCATTTTTTCATCTGTGACAATATAACCATTTGCGTCCGTAATGCCTAATGCACTTATGAACGTAGTATTAGGATCAACTCCGATTAGAGGAAAGAGACCGTCGGTTTCTAATAACTTATCTTCTGGTCGATTGGGATCGTTGGATTTTAGTAGAATTTCGGTGAGTTTATCATCGTTTCCTCGAACTTCTACAGGGCTGTAGGAATAGTGTACCGTGATTTTAGGATTATTTGCCACGCGATCTTGATAGATTTTATCTGCTCTTGCTTCATTACGACGCAAAACAAGATGGACTTGTTTTGCAAATCGCGTTAAATAGTCCGATTCTTCGAGAGCGGTATTACCTCCACCTATGACCGTAACAATTTTATCCTTATAAAATGCTCCATCACAGACCGCACAATAGGATATACCTTTGCCGAAGTATTCCTCTTCTCCAGGAATGCCCAATTTGCGTTCAACGGTTCCGACAGCGATGAGAACCGATTTGGTTTGATAAATCTTATCGTAGGTTTCAACTTCTTTGGTCGCACCCATTTCACGAATGTCTGAGACCATGCCGAAGCCTTGTTCAGCGCCAAACGCAAAGGCATGTTCTACCATCCTTCCTGCTAGCTCTGCGCCACCTATGATTGTGTCTCCTATCCAGTTTTCTACTTCATTGGTACTATATAGCTTTCCTCCCGGAATCATACCTTCTAACAGTACGGTGTCTAAGCCTGCTCGACTTGCATAGAGAGCAGCATTTAATCCCGCAGGACCACCTCCCACGATGACCAAGTCATATAATTTTGTAGTTTCTTTATCAGCCATAATAAGCTCCTTTGAATGATTATTTATTCCTATCTATACTAAAACTTTTGAATAAAAAAGTGGTTGATTTTGTTACTAAGTCAATTGGCATACGAGTACAAATAAGCGTACTTCATCATGGTGAAAATTAAAAAATGGTGCATAATTTAATAAAATCAAACAAAATAGAACAAAATTAGAGAGAAAATAATAAAAAGGACTTTTTATTGTACATGCTTTGTGTTACTATGAAGTCATTAAAAGAACGAATGTTCTATCGGGAGGTAAACATGTTAAATATTATTTTTTGGATGAGCTTGATTTGTATTAGCACAATTCTTTTTTATAATAAGTGGTGGAGAGAGGATAGTAGTAGAACTCTAGTACAAGAAGCTGTAGGTTTATCGCGTTATGATATTAATCAAGAATATTTTGCAATACCTGTTATTGCTGTAAAAGTTGAAGAGAATACTTTATTTCATACTATTCCAAACACAAGTAGAGCAGTGAAAACGAACCGCGTACCATTAGAGCTATATCCTATTCATGAAGATAAGAGCAGTGAGCAATTTATACCAAGTGCTGCATAAGAAACGCTCAGAAGCATTTTATGCCTTTTAACCATAACGCTTCCTATATGAAGCGTTATTTTTTACAGTGTTATCGGCGAAATCCTGTTACAATATAATGTAATGAATTGAAATGGGTGTATGTTCACATACGGCTTACCGCTGTGATGAATCCCATTATTTTTTTAGGAGGAACTTATGGCACAAATCTTTGATGTAGAATCTAGAACCTTTGATGAATACTTACTAATTCCCAATTTAACAACGAAACAATGTGCGCCTGCAAATGTAAATTTGAAGACACCTATTGTTAAATATAGAAAAGGTGAAGAGGAATCACCTTTATCCATGAATATCCCGATGACCTCTGCCATTATGCAAGCCGTATCAGATGATGGACTTGCGGTTGCTCTGGCCAGACAAGGCGGACTATCTTTTATCTACTCGAGCCAGTCTATAGGAAGACAAGCTGAAATGATTAGAAAAGTAAAAGGTTTCAAGGCTGGTATTGTTGTTTCAGATACAAACCTTACTCCTGATGATAAATTACAAGATGTTCTTGATATAAAAGAGAAGACAGGTCATTCTACAATTTCTATTACCGAAGATGGCACCGCTAATGGCAAGTTCTTAGGTTTAGTCACATCAAGAGATTATCGTGTTTCACGATTAGATCCAGAGACTAGGATTGCAGAATTTATGACGGATAAGGAACATGTCATTTTTGCTTATGAAGGTATCACTTTATCCGAAGCAAATGATATTATTTGGGAAAATAAGATTAACCAGTTACCTATTTTAACCGAAGAAGGCTATCTTGTTGGTTTAGTGTTCCGTAAGGACTATGATGCGCACAAGGAAAATCCATACGAACTACTTGATAAGAAGAAGAGACTATTAGTGGGTGCCGGTATTAATACAAGAGACTACGAGGAGAGAGTGCCTGCTCTATTAGAAGCCGGTGCAGACATACTCTGTGTGGATTCTTCTGATGGATTCAGTGAATGGCAAGGCGATACTATTCGTTGGATAAAGGATAAATACGGAGAAAATTGTTATATTGGTGGCGGTAACGTTATCGACGAAGCAGGTTTTCGTTTCTTAGCTGAAGCAGGTGCTGATTTCATCAAGATTGGTATTGGCGGAGGTTCTATCTGTATTACCAGAGAACAAAAAGGTATTGGTATGGGTCAGGCTACGGCTGTACAAATGGTTTCTTCTGCTAGAGATAAATACTTCGATGAAACAGGTATATATATTCCTTTATGTTCAGATGGAGGGATTGTGTATGATAATCATATGACACTTGCTCTAGCTATGGGGGCAGACTTCTTGATGTTAGGAAGATACTTTGCCCGTTTCGATGAGAGTCCAACTAAACGTTTATTTATTAATGGATCATATGTGAAAGAGTATTGGGGAGAAGGCTCTAACCGTGCGAGAAACTGGCAACGTTATGAAGATGGTACAGAATCTGGAGGCATGGTATTCGAAGAAGGTGTAGACTCTTATGTGCCTTATGCGGGTTCTTTGAAGGAAAATTTAGAACATTCCCTTGCAAAAATTAAGGCAACGATGTGCTCTTGTGGCTCCCTGGATATTGAAGAGTTCCAGAACAATGCCCGATTAATCCGTGTATCCTCGACCAGTATTATTGAGGGCGGCGCACATGATGTTATTACAAAAGACAGTGAGATGCGTTCCTAGGTTCTCTAGGAACGTAAAATTTAGTATAATAAGAAAATTATAAAAGGATAGAGGTGCAATATGGCAGAACAACAAACCTATGAATTTACCCTTGAAGGTATTAATAGACTTAAGGATGAGTTAGAGAG
The DNA here is from genome assembly GCA_964392065.1 of uncultured Oscillospiraceae bacterium. Taxonomy (GTDB): domain Bacteria; phylum Bacillota; class Clostridia; order Saccharofermentanales; family Fastidiosipilaceae; genus JASBZA01. The sequence goes on from CAYMOG010000016.1 coordinate 23,585, forward strand.
AAGAAAGGTAGAGGATCGTTCGGAAATTGCTGAACGTATTCGAGTCGCTCGTTCCTTTGGTGACTTATCTGAAAACTCTGAATATGATGAAGCAAAAATGGCTCAAGCCATGAATGAGAGTAGAATTCAAGAACTAGAAAATCTTCTGAAAAATGCGAAGCTTATTGAAGAAGAAGACATTAGTAAAACTAGAATTGCTCTGGGTGGTAAGGTTACACTTCAAGATTTGGAAACAAAAGAAGAAACAGAATATACTTTGGTTTCTTCTAAAGAAGAAGATATATTTGAAAATCGTATTTCAACAGATTCTCCTGTAGGTGCTGCGATTGTAGGTAAGAAAAAGGGTCAAACGGTGAACGTTGCGACTCCGAGTGGAATGATTAAGTATAAGATAGTTAAAATTGGCTAAATAAATTTGAAATGGTAGAAAATATGCGTAACGAAAATCTAGATAGTCAGGAAAACCCTGTCCTCTTAGAAGATATCAATGACCAAATGCGTGTGCGTCGCGAGAAACTTGAACAGCTTAAAGCAGAGCATAATGATCCTTTCCATCAGCTGAAATTCGATGTGAGCCATAAAGCAAAAGCAATTAAGGCGAACTACGAAGACTTGGAAGGTCAGGTCGTCTCCCTAGCTGGACGCTTGATGAGCAAACGTGGCATGGGCAAAGTTAGTTTCAGTGATCTTCTTGATAGTACGGACAGAATTCAACTTATGGTGCGTATTGATGCTCTAGGCGAAGCAAAATATGCGGAATGGAAGAAATTGGATCTAGGAGATCAGATCGGTGTTGTAGGAGAGATTACGAAGACAAAAACAGGTGAAGTAACCTGCCGTGTCAGTGACTATACGCTGCTGGCCAAATCTATAAGACCACTACCTGAGAAATTCCATGGGTTACAAAACCAAGATTTACGTTATCGTCAACGATATTTAGACTTAATCGTCAATCCAGAAGTAAAGGAAACGTTTAGGAAGCGTAGTCATATTATTTCTACCATACGTCAAGTTCTCGATGGGAAGGAATTTTTGGAAGTAGAGACGCCAATACTTAATACCATTCCAGGTGGCGCTGCTGCTAGACCATTCACTACCCATCACAACACATTGAATTTAGATATGTTTATGCGTATTGCGCCTGAACTTTATTTAAAAAGACTTATTGTAGGTGGTTTCGATCGTGTTTATGAGATAGGTCGAAACTTCCGTAATGAGGGCATGGATGCGAAACATAACCCTGAATTCACCATGCTAGAACTCTATCAAGCCTATACGGATTATGTTGGCATGATGGATTTAACGGAAGAGCTTATTCATAGAACCGCTCTTGAAGTTAACGGAAGTAGTCAAGTGGAATTAGATGGACACGTTATAAGCTTAGAAAAACCTTTTGCACGTATGACGATGTTGGAAGCAGTGAAGAAATATGCAGATGTAGATTTTACGCAAATTACGTCTGATGATGAAGCCTTTGAGCTGGCCAAAGCCCACCGTATCGAAGTCAATCCTGCTTGGAAAAAAGGTGATGTTCTCAATGCTTTATTTGAACAATATGCAGAAGAGAAATTAATCCAACCTACTTTCATCTACGATTATCCTATTGAGGTGTCTCCTTTGACGAAGAAAAAGGTAAGTAACCCTGAACTTACTGAACGGTTTGAACTATTTATTGGCGGAAATGAGTTTGCTAATGCGTACTCTGAGTTGAATGATCCTTTTGATCAGAAACAAAGGTTTGAAGCGCAAGTGGCAAGAAGAGAAGCGGGAGATGATGAGGCCAATATGATTGACCATGATTATCTCACTGCTTTGGAATATGCCTTGCCTCCTACCGGTGGTATGGGAATGGGTATCGATCGTCTCGTTATGTTACTGACAGGAGAGACTAGCATCCGAGATGTGTTATTATTCCCAACAATGAAGCCTGTGGGGACATCTAGTTCAGAGAACAAGTCTTCTATGACAGAGCGTGTAGAAGAAGAGAACACCATTACGACAGATTTCGAAAAAATAGATTTTTCGAAGGTTAAGGTGGAACCATTATTTGAGGATTGGATTGATTTCGAAACCTTCTCTAAGGCTGATTTCAGAGTAGTAAAGGTAATCCATTGTGAAGAAGTACCTAAGAGTAAGAAACTTCTGAAATTTACATTGGATGATGGCTCAGATAAAGAAAGAGTCATCTTGAGTGGTATCAAAGAATACTATGAGGCAGAAACTTTAATTGGTAAGACTCTTCTAGCCC
>CAYMOG010000017.1:0-25744 GCA_964392065.1 uncultured Oscillospiraceae bacterium
CAAGAGGTAAGGGGTTCGATCCCCCTCGTCTCCACCAAATAAAAACACACCTTAACTGGTGTGTTTTTTGTTTCTCTATATCGCATACTCTATCCATTTCTTTTTAGAGGCCTCTACTCGTTAGGCATTTCTGCTTCTGCCTCTGCTCTAGTCTGATAAAGTAAATAAGGAGAGCATTTCTCACTGAAAATCTGAACTTCTTTCGCGGCATCATCGAGAATAACTTCGAAATCTTCTGGTTGTCTACGCAATCGATTGTTACCGAACAGATAATCGATAATGTACTTCCCTTGACGATCTTGTGTGAAAATGAAATCCGAACCTGCTAGCTGTAATACTTCAAAAATAATTTCCATCATTAAACGAGTAGACTGAATTTTCCTAATATCTGTAACATGGATCTGTACGCCTTGGCAACGAATACCCTGATAAATGTTACTGGTAGGTGTGAAATATATCGGGCTGAAAATAACGCCTGAGATGTTTCGCTTATTTAGTGCTGCAGATAATTGAATGGCATCTAGGAATGGAGAGCCAACGACTTCAAATGGCAATGAGGTGCCTAAGCCTACTGAGAGATTCGTCCCGCGTAATACTTCTAGCCCAACTGAGAGTAAACAAGTTTCAAATCGAGGCAAATGCATTTGTGAAACAATCCATGGACGGTTAAATTCAGGATGGCTCATATCACGATACCAGGGTTTTACCTTGATAACGTCTAGATTACAAGCTAATTTATTCTCCTCATTCATCATACGGCATAATTCACCGAGACTTAGACCATAGCGAATCGGTAGCGAAACATCATCTTCTTCTTGCTTCATAGCTAATGAGAGCATAGGTCCATCGAGAAGCATACCTCCTAGTGGATTCGGTCTGTCTAAGATAATCACCTTCTTATCCGTTTCTCCTAGTTGGCGCAAAATACTATGCATAGTAGGAATATAGGAATTAAATCTTGTACCGGTTAAAGGCAGATCGACCAGCAAAACATCAAACTTGGAGAGCATTTCGCGTGTAATATTATTCGAACCGAAACGAAATAAGGAGAAGGCAGGTAGGCCAGTCCAAATATCCGTGTAAGATTCGTAACGTTCTCCTACCGATTTTTCTCCCATGATGCCGTATTCTGCACCGAATAGTGCCTGTATATCAAAGCGATCATTAACATATTGAAGAGTAGGAATCATCCAACGATTGAGTGCAGAACCCGTGGTTAATAGAGCAATTTTCTCATACCGTAATTGTTCTTGATAATCCTGTACTTGGTCAATACCGTTTAGAATTCTTGTAATCTCCATAGCCACCCTCATAATGTATTTTCTTTATTGTACCATCTCTAATCTTCAAATGCGTTTTTTCTTGCTATATAATGGGATAAGGAGGCGAAATGTTTAGAGCTTTTTTTCTACATTTGAATATGATTTTGCACCATAAAGTTTTGGTATTTCGTTTTTGCAGGAAATGTGGACTTCTATGGCAAGGCTTATGGCATGACATGTCGAAATTTCACCCTGTAGAGTTTTTCTCTGGTGTCAAGTATTACCAGGGCGATCGCTCCCCCAATGACATGCAGCGTATCGCTAGGGGTTATAGTATTGCCTGGTTAAATCACAAGGGAAGAAATCGCCATCATCTAGAATTTTGGATTGATTATAATCCCAAGGAAAAGGGAAAGTATACAGGATTGAAGATGCCTTTACATTATCTCGTTGAATCCGTTTGTGATCGTATTGCCGCAAGTAAAATCTATAATGGAGCGACGTATCAAGACAATTTCCCTTTAGATTATTATATTAGATCTCGAAGTTCCTACCTCGTTCATGAAGAAACAGACCGGAAATTCATGTATTATTTCAATTATCTAGCGGAATGGGGAGAAGAAAAAACCTTTACTTTGATTCGAGATGAGCTTCAAAACTATAAGAAAACTAGAGATTATTAAATAGTCTATGTTTCGGAATGCATAAGTCAATTAATTTTGTACACTTTGGATCTACATTTTTATTCAGAGAGATTTTTGTAACGTCTAAGAAACGTTTAGACCTTTGCTTTGCTATAATCAAGGTATTGAATGTACGAAGGAACTGTTCTTACTTATGAACAAGAAAAAAACACACCAGACCAGTGCGCATCACTACAATGATTTCCGCTCGAAACCTAGATATAGGCTATTCAATAAACTTCTCAGGCCAATTATGCGCCTGTTTTGTGCACTAAAGTTCAATTACCATCCGATTCGCTTCACGACAAATCCCGAACAAAACTATATCATTATTTCGAATCATACCGGTGCCCTCGATCCCATTTTTCTAAGCCTAAGTTTCGATAGACCCGTTTTCTTCTTGGCGTCTGAGCATATCTTCCGAAACCCCTGGATTCGGAAAATTTTACGTTTCATGGTAGCTCCTATCCCTTTTTCCAAAACCTCTCTAGACCTAAGTAGTTTAAGAGAAATTAAAACAATCGCAGACCATGGACATACGCTCTCCTTCTTCCCCAGTGGAAATCGATCAGTTAGTGGGCCAGAAGAACCCATTCCAAGAGCCACCTCTAAACTTCTCAAACTTCTCAACACGCCTGTACTCTTCTATAGAATCGAAGGCGGTTATTTAAGTTCACCACGCTGGGCGAAATCTCCTAGAAGAGGAACAATGTCTGGTGAAGTTGTTTTGCATTTAAGTGCAGAAGAAATTCGAGAGATCTCCCATAAAGAATTGGATCAAATGCTCTATAAATTTCTCGATGCAAACCCGTATTCGTCTTCTAGAAATCATAATATTGCATATAAGAATAGGAATCGCGCTGAATACCTAGAGAGAATACTCTGGCTATGTCCTCATTGTGGGGAAGTAGGAACTTTGTATTCCCAGAAGCATGATCTGCATTGTGAATGTGGTTTCGGCCTCCATTATGGAGAAAATGGACGTTTTGAACCGTTATCGCCTAATAAAACACACGAGCATTGGGCTGAGATCTTCCCTCATGTGGATGCTATCTATCAGTGGCAGGCTACGGAAATTAAGAAGCGTTATACCTCTGAATATCTTGAAACACTTCAGCCCGATGAAGCCTTATTCTGTGATGAACATGAAACCCTTCACCGTATTACTAGAGCTCAAGCCAAGGATCCTATGTTAAGCGGAACACTCTCCCTATACAAGGATCGAATCGAAGTGCGAGATTCAAATTCCGGAATGGCATTCGTATTACCCATTGCAAATATTATGAATACGTCTTGTATTGGTCCACAACTTCTGCAGATAGCGGAGAAGACCGCTAATCAGATTTATGAATTTCAGAATATAAAACCACGCTCTGCTTATAAATACATCCAACTGATTGCTCATATACAATCTTTGACCTAAGCGAGCGTGATTTTATTACTCTAATTTACACTAGGAATGGTCTCTGAGATATCTTTCTACCGGACCTGACAAACGTTTGTCTAAGTTAAACTTCAAATGCATACCTTCTCCTTGGAAGTCTTCTTCTAGAAGATTTCCGTGATCCTTTATGTAGGCATATAAAGTCGATTCCTTATAGGGTAAATCGAGCGTGTAACTCTTCTGTCTATACGCTAGCATCTCCGCGATACTATTGAGAAGTTCAGCAAAACCAATCTCTTCTGTTGCAGATACTCTATGCACTCTAAAATGGCTAGGCACTTGTCTTTCGTGTAAAAACTTCTCGTCATCTGGATCCTCTAATAAATCTACTTTGTTTAACACCAGCACTCTAGGTTTTTCTGCTGCACCTAGGCGAACGAGCTCAGCTTCTACAATTTCCACTTGCTTCTCGCGTTCAGGATCTGAAACATCTAGAACATGCATAATCATATCGGCATCGGATACTTCTTCTAATGTAGAATGGAAGGCCTCTACTAGTTGATGGGGAAGTTTACGTATAAACCCAACGGTATCCACGAGCATGACATGGCTTCCATCTGGCAATCGTAAATCTCTTAAGGAAGCATCGAGCGTTGCAAACACTTGATCCATCGTAAATAAATCGGCTTCCGTAAGCTGGTTTATCAAAGTAGATTTTCCAGCATTGGTATAGCCGACTACAGCCACAGTAGTTTGACCTAAATCGTTGCGTTTATTTCGTCTATCTTCACGACGCTTAGAAACACTCTTAAGCGTTCTACGAAGTTTGGTAATTCTCTCACGCACATGTCTTCTATCGGTCTCTAGCTGAGATTCACCTGGCCCTCTTGAACCTATACCACCACCTAGTCGATCCATCGACTCGTTGATTAAGCGTACACGGCCAAGTCTATATTCGTATTGCGCTAATTCAACTTGAAGCTTACCTTCTTTACTTGTCGCTCTTCTAGCGAAAATATCTAGAATTACTAGAGTTCTATCTAAAACTTTAAACTTCGTGAGTTCTTGAATATTCCTTAACTGACTTCCACTTAATTCATCATCGAAAATCAAAGTATTACACCCTAGAGATTCTGCTTCTTCAGCAATTTCTTCTAGTTTACCTTTTCCGATATAAGTAGCCACATCTACCGATTGGCGATTCTGATAGCTTGCACCTAGTACTTGTGCACCACATGCTTCTGCCAACTCCGCCAGTTCTTCTAGTGAACGCTCGGTTTCTTCTTCTCCAGTTGTACCGCTTTGTAAATTCAACCCTATAAGATAAGCTTTCTCTTGCACAATACCTGTATATTGAACATTTCCACTACCCGTTAGCTGAATACCATCGTCTCTAGTATCCCCTCGCAAAGTAGTCTTCTCCTGTTGGAGCGTAAGGTCGTCTTCCTCCAACCACTCTTCTACCTCTCTAGGCAGATTATCGTCTTCTCGCATGCGCTATTTTCTCCATTATTCTATCGCTTGAACATATTTCTTGACATCAGGCCCTACATAGACATGATCCTCTACTAACAAAATTGGACGCTTCACAAGCATGCCATCGGTGGCCAAAAGTTCATACTGTTCTTCTTCACTAATCAACTTACGTTTCGCCGCTAGACCCAGTTCTCTATATTTCATTCCTGAACTATTATAAAACCTAGATAGCGGAAGTCCACTCATTTCATGCCAACGCTGTAATTCTTCAGCGGAAGGATTATCCAAATCAATTTCTCTCACTTCATATTCTAGACCTTTTTCATCCATTTCTTTCTGTACACTTTTACATGTACTGCATTTACGATAACACAATAAAATCATAAGTTCCCTCCAATATAAAAATAGGTCGCCAAAAACAAAGCCTTGTTTCTGACGACCTTAAACTGTCACGTTTTCTAATTGAAATTAGTCGCGTTTACCTAGGATAGCGTCCACGTGGAGTAAAGCTGCAGGATTATCTCCAGCAAATTCTAATAAATCCACATTGGTCTGGGCAGTATCTTCTTCTTCCACTTGCTCATCGATAAACCAGTTCAAGAAAGTTTCTACTTCTTGATCACCAGCTTCTAGAGCAGCCTTACGAATCTGACGGATCGATTCAGATACTAATTTCTCATGCTTAAGTGAAGCGTGGGCGATAGATAAAGGAGCATAATCTTCAATTTTTTCCAATTCAATGCTCTTCAATCTTGGGCTCTCACCTCTAGCAAGGAGGAACTCAATAATTTTCTCCGCATGCTCCATCTCTTCTTCTGCCTGATGACGTAGCCATGCTACATATCCAGGGAAGCCTCTCTCTTCTAGTACAACGCTCATATCAAAATAAAGGTACGCAGAAACCATTTCCAGGTTAATCTGTTCGTTTAACTGATCTACTAATTCTTTATTCATGTGTATACCTCTCGTTAGAATATATTTTTAGATGGAGTCTTGTGTTTCTACACTTCCATCTCCAACATTATAACAAGATATCCCGTAACGGAAGATAACAATTGCAACCATTACGGGATAAATTCTTACGCTATAAGTATTTGGAGTTTTAATTTAGTAAATCATCAGCCTTGGGATAGAATTGATAAGGATCGAAGTGATAAGCCTCTTCACCTAGAATATCTTCTAGCAAATCAATTTGCATTTGATCTTTCAGTGCGTACTGTCTCTGTTGTATCAGATTACCTCTATGATCATAATAATAGATATTAATAGGTACAACATCCTCCTCGTAGAAATCATATCCTATGCGATTTTTCGCTTCCCATTCTTCGACAATCATTTTCTGTAATTGCCTAGCATGATCAATAACATTACTTTCTCTAGATTTCACTTCGTGAAATTCTACAGCATAACCATAAGGCTCAAAAGTTGTAAAACTACTTGAATTTCTTAAGTCATCCTCATAGTGTGGCTCCGCATTAATAATTTTAACTGCAGCAATTTCTTTGGTATCCGGAACATCCTTACTTGGAACCTCTACGGCAAAATAATCGAAGAGCAAGGTTAAGACGACGGCCAAAGCGAAAACTCCGATGTAAGACAAGAAGGTGCGGAAGAATTTAGGCAAGCCATGATAACGGATAATATTAATAATATAGTAAGCAGCAAAGCCTAAGAAAAATACGAATACGACACTTGTATAGTTGCTGTTATACCGTATAGATCGGAATAAATCTCCCAAGATTGTACTGAGCAAGAGCGCACCCGTGACGGTAATTATGGTTTCATAAAACCCTGTAAACATAGTAGAACTGTGTACTCGTTCGACTTTACGTTTCTTATATAAATATCTTGCAAGGAAAACGAGAACCATGGCAACAGCAAAATGTATAGCGAGAGTAATTAATGCATGATTTCTCATGGTTATATAAAGTTCGCGCTCATGGAGAATACTAGTAAAAATGCTTGCATAATTCTGATGAGGCAAGATACGTATCAAAGAATTGCCTAACCCTATAGACATGCTGTCTCTAAGTGGCCTCATATAGCCAAAGTACTGGGCGATATTTTGTAGCCAAATAAAGTTAATAATATAGGGAAGTACATGAAGAACACCTCCATAGAGCAGTGCATTGAAAATACTAGTGGTGTAAAGAATAGCAAGCAAACTCGGTATCATCAAAATGAGAGACCCTAAAAAAAAGGCAAGGGTTGTAACCCCAAATGTTACTAACGATTGTGTTGTAAATGGGAATAATTCAGATCCAAATAGCCTATTTAATACGTAAGCACCTATAAAAGTGCTAGTATTAGCTACCAATATGGGCACAAGATGGGTTAACCAGGTAAATAGAAGTTGCATACTAAATAATTTCGTTCTACTTACGGGTAAAGCAAAATACGTATCGAGATTAGATTTACTAAAAAGATAAGAAAACGTTATATAGGGCGTTACCATGGCCATTATGATTGCAAAGCTAAATAGTAAAAAAGTAGCCTGATAGAATTCTCCACTTCCTCCGCTGTAATAATAGCCTTCATTTATGCGATTCAATGCGTCCAAAATGAGTTGCAATGGAGATCCTGCGAAACACAAAATAAAATATAATATGACAATTGGACGATGTTGTTTCAGTAAATGTAGAAAATAGCTTCGGTTTTTAAACATGGCTTTGTGCCTCCATTTCTGTAACGAAGATTTCTTCCATTGAAATCTTAAGTGGATTTATCAAGATAGGACTCGACTGCTTAATAAATTCTTCTGCCTCTTCTCCCTGATAAACCACCGTTACGATTTTGTTGTTCAACTCATAACTTAATAGGGGCATCTGCTCGAAAAGGTCGGGGTGAGGCGCTTCGGCATAGCCTAACTGTACTTTATGATATGTCATCCCTAATTCATCTAATGTTTTCGTAAAATGAATTTTCTTATTTTCTAATAAGGCCAAACCATCACAAATATCTTCTAACTCTCTTATATTATGAGAAGAAATAACAACACTAATTCCTTGCTCAGATACTCTCTTAATAAGTTCACGTTTTAAATGCAAACGCATCATAGGATCTAGACCATCGAACGATTCATCCATCAATAATAATCGAGGACTCACACTTAAAGCTAGAATCAGTGCACATTGTCTCTTGAGGCCTTTGGACAAAAGATGTATAGGTTTTTTGTCGTCAAAATGAAAAACCTTCAATAAGCTCTGATACTCCTCTTCACTAAATGTTTTATAAAAACTCTTATAGAAATCTTTCATTTGTAAAGTATTGAAACGGCTAAAATAAAAAGGTTCATCCGAAACGAAGAATAATTTCTCTTGATGTTTCGTTATGGGCTCACCATCCCATTCCACTGTTCCGTCATATTCATATACCGAAGAAATACAGCGTAGAAGAGTCGATTTCCCTGCACCGTTACTTCCTATTAAACCAAGTATCTGACCATCAGGCACTTGCCAATCCAAATGATCTAATGCCAAAAACTGGTCAAAAGATTTCGTTAAATGTTTAATTTCCAACACGCTGGATTACCTCCTCAAAAATACTCTTCAACTTCTCAATCGGAAGTCCTAAGCCTAGAACTCTATCTATAGCTTCTATCAAAATCGCTTCAGAAGCGGTTTCGACTTGTTTTTCTATTTGCTTAGCATTATCTTGTACAAAAGTTCCACGTTTAGGGTATGTAATAATAAAATGACTGGATTCTAATTCGCTATAAGCTCTAACCACGGTATTCGGATTAATACCTAGCTGGCTCGCTAGCTCTCTAATAGAAGGGAGTCTGTCTCCAGGCTCTAGTAAGCCATTGGAGATAAACAAAATCATTTGATCCATAATCTGTTGATATAAAGGATTCTTATCCTGTGGATTAATAGAAAACACTATACTCCTCCTCTCTAAATTTGCCATCATGTTGTGATGTATTCTTTATCTGTATTGATTATACCAATACAGTTAATTCAGTCAAGTAAAAATATTTCCCTGACCTATTCCTCAAGATTCCCATCTGCTATCATAGTGAAGTCTATAATATGGAACTTACGTAGATACAAAATAGAAGAAGGATCAAACTATGCGCTTACGAAAAAAGCATTATGCAATACCCGAAATGCAAGCAAGCCCCCATGCCATCACTTCCATGGAAGAAAAAGACTTGGAATGGCATGATTATTTTACAGCTCCAGATCAGCCTCTTAGTATTGAACTAGGAACAGGACGTGGACGGTTTCTAGTAGAAATGGCTACTAAGCATCCAGACAGAAACTACCTCGGTATTGATATTGAAGCCAATGCTGCTATATTGGCCAAGCGTGCCATACATGATAGAGCTTTGAAAAACACGTTGCTTCTCATCCATGACATCACTAGACTAGAAGGTATTTTCCCTAAAAATTTCTGCGATCAACTCTTTATCCACTTCCCTAACCCTTGGCCCAAGAAACGGCATTTCAAACGTCGCCTTACCCATCCTAGGCAACTCGTGCAATACCATACGTTCCTAAAAGACGATGCAAAACTTTACTTCAAAACCGATGATCCTAGTCTTTATGAAGCGACAATGGCTTATCTACCACGTTTCGGCTTTGCTATAGATTTCCATACAGAAGACTTAACGGTCGAGCAAAACTTCCATGGCATCATCACAGAATATGAGGAGAAGTGGCGTGGACAAGGCATTAAAATCAAGGCAATACAAGCAACAAAAAATAATGTCTCTCCTCAAGAATTAGAAGAGAGACTTAAAGTGTTTCTAGAAGAAGAGAAATCTTATACTAGAAGGGATTAGAATACGTATCCTTGTTTAATCATAGCTTCTGCAACACGCATGAATCCTGCAATGTTCGCACCTTCAATCAGATTTTTCCTGTCTCCTGTATAGGTTTGCGCCGCATCACGGATAGTATCGTATATTTCTTCCATAATTTCTTGAAGCTGGCGATTTACTTCTAAGAAGGAACTGGGCCTAAACACAGCGTTTTGACCCATTTCCAAACCCGATACTACAACTCCACCTGCATTGGCCGCTTTACTAGGTGCAATATAGAGTTTTTCTTCTCTTAAGCGTTTCATAGCTTCATCCGTAGTTGGCATATTGGAACCTTCAATATAATAGGTGTAACCATTTTTAATGATGTGTTCGGCATCGTTCATTTCCACTTCATTTTGCGTTGCACATGGAATTGCGATGTCGGCTTCCACTTGCCAGGGCTTACCGTCTTTATAATATTCCGCATCACTGTAGGTGTCTAAATACTCTTTTATCCGACCACGCTTCTCCAGTTTAATTTTTTTAATTAGATCTATGTCTATTCCTGATGCATCATAGAGTGTTCCTGCTGAATCGGACATGGCGACCACAGTTGCACCAAAATCGGAAGCTTTTTCTGCGGCAAAAATTGCTACGTTTCCAGAACCTGAAATACTTATTCTCTTGCCTTCAATCTTATCGTCTTCATCTCTAAGCATACGCATAAGAAAATACATTATACCGTACCCTGTTGCTTCTACTCTGCCTTTAGAACCACCGTAAGTAATGCTTTTACCCGTAAGAACACCTACATGCTCGTTACGAATCTTCTTATACATACCAAACATATACCCTATCTCGCGTTCCCCTACACCTAGATCACCCGCAGGTATATCTATGGCTTGGCCAATATGTCTATAGAGTTCGGACATGAAACTTTGGCAAAAGCGCATAATTTCGCTATCACTCTTATCCTTCGGGTCGAAATCACTTCCACCCTTCGCACCACCAAGTGATAGCCCAGTGAGCGCATTCTTAAACGTTTGTTCAAAACCTAAGAACTTCAAAATGGATAAGTTGACGGTTGGACTGAAACGTAATCCACCCTTATACGGACCTATGGCCTGACTAAATTGCACTCTATAACCACGATTGACTTGTATCTTGCCATTATCATCTTGCCAAGTCACCTTGAACATCACGATTCGGTCAGCCTCTACCAAACGTTCCAGAATGCCATGTTTCTTGTATTCAAGGTGTTCTTCAATAACATAATCTAGGGATTCATAAACTTCCCTGACCGCTTGGTTGAATTCTTTCTCATTGGGATTTCTTGCCTTCACATCATCTAGAACGGATTGAATATAATGATGAGCCATAACGGACCCCCTTCTGTATTTCGATTTAAATATTAATGTTTATAACTATTCTAACGAAAACCTGCTTCAGAGAATAGGTCTATCCGAAAATAATTAGAAAATAAAGTTCAATAGAATTGTACCTGCACTCCACAACAAAACATTTAAGATTCTGAAAAAGCCATGACTAAATTGTAACCATTGAATTTTTGTCACATTGCTTACTGAAATAGTCTTACTTACAAATGTATACTAACTGCAGTTAAAAAATATATAAACATATTTATTGGAGGTTTATTATGAGTAAAAGAATAGGTGTATTAATTGGTAGTTTGCGTGAAGGTTCTTATAATCGTGCAATTGCAGAAGCCGTTGCTTCCTTACTACCTGAAGATTATGAAGTCGTAGAAGTGGAAATTGAAAATCTACCATTTTATAATGAAGATTTAGATCATGAGGGTAAAACACCCCAAGAATGGACCGAGTTCCGCGAGAAGGTTTCTACTCTGGACGCTTTCATCCTAGCAACACCTGAATATAATCGTTCTACTGCCCCAGCCCTGAAAAATGCTCTTGACGTAGGTTCTAGACCTTATGGTCAGAGTGTTTGGACCCAGAAACCAGCCCTTATTACAACCGCAAGCATGGGTGGTATCGGTGGTTTCGGTGCTAACCATCACCTACGCCAATCTCTAGTTTTCCTAGACATGCCTGTTGTGCAACAACCTGAAGTTTACATCGGTGCTGCACATAATGTTGTAGATGAAAATGGTAAGATTACCGATCAAGAAACCCTTGGGTTCCTACAAACTGCAGCAGATACTTTTGTTGAGCTGATCAACCGTTATTAATTCCAAATAGAAGATTCTCTTTTTTAAAAGCTAAGAAATCCCTTGTAAGCTAAGTATAGCCTGCAAGGGATTTCTGTTTTACTAGTATTATGAAGAGTTTTGATAAGAAACTCTACTTACCTGTAAGCATGTTTAAATCCATAATTTCACTCCGAAGAGAAACAAGCGTATTTTCTAATTCTACAAGTCTTTCTTCTTCTAGGCCACTTAACTCAATATCTCTATTATCAAGCTCGTTCATCATGGCTAGAATAACTTGAAGTTTTGTCTCTAGTCGATCTAAGCGGTCTTCTGCTGTCGGAATACCACTTACTTGAACCTCTTGATTGGCCTCGAGCGTCAAGGACGTTCCAGCGCTTGGCGTGAAGACTTCCATTCCATATTTCTCTTTTAATGTATCTGCTAGTGGGAGCATTTCTCGGTCCTCACCATGGACTAATATTACTTTTTTAGGCTTCTTCTGGAAACCATCTAGCCAATTCAATAGTGTCTTGCGGTCCGCATGGGCACTGAAACCTTCCATGTCATACACTTTGGCCTTACATGCAATCCAATCCCCTAAGATTTTCACGCGCTCAGCCCCGTCCTGAATGATACGACCTAGTGTCCCTTCGCCTTGGTAACCAACAAATATGACTGCATTATTGGATTTCCAGAGATTGTGTTTCAAGTGATGTCTAACACGTCCACCTGTGGCCATACCACTCGCTGAGATAATAACTTTCGGTTCCTTATCTGAGTTTAGTGCAATGGAATCGTCTACCGTTTGTGTGAATTCCAGGTTATCAAAGGAGAAAATATTATCCCCTTGTCGAATGAGGTCTTGCGCCTCATCATTAAGAATCTCCGTATTTTTCATGAAGATTCCTGTAGCCTTTTTCGCCATGGGACTATCGACGAAAATACGTACAGGATTCGTTTGTCCCTCATGGGTATATTCGTAATATTTGTTCATTTCATAAATCAGTTCTTGTGTCCTACCTACTGCGAAACTCGGAATGACCACCGTTCCTCCCTGGGAAGTTGTCTGTTCAATAACCTGCATTAACTGAGCTAAGGACTCTTCATAATCGCCATGAAGCGAGTTACCATACGTTGATTCTAAAATTAGATAATCGGCTTCTTCAATATATTCAGGGTTTCTAATGAGCATATGGTCTGGCATACCGAGGTCTCCGGAGAATACAAGTTTCGTACTTATACCATTCTCTTCAATCCAAATTTCCACAGATGCCGCACCAAGTATATGTCCAGCATCCCGGAAACGTATGCGAATATGTTCCGATACTTGAATAATTTGTTGGTATGCCGCAGTCGAAAGCAAAGGTATAGTCTTATCTACATCTTCTTCTCTATAGAGAGGCTCTACGGGTGCCTTGCCCTGACGTTGATTTTTCTTCGTCTCCCATTCCGCATCAGACTCTTGTATGCTTGCTGAATCATAGAGCATTAAATCAAGCAAATCCCCTGTGGCCTTCGTACAGTATATAGGGCCCTTAAATCCTTCTTTCACTAGAAGTGGAATACGCCCTGAGTGATCAATATGCGCATGGGTTAAAATCAGGAAGTCAACGTCCTCTGCTGCATAAGGCAAGGGCTCAAAATTCTTCTTCTCCTCCGCCTTTCCCCCCTGGAACATACCACAATCGATAAGGAACCTATCACCTTGGCTGGTCTCTACCAGGAAATTCGAACCAGACACCTGTCTAGCACCACCGTAAAAACTAACTTTCATATATTACCTTCTTTCTTCTCGGGGCCCAAGCCCATGTTACTTCTTCTTTTAAGTATTCTCCACCCAGAAAATATTAGCTTCATAAGGTTCTAAATAAGAGCCTAAACCTTGCATACCAATACCTTCCTCATGATTATAATTACCTAATAAATAACGATACGCTGACGATACAAAAGGTCTTCTCCTCTTGTCATCGGATAAATTGAATTCACAGAAGATGCGTTGCCCATCTTTTTCACGGAAATATGCAAAATAATCTTGTTTTTTCGCACCGATGAAACGTACATCACCGGTCCGAAGAAGGCTTTCTTTTTTGCGTAAGGACAAGAGCTCGCGGAAATAATGCAATACGGAATTCTTATCCATTTCTTGTCTCGCCACACAACGTGTTGGATCAATCTCAGGCCTAGGAAGCCAAGGTTCTGTTGTAGAAAATCCACTATATAGCGTATCGTCCCATTGCATAGGTACTCTTGTATGATCTCTAGACCCTTGAAGCACTGTATGAAATGCCTGTTTCTCTCCTACAGTATCCACCAACTCCGTATACAAATTAATAGCTTCCACATCCCGCATATCATGAATAGAAGTAAATGCTTGATTCGTATCTCCTAGCTCTTGTCCCTGATAGAAAAAGGGTGTTCCCTTCATTGTCGCTTGTATCGTTAGAAGTAATTTCGCTAAAATATCGGTCCATTTCCCTTCTCGATCGACCTTCGATAACATACGAGGATTATCATGATTATCGAAAAATACGGAGATCCAATCATTCGCAGAGAGTGCTTGGTGGTAGTTAATGTAATAGTCTTTAAGATAATTCAAATCGTAAACATAATCGCTATATCGCGTATTACCTGAAGTTTCTAAGTGATCAAACAAGAAGACTAGGTCCAATTCTCCACGGTCTTCTCCACTAAGTAGCCTACCCATTTGTATACCTATACCTGGAGTTTCACCAACAGAAAAGGCTTGATATGGATCGAATGCTTCTTGTCTAAGCTCTCTTAAATAACGGTGGAGATTAGGCCCCCATAAATAATTCTCAATTCCCAAGAAAACAACGAGTTCACCTAAACCCACACTTCCATCTTGGAGAGTCGGACGCTTAGAAATATAATTAATGACATCTAGTCGGAAACCATCCACGCCTTTATCTAACCACCAACGGACCATCTGGGCGATATCTTTACGAACTGGTGGATGATCCCAGTTCAAATCCATTTGTTTACTCGAAAACAAGTGCATAGACCAACGTTCTTGTTCGGGAAACCAACGCCAGGCCGGACCCGAGAAGAAGCTAACCCAATTATTAGGCGCTTGATCAGGCGTACCTTCTCGAAAGAAATAATAATCTCTATAAGGAGAATTTTCATCAGCCAGAGCATCCTGAAACCATGCGTGCTCATCGGAAGTATGATTGACCACCAAATCCATGATGAGTTTCATACCTCGCTCATGAACGCTTTCTAGGAGGCGGTCGAAATCTTCCATGGTGCCCATTTCCTCCATGATTTTCTGATAATCGCGAATATCATAGCCCATGTCATCATTCGGAGAATCATACACAGGCGATAACCAAATACAATCAATACCGAGACTTTGTAAATAATCCAAACGGTTATATATCCCTTGTAAATCTCCAATACCATCGCCATTGGAGTCCTGGAAGGATCTCGGATAGATCTGATAGAACACCGCCTCTTTCCACCAAGTTTTCTGAGGATTTCTATTCTCATCTGAAGGTACAGCTTGTTCTGAATTCAATAGCCAAAGCAGTTGCTCCCAGAAATAATCATCAAACGTTTTCTTCAATAACCATTTCAAGGTCCGGATTCTAATATTTCCAATTATGGGATTCTCAATCACAGCGTTAGGTTTCTTCATGAAGAAAAGAATTTTATCGACCACATCTCTACCGACTGGATGTTGATAGATGTCTTTTACTTTAGATTTATAATCTATACGCACGTCATCATCTCCCTATTTCTTAAGTTGATTATCACTTATTATCTTACGATAAAATCTTTCATCAACCTTGTAAAATTTATGAATAATTAGAAAGCAGAGCAGAATCAGAAGGGCAGGTAGAAGCATCATAAAACCTTTAAAATAAATACTCGATCGATAAGTCACCGCTTCTGGACCTGAAGCTTCTCTAAGTCCAGTGACTATCACGGTTAAACCCATAAGCCCTGTAGCAAAAGCATTGGATACTTTATAAATTAAAGGTTGAAGAGAGAATGTTACGGACTCATTACGTTTACCGAATTTCCATTCACCATATTCCACACAATCCGAAATATAAAGAAGCATCATAACTTGAATAAATGCCTGACCAACGAAAATAAATACACCTGAAATGGCAATGGGAACCATGTGATAGGGAGATAAGAAGAATCCCACGTAACCCATTAAGATAATAGTAATGGCGAACACCAAGAGTTCACTGCGTTTCCTACGTTTGGCAAGGAGCGGGAAAATTATCAAACCGGCAATTTGTGATACTCCAAGTACTAGGGCAAAAATAGAATATAATCCTTCATCGCCAAACAGATACTTGAAATAATAGATGCCTAAACCTGTAGTCAATGTATACCCTGTCATAAATAATAACAAGGCAGCCGTAATAATCATTAACTGATCGTTGCGTAGAATAATGCGAAAGAGCTCTGTGAAGCGTGTTTTTTCTTCCGTAGTAACCTGTCGCTCTTCTCTAGCCAATACAAGTGTAAACACCTGGAAAAACAACATTAAAATGGCCGTAATGATAGCTAATGCAAACCATGCTTTTACTGGTGTTCCTACATATTGTTCTAGTAAATCCGTCACAGGGATAAGGGCCACAACAAAAGCAAACATACCTATATTGGCAAAGATCCTAGCCGTAGAAGAAATTTTTTCTCTCTTATGTAAATCCTTGGTGAGAGCAGGAAGCATAGACCAGTAGGCAATATCGTTGGCTGTATAGGACACTTCCCAGAAGATATAAACTAGCGTAAAAATAAGTAAAAATGGGAAGCCTCGGAATCCAAAATCCGTAAACATAAAAACATGGGCAATAGCCCAGAAGATTGCACCGAATAAAATCCAAGGTTTAAACTTGCCCCAGCGGCTTCTCGTATTATCTACTAAGGTTCCCATGAAAGGATCGTTTAAGCCATCAAAAACTCGCATAAACATCATGATACCGGTCATCCCAGCTAGAGTTTCGTTGGACACTTGCAAGATGTCTGTGGCATAAAACATCAGATACATGGTCACCATAGTGGCCACCATATCTCTCCCCATTGTACCGATGCTAAACCCGAAGCGATTACGCCATAAGCTTCTATCCATAGGAAGTCCTCCTTTGCTGCTACTATTATACATCTAAGCACCTTAATGATGTAAATAACTAGGAGAATGGAAAGTGAAGAAATACTGTACTGTCAAGCGTAAGCTAATTACTTTTGTAAGCGTTTTAAATTTTGCTTCAGCCTTCTATAACGAATATCTGCATAGTCTTGTAAAACCTGTCCATCATAGGGAACACGGGTGAGGCCCCAGAGTGTCCATAGATAATCCAAATAAATTTTATTGGCAAGGAAGGATTTCTGTTCTGTTTTATGCACAGGTCTACCGAAATAGGCTTCCAACAGCATTGCGTCTTCCTTATCTCCATAATGGGCTTCGATAGAAACATCGGCTAGATCCCACATAGGATCATTCATACCCGCATATTCCCAATCAATTAGATAAAGTCTATCGTTACCATATATCCAATTTGCACACAAGGGATCATTATGGCAAGGTACGCGCCGTCTCGATACTTCTCCATCCATGGTATTCTTCAAACTCATGACTTGAGCTTTGATCTGTTCATAATCTGCATAGAGTTTTACCTTGTTTTTTATAATAATACGTTCGTAATCCGCAGCCATATCAAATACTTCAAAAGGTATACCTGTAGATTCACCTGATTCGTGCAAAATAGACAGGAGCTTCGCCACGTTATGTATTTGTTCTGGCTGCCTTAAGTCTTCTGCCAACATTGTATGTGCATCTTGAATCCACTCGCTGACCTTGTGGCCTTCGTCATCGAAATAATACAAATCCGCATCGATATGAAGAGCGCAGGCCAATTTCGTACTTATCTCTTCATCTTTACGATTTATGAGTTCTTCCGTTCCTTCGCCTGGGAAACGAAGAACATAATTATTCATTGTATCTAATACAATATGAAACGTACGGTTCGTCATACCACCTAAACGCTCAACATACGTGAGTGTACCATGAAGTCCTGCTTTTTCCATTAAAGCATATATATCTTTTCGGTCTTCTACCGTTACTTTCCTTCGTTGGATTTCTTGATTCGTCATTACACCACTCATTTTGTTCTCCTCCATTCCTTCTTTTCATATATATACAAATACTGGTTCGATTCATAATAAAAGGTAAAACCCGTAGGTGATCCTTGCTTGTCTTTTGCCACTTCAATATTATGGAAATCCCCTTGCGTACAAGCAAAATCCTGAGCCAATGTTTGCAAGATTACAGACGGACTATTTTGCACATACCAGGGATCAAATACGCGTAATTCTTCCAGTGAATCAAACTCAAATATGAAATCATCTGAATATTTCTTAGCTTTCAGTTTCAAGCGCTCTAAATTCTGACGGTAGAGCTCTTCCCATAAATAATCCTTAATACTCTCGTCTTCATAACGTTCACTTAGAAGATTCACAAAAGTCTTGGAGAAGTTTTCGTCCCAGAACACATGACCTAGCATATACCAGCAATTTTCTCCACCGATTTCCACATTCTCAATATAGCCATTTTGATCTTCGTAGATACACCATTCCCTAGTTGGGCCTTTGGCCAAAACCGTGGCATAATATGCTTCCTCTTCTTCTTGGCGAAATGGATTCTGCGTAAAATAATTATCCGAAGAGCAGATGTACGAGTTTTTCAGATAATTTCTTGCAGTATAGATACTGGAATGGTTATTGCGCACAGCGTACTCTTCATTATAGAGTAGCCTTACAGAAAATTTTTTCTCAAGATACTGAAAAGCTTCATGCTTATCACCTGTAACTACATAGATTTCCGTGATGCCTGCCTCTTGTAATTGTTTAATTTGGCGCTCTATGAGTATTTCTCCACGGACAGGGATCAGCGCCTTGGGCATCTCATAAGAGAGTGGTGCAAAACGACTGGATAATCCTGCTGCCAGAATAACCGCATTATTCACTTGTATCGCCATAGGCAGCCTCTCTTCCATTTTCTATAGACAAATATGAAATCTGTGTTAGATTAAGTTTAAATCTACGTTAACCTATCACTTAAGATAATACTTGACTAAACTGAATAGTCAAGGAAAATAGATGTAGTATTTTTCAATATTGGAGGCAAATTTTGAATTTCTTATATATCGATCCGGGCACAGGAAGCATGCTCTTTACTATTCTTATTGGGCTTCTGGGTGGTCTGATTTATTTTTTCCGTAATTTAATGCTTAAATTACGTTATACAAAGGGAAGTGCTAGAGATCATCAGAAAACAAATAACAAACACCCACTTGTTATTTTTTCAGATGACAAACGTTACTGGACCGTTTTCGAACCTATCTGTGAAGAGCTCGACAAGAGAGGTATTAGGACAACCTACCTAACCGCTTCACCGGATGATCTTGCCTTGGAATCCGACCTAGAACACTTACAAGTTGAGTTTCTAGGTGATGGAAATAAGGTATTTTCCCGTATGAATTACTTATCCGCGCATCTAGTCTTATCAACTACTCCAAGTCTAGATGTATATCAGTGGAAACGCTCCAAGGATGTCGACTACTATATTCATCTACCCCATGCTGCCAGTGACATCACAATGTATAGAATGTTTGGCATCGATTACTACGATGCGATTTTATTATCTGGACAATATCAGGTAAATCAAGTCCGTCAATTAGAGAAGCTTCGTAATCTACCTAGTAAGGACATTGCTCTCGTTGGCATTCCATACATGGATCGTATGTTGGAGAGACTAGAATATGATCTTGCCTCTTCCTCTGCCCAATCGTCTACGGAGTCAACGGACACTAACCCAAGAAGAACTGTACTTCTGGCTCCATCTTGGGGGGCTAATAGTATTTTACAACGCTATGGAACACTTATATTACACGCTTTAGTCGATACGGGGTACCATATCATTGTTAGACCTCACCCCCAGTCCTATACTTCCGAAATTGATATGCTCCAGAAACTTCAACGAGAATTTCCTGCTACAGAACTATTCGAATGGAATCAAGATAAGGATAATTACGAGGTTTTGAAACGTGCCGATATCATGTTATCGGACTTCTCTGGAGTAATATTTGACTTCGCCTTAGTCTTCGACAAGCCCGTTCTCTATGCCGATACCCAATTTGACTCTTCCCCTTATGATTGCTGGTGGCTAGAAGACTCCTTATGGACATTTGAAGCACTACCTAGGCTAGGCCAGAAACTACAAGCATCCGATTTTCCTAATATTAAAGCCATCATCGATACGTGTATCGATGACCCACATTACCGACTAGAACGTGACGCTCTACGCGCAGAAACCTGGGTCCACCCAGGAAAAGGTGCTAGCCGAGTAGTAGATTTTATTGAAGAACAATTACAAACACAGGAAGTAGGTGATGGTCATGTCCATTTGGAATATTCTAGACAACTTAATCATTAAGCCTATTATTTTATTCTTCGAAATTCTATTTTCCAATGCCGTACTTCTTATCAGTAGTCCCGGTCTAGCCATTATTTTGCTTAGTCTTGTTATGAATATTATCCTACTACCACTCTATAGACGGGCGGATAAGATTCAGGAAGAAGAAAACCTAATGGCAGCCAAACTCCGAGACGGAGTGGCCCATATTAAGAAAACTTTCAAGGGCGATGAAGCCTTTATGCTCCTCCAAACCTATTATCGCCAGAACAATTATAAACCCACCTATGCATTGAGAGGTTCCTTGCCACTATTGCTTGAAGTACCCTTCTTCCTAGCAGCCTACCGTTTCATTTCTGGCATGACACTCTTGAATGGACTGAGTTTCGGACCGATTCAGAACTTAGGGGCACCTGATCAGCTAATCAACCTAGGATCTCTCACGCTAAACGCTCTGCCCATACTTATGACCATCATAAATATCCTATCTGGTATCCTTTATACGAAGGGAGCACCCACGAAGGCCAAAGTCCAAATCTACGCCATGGCCATACTCTTCCTCATCGTCTTATACCAATCCCCCTCTGCTCTTGTATTGTATTGGACCATGAATAATCTCTTCTCGCTAATAAAAAATATCTTGACAAAGGCCCTAGTGCCCCTACAAGAACGCCGCCGCAAAGCAAAGAAAAGAATATCAAAAGACGACAAGGCTCCCCATCCATTACTCTTCCTAGGACCCGCGCTCTATCTATCTGTACTTCTTGGCTTGCTTATTCCCTCTGCAGTTATCAGTGCATCCCCAGAAGAGTTCATAAACCCACATTCTGCCCATTCTCCGGGATATTATTTGCTCTATACTTTTACCATTGCCTGTGGATTCTTCCTCGTATGGGCTGGAATATTCTATGCCATTGGAAACGCTCGCGGTAAAAAACTTAATGCTGCCGTCATGGGCATCTTAGCCGTTGGCGCAACTATAAATTACATGGCATTCGGACGAAATCTTGGGAATTTAGGTGCTAACTTAGTTTACGACGAAGTCGTCGTTTACTCCACATCTCAAATTCTGCTAAACTTTCTTGTCCTAGGACTTGTAATACTATTCTTTTTGCTCATATATAAAAAGAAGAAAATCGCCTTACGTTTTACATTTCTAACTGCAGTCTCAGCCATCATCATCATGTCTGGGATAAATATTTTTTCAATTCGAAGCACACTACAAGGCGTTCCAACAGAAAAAGAAACGCCTGAAGATATTTCCATCCCTTTATCTCAAGAGGGAGAAAACGTTATCGTACTGATGCTAGACCGTGGCATAAGTGAATTTATTCCTTATATATTTCACGAAAAACCCGAGCTAGCAGAAAAGTTTAGAGGATTCACCTACTATCCCAATACTTTATCGTATGCGACCCACACCAATACCGCAGCACCCGCACTATACGGTGGTTACGAATATACGCCTGAGGAACTTAACAAGAGAAATCAAGAGTCACTAGAAGAAAAACATAATGAAGCGTTGAAACTCATGCCTACGTTATTTTCGCAAGCAGGTTATGAAGTGAGCGTGTTAGACCCCCCTTACGCAGGCTATCGCTGGACACCGGACTTATCCATCTTCGACAATATGAAAAATGTCCACGCCTATAATACCAAAGGCCACTTCACAGACTCTTGGCCGATTGCAACGCAAATGATAGAAAGTAGCTGGGAACGCAATTTTTTCATGCATAGTTTCATGAAAACCGCACCATTACTCTTACAACTCCCCCTCTATAATAAAGGCGATTACAGTCAATGGAACCATGCACTCCATAAGAGTGCTACAAATGATAATGCCGTACGGGCCATGGCAAGATCCTATGGATTACATACAACCTTCTTGAATTCTTATCTCGTCCTAGATAATTTAGATACCATGACACAAGTGCAATCTGAGAAAAAGAATACCTTCTTAATGATGTCTAATGAAACCCCCCATGAACCCAATCTCTTACAAAAACCTGATTACGTTCCGCAAGTAGAAGTCGACAATTATGCAATTGATCGAGCCAGTGAACCTTTGGTCGTCAATGGAAAAGAATTAGTTCTAGATACCAAAACCAAACTTCACCATTACCATATTAATATGGCCACAATGCTGAAAATCGGTGAATGGTTTGAATATCTTCAAGCAGAAGGGCTCTATGATAACAGTAGAATCCTCCTCGTTGCAGACCATGCCTATTGGCTAAATCTTTCCGGTGATTCACGCTTAGAGGACGAAGTAGATATCTCAGCCTATAATCCTCTACTTATGGTCAAAGACTTCCACTCGGATACATTCCAAGTAGACTATAATTTCATGACCAATGCCGATGTACCCGTTCTGGCAACCCATGGACTAGTACCTAGCATCAATCCCTTTACAGGGAAGTCTCTAGTAACTAATGCCAAAGACCAACCTATACGCGTCTTAGAATCCAACCATTGGCAAACTTCCAGCAATAATGGAAATACTTTTAAGCCTGACCGTTGGTATGAAATCACTGGCGACTTTAAGAATAAAGACAATTGGAAATTTATAGGAGTCCACTAGCCCAGATTGCAGTGGACTCTTGCCATGCTTCTTTTTACTTCCTTTCATATAAACCTCTTTCTTTTTTAGGCATGAAAAAAGACCCCACCTAAAGGTGAAGTCTTATTACAAACCTATATATTTTGTTCTGTCATGTTAACTCATGACATGAAACAACCAATTAGAATAATTAATAAAAATCAACGGTGTATCCATAAATTGAACTATCATGTGCAATGACTGACCAACTTTCAAATCCTTTTAAATAATAGGGACTCTCCTTATCGAATAATTGTCCTTCTCCCCAATCTAAAGCGGCTCGTGCTGCTGCTCTATCTGAACCATATTCCGCTATCGTAAAGATTCTTCCACTATTACCTGTTTGATCCTCAATAGATCCAAACAACCAATGCGTTGGAGTGGTAGTAGGCTCTGTTGCACGAGTAGTCGCTTGTGTTGTAGAAGCAGTCGTCTGACGAGTAGTCGCTTGCGTTGTAGGAGCAGTCGTCTGACGAGTAGTTGCTTGTGTAGTAGCATCTGCTTTCTCTGTTTGCTTTGTAGTTGTTGTGCTACTCTCTTTTAATGTGGTAGTTGGAGTAGTTTGCCATTTAGGATCTCTCTCATCCAAAGAAGTAGAGTCTCCACTCTCCTTCTTCTCTTCACTAGCACTTCCCTCAGTATTAGTAGTTTCTTCTAATACAGAACTAGTAGAAGAAACTTCTATGTCTTCTACAGATGTTGTACTCTTCAATTGAGCATACTGCTCTTCATTAAATTTGAACTTCTCTGACTATGTTTCACTAGTCCATTCCGTACTACTACAGGCCGTAATAACTAATGCTAAAACTCCAGCTGAAAGTATAATTCCAATTATTTTTCTATTCATTTACTTTTTCCAAAATATAATATATTGAAATCACTTGTATTATATAGCAAATGCTCTTTAAAGTTTCGATAATCTTATATGTCTATCTGCATCTAGGCGACTCATTTGTTCAAATTCATAAGAATCAAAACCTAGTTTTCCTAACTGAACACTTTGGGAAACACTTACAGGAACAGAGGATCTGTAGTTCGTACTTCTTCTTTTGTAAACAAATCTCACTGTCCTAAAGACCCAAACAAGTATTAAAGCTATTATCGTAACATTAATACTAAGTATCCAATATTCTTCTGAACTATAAAAATTAGGTGTATCTAAAGTATTCCCTATCACTCTCGTTACTATTTCAGAGACAATACCAGCTTGTACAATCCCTATTTTCCAGAGAACTTTTATAGTAACAACAAAAAACTAATAAGTAAACGGAAAATATAATAAGTAAGCATTTCTTATTTCTCCTGTCGTGACTTCACCGATGCCATAATCCAGATCTTCGTTTGTCGAACATTTCTGCGTTTACGCTCTCGATTCTACAACTCTGAGTATTCCATCTTTTATTCGTATGCTTGATTCATTATAACTTCTATAACATTTTGAGTTGTACTGTATTTTGGACTTTTGCTTTTGCAAATAAAAATTTTTACTCGTTATATTTTTGTATATATTATTTTCTAAAGACAGTTTAGTATTTCGGTAATGACATAAGTTGATAATGATACGATTATTATATAATTTAGACTAAAAAATATATTAATAAAATGTCTCCATAATCACACGTAAGTACCGAACCTACTTTACTAGATTTAAACTTTCTCCTACTATTTTTGTGCTAGAATATAAGCTTAGTGAAGTATGTAGGAGGTAAATCTATTGACGACTTTGGCAACACTAATGGAGTTTTATACACGCATAAATGGAGACCGATCAGCACCTTGGCTCGGACAAATCAGTGACTGGTTTGTTATTGCTATCCTTTTGCTTGTGATGCTATTTATTCTACGCTCTTATGACAAAAGCTTACAACAGAAGTCTTATATAACGCGTTTACAAATCCTACTTGCTATACACGTTCTCTTCCGCTATATCATTCATAGAGAGCATTATTCTTTCTATGAATTGCTACCTCTCTATAGTTGCTCTGTAGTAGCCATTTTACTACCAGCTATGTATTTCAATGATAAGAGAACTCAAGAAACCGAAGCAATCTATACTTGGTCCGCATTTGCTGGAATATATGGTGGTGCACTGGCCATATTCTTATCAGCACCTAGTGAATATAATCCCTTTCACATTATCAATACCGATTATTATGTCGGGCATTTTCTCATTCTAATCATAGGCGTACTCTTCGTAAGGTCAAGACCTGAACCCTTCAGCAAACGTGCGTTGAAACAAAGCATGGAAATTACCCTGCTCTACCTTGTTATCTGTCTAATTCTTAACCCAATCATTGATGGTAATTATGCCTTCTTAAGTAATGTGCCCAAAGGTATGACGCTCTTCAATGGTGTGCCCTTGCCTATATACCAAATCATGGTAATCGGAGGTTATTTACTAGCGAACTACCTCACTTGGTTTTTCTCCAATATATTTCTCAATAAAAAACTGCAAAATTCCAGAGAACGAAGTGGTTCTGTGCAAAACTAGTTTTCCTTACATAAGAAAAAACTTCGAGTCGTTTAGCATGAAGTCTTGTTATTGAGAGTACAATGTCAAAGTCATCGTCTAATTTTTCCAATTAAGTACGTGAAAGTTAAACTGCTTATAGCCCAATCACTCGCAGCGCTTCTAGACATTGAAACCGAGCTGTGCCGTTGTATTTGTCAGAGTTTTATTTACTTCAGAATCGCAAGCTAGATTTATGACCAAGAAGCTAAGTATTCAATTTACCCACTCCAAAAAGTTCAAGAATTCTGCACATAAAGATTCTAGGAATAATTGGAACTCTCGTCATAATTACTCGCCCGATTTCTACGTTCAACGGCTCGTATTACTGTATGTCCTGAGTACTAGATTGATTTGTCATTTTCCACTGCTTCGTCTCCATAAAACGCATCACAAAGTCAAATAAATTTTTCATTTGCAATAAAAATAAAAAAGCCCGTATTTACGGGCTTTTATCATATG
>CAYMOG010000018.1:0-25427 GCA_964392065.1 uncultured Oscillospiraceae bacterium
ATCCCCAGAGCAAAATCGATTTAACATTATTACGCTCCATTACTTTCTCATACAGATGATTTATCCACTGATCGCCTTGGGTTTTATAATTGTGGGTTATACAATAACAAAATTAGAGAGAAATGACGTTAAACGCCGTGATATAGTAAGTGGATATTCAGAAATCAAAAGAAGTAGAGATATTTTTCTTAGTTCATTCCTAGCGATGACCATAATATGGGTTCTACTTTTTATTATAGGTTTATTTTTCACAAAGATAGATTTACTAAGTAGTACCAGAGCGCAATTAATGATTTTATCCAGCTATATTCATACAATGGCATTGACTTGTATAATTATTTTACTTGCAAATTGCTTACGTTCACAAAAAGCGATGTCCGTATTAGGTACTATTGTTAGTTTAGTGATTGCATTTTCGGTTGGGATTTTTGTTCCACGCGAAATTGTTTGGAAACCTCTTAATGACTTTTCCAGAATAAGTCCTGCGTACTGGGATGTAAGTAATCAAATTCTCTTGGGTTTAAGTCCTAACGGGATAGAGATTTCCTATCAAGAAGTCTTACAAAATATTAGTGTTATGTTTCTAATGGGAATCCTTGCCTTTGTGCTGACATTAATCCTTAGAAAATCTAGAGAAAAAATATAGTAAGTGATAAGAAGTTTAGGGCGAAGGTGGATTACTTTCGCCCTAAGATTTTATCTTTTTACATCGTAATTTAAGTTCATCATGTTTTTTATGTCTTTTACATCATCGGTAATATTGCCATCGCCGTGCAACGTATGTTTTAACGCTGAATTCGCAACAGCAAAATTCAAAGCTTCTTCTGGTGCATAAGCATGCATTAAACCATAGAGCAAGCCACTTGCGAAGGCATCACCACCACCAATACGATCTAGGATATTGAAGCGAAGTAAATTACTTTCATAAGTTTTACCTTCGTACCACATATAGGCCATGAGGCTGTTCTCGCTGCCACTATGGGTATAGCGAACATGGCGGGCAATTACTTTGAGATTGGGATATTGTTCAACGAATTTACGGAAAACGCTATCTTGCTCTTCGTAGTTAGGTTGATAAGGAATGAGGTCCTTTATATCTCCTGATGATGGATTGGCTGGGTCTATATAGAGATGATAGGGCTCAATTCCAAATAATACATCGATGTAGGGGAGACATTGGGTACAAAAGTCTCTAGCTTCGTCCCATGTCCACAGAGCCGCCCGATAGTTACCATCAAAACTTATAGTTAAGCCTAGTTTGCGAGCGAGTTTAAGACTTCGTAAAATGAGCGTTCTAGTAGAAGGTGTTAGAGCTGGCGTGATGCCACTAAGATGAAGCCAATCGAAATTCCTTAAGAGTCCTTCTAAATCATAATCTGAGAAATCATATTCCGTAATCGCCGAATGTTTACGGTCATAGGTTACTTTGCCCGAACGAATCCCGTAGCCTGCTTCATAATAATAGACGCCCAAACGATGAGTAGGTGTTTCTTCTTGACTACTTAATAAAATTGGTGTGCAATGGACATCATTGCTTCTTAGCCAACGTATCGCACTCTTGCCCAAGCTATTATCAGGGACTACCGAGAAGAAGGTCGAATCAATCCCCAGGTTGGCCAAAGACAACGCAATGTTCGCTTCACTTCCTCCATAGCTAATTTCAAAATTATTCGTCATGCGAATCTTATGATTATCTGGTGGTGTTAGACGAAGCATGATTTCTCCAATAGTTAGAAAACGCGGTGTAGTACTCGATGTATTAAGTATAGGGTTCTTATGTTGCATTGTGCTCTCCTTATGGGAAGTTATTAGAAACATTATACTATTTACTGACTTTTAATTAGGTATAATATTTATAGTTAAACATAAGGAGAAGAATCATGTTGGTAGTTTATGGAATAGAAGCTTGCCCTAATTGCGTGGAGGCGAAGGAAAGACTTAATAGAGAACATGTAAGCTTTGAATATAGAGAGATTGGTTCAAGTGTAGCTTGGCTCAAGGCATTCGTTAATTTACGAGAAGGTAACGCGCATTT
This sequence comes from uncultured Oscillospiraceae bacterium, assembly GCA_964392065.1. Classification (GTDB taxonomy): domain Bacteria; phylum Bacillota; class Clostridia; order Saccharofermentanales; family Fastidiosipilaceae; genus JASBZA01. The sequence goes on from CAYMOG010000018.1 coordinate 2,036, forward strand.
CGACGATGCTAGAGAACATAATTACATTGGTATACCCTATTTTGTTTTCGAGGATGGTTACCAAACCATGGACATTTCAGAAGCTTTGGCAAAAGTGAAAGAATATGAATAATCCTTTTTAATTTCTTCAGATAGTATTCATTAACTTGTAATATTTGCACTATAAATCCTAATAATTCTTCACAAGCTCTTGTTATAATGTATATATAAAAACAGTTGGGAGTGTGAATCTATGATTCCTATAGAATTAGAGGAGATGTTCTTCGAAGATCAAGACGGCCTGATGATTCCAGCACAAGACGTAGCGGTTCTTCGAACAGAGCATCCCCTTTATCATGCTATGCTGATGCTAAGTACAAGCTTCAATAAGCTACCGGTTCTTGATGATGCGAATCACGTGCAAGGTGCACTGACTACCAGTACGATTATTAAGGCAGCTGCAACAAATACAGGCTATGAGCTAGAGCGTCTAGCAGATTTAAAAGTAAAAGATATTTTGGAAGAAAAAATTGGCTTCGTCCATTACCGTGCCGATATGGAAGATATACTGAGAGAATTACAGGACAGCAATTTTATTTGTGTAGTAGATGATGAACAAGTTTTCATGGGTATCATTACAAGAAAGGAAGTCATGGCTAGAATAAACCGTTGCTTCCACACCTTGAATCGTTCTTATGACTTGGTGGCAAAGGGGCATAATAGTGAAGAACGCAAATCCATAGAAGCGCACCATAGAAATTATCCTAAAGATTCAGGACGTTATTTTCGAAAATTCGTAGCGGAAGCTCAATAAGTTGAGTAAATAGTATATAAACTTAAAACCGGTTTCCCTATCTCTTGGAAAACCGGTTTTTATTATTTTTCTAGAGGATTTGTTGTATCGCTTGGTGTATTTCACTGATTTCGATAGCTTCTATCTCCCCCTGGTCCACTAATTTGGCAAGCTCAGGATTTATAGGTAAGCTGGCTAGGAGTGGAATTTGGTATTCTCTAGCAATTTCGGCCGTATGACTCGGGCCGAAAATCTCATGTTTACTCTGGCAATCTGGGCATTGGAAATAGGCCATATTCTCTACAATTCCTAGTACCGGAATTTGCATAGATTGGGCCATATTTACAGCCTTCTGGACAATCATGGATACCATATCTTGAGGTGTCGTTACGATGACGATGCCATCAATGGGGAGCGATTGGAATACGGTCAAGGCAACATCCCCAGTACCGGGTGGCATGTCTACAAACATAACATCGATTGAACCCCAATTCACTTCGGACCAGAATTGTCGAACGGCTTGGGCAACAATAGGGCCTCGCCAGAGCACAGGGTCTGTTTCTTTATCTAACAGGAGATTTGTTGAAATCATTTTGATGTTGAAGTTTCTCGAGGTAACGGGTTGGATAAGTTTATTCTTCGAGCCAGTGATCTGATGTAAACCGAAGCTATGAGGAATGGATGGACCCGTCACATCGGCATCGAGAATTGCTGTCTGGGCTCCGGTTCGAGCAGAATGGGTAGCAAGAAGAGAAGTGAGTAAGGATTTTCCCACACCTCCTTTGCCACTAATGACTCCAATAACTTTTTTCACATGTGATCCTTCTGCCACATCGACTTGTGTGGGTTTTCTATTTAAATCTTTACGCATAATTCTCCTTTTTATTTCTGAATCTGATGGATTTGATATTGCTTTAATAAATCCGTGTTAGGTACTTGTAACAACTTATAAAATGTCTGCCAAATTTCCATAGGAATACTTTCAGGTAAATCTACAGGAATTTCTTCTGTTGACTTATAGATGTAGTCTACCACGTGTAATAATTCTTCAGGGATACCTACACCTTCGGAACAAAGATTAATTCCAATACCTAAACTCCACCAAGGTGTTGTAGATAGTCTAGATTCTGTTAGAATGCCAGCAATTTTACGTTCACTTTCTTCTAATAAAACATCATTCACCCACTTGAGTCTCGCCCCAATACCATAAGATTGTAATACTTCACAAGTTGCCAGAGCACCTCGGTGGGGTAGGAATTTTGCTATTTCGGCATCATAAGAGGCCTTCCAGAGTAAAGTGAAATACAAACCACCATCCCTAGGGCTGAAGAAGCTTCTATTTAGAACGCCGCGCCCTTGGCTTTGCTCTCTTGCGATGAATAAATAGGGACCTGGATCTGGTAATTTACCTATAAACCGCTTCGCCCAATTACTGGTTGAATCCACTGTTTCGGCATAGAAAAAACGCCCTTCCATAGTAGGGAAGAGCGCTTCGAAACGTTTCGGATTAAACAGCAACAACAGTATCTACCCGGTATCCTTCTAGTTTTTCACGGCCTTTGAGATCCTTTAGCTCAATGAAGAAAAGCAAAGACACAACCTTGCCACCCAAGCGTTCAACTAAACGACAATTGGCATTTGCCGTGCCACCAGTCGCTAATAAGTCATCTACAATAAGTACATTCTGACCTTCTTGGATAGAGTCCGTATGCATTTCCAGTGTATTGGTACCATACTCTAGGGTGTATTCTTCTTTGATCGACTCATAAGGTAGCCTCCCAGGTTTACGAACGGGAACAAACCCAACGCCGAGCGCATAGGCTAGTGGAGCGCCCATAATGAAACCACGGGATTCGGCTCCCACGATTACATCAATGTCTAAATCCTTGACCAAATCCTTCATTGTTTCAATCGCTTCATGAAAGGCTTCAGCATCTTGCAAAACCGTAGTAATGTCGATGAAATTAATTCCATCTTCTGGGAAATCCGGTATATGTCTCAATATCTCATTAAAATTCATAGTTCCTCCTCGGAATTAACAATACTAATCTATTATATAGATTTCTTTTCGTCCTTACCATAGGTTTCGGCCAAAGAGAGGAGAGCTTCACGATAAATTTCTGCAGCGGTAAATAGAGACTCAAAAGTAATGTATTCTCCCTTTTGGTGACAGAGATTCTCGTCCTCCAAGAAACATGGGCCAAAGGCCAAAGTATTCGGCACCGATCTAGCATAGGTTCCTCCACCAATAACGACCGGTTCATCGGTTCTTCCACTGACTTTTTGATAAGATTTCATAAGTGTTTGAACCAAGATATCTTCTTTCGGAACATACAGTGGTTCGGAATGGCGACTCGATTCGATGTGGAAATTGCTACCTTCTAAAGTTTTCTCTACTCGTACTAAGAGATCTTCATAACGATAGGTGACTGGATAGCGAATATCTAGAGTGAGGGTACCATGTCCTCTTTCATAATCTATAATACCAACATTTAGGGTTAAATTACCTGATGGCTCATCTGAAACATGGATTCCGAGGCCTTCGCCATTATGTTCTTCTCCTAAGAATTGCTTACACTGGCGGAGGAAAGGATCATCCGGATTAAGCGTATAAGCTTCGGCCAAAGCCAACTGAATGGCGTTTTTCGCATACTGAGGCATGGACGCATGTCCCATTTTTCCGATATACTCCACTTCTTTCGTATTGTCATCCGGAGTTTGGAAGATAAACATCGCTTCTCCTGGAATAACATTGGCTCTAGAACCAACTTTTGCTTCTACCAGAACATCTTTCTGATGATCAATATATTCTTCGCCTTCATAACGTAAAACTAAACCGATCTGACCTTTTTCACCATGGATTACAGGGAAATCGGCATCAGCGGTAAAAGCAGCCAGTGGGATTTCTTCATGCTGAACATAATGTTTCATGCATTGTGAACCGGATTCTTCGTCTGTACCTAGAATAAGGCGGATGCGACATGGAGGGTTTATACCTTCGTCCATTAAACTCTTCATAGCATAAAGAACCGCTACAGCAGGTCCCTTATCGTCCATAGTTCCACGACCAATTATTTTATCTTCTTCTACTTGTGGGGTATAAGCTTCTGGCCAGCCGGGAGCAGGTACGACATCGAGATGGCAAACAGCGGCAACCATGGGAGTACCCTCAGGGCCGAATTCAGCCCAACCGGCATAGTTTCCAGACTTACCTGTCCGAAATCCTAAGTTTGAAGCATCTTCTAGAAATGTTTCTAGAGCTTCATAGGGCCCTAACCCGAAAGGTTTATCTCCAACTGCTTCTGATTTTTCACTGCGAATTCGTATTTGCTTCGATAAGGTGTCGATAATTTGTTCTTTATATTTTGCGATTTTCAGCGTATCCATGAATATCTCCTTTTGTCTTCAACTTTCTAGATAATTATACCTCTTATCGTTATAATGGTAGAACATATACATCAAGTTTGTGAGGGACCTTATGTCAATTTATACTGTGAGAAGAGTGAATAAAGAAGTCAATTTAATTAGCCACCTGGTATCGTATCCTTCCATAGCTTGGCATTTAGCAGAAGAAGGCCATATTGGGCAATTAAATTGGGATGCTTACTCTGATGAGGTAGAGAGTCGATTTTATGTTTTATACAATGATTATAATCTCTATGTCTTACTTCTGACTCAAGGACTTCATGAAACAAAACCGCGAGCGAATGTTCGTGCCTTCCAAGGGCCTGTGCACTTAGATAGTTGTTTAGAATTCTTCTTATCTTACGATCCGAACCATAAGCGCTATATGAATATTGAAACGAATGCTCTGGCTACAAAATATATAGCGGTCGGTGATGGTAGGAAAAATCGCTATAATCCTAATGCAGAAGAAGCAAGTAGTATCATTATAGAATCTGTTCGGTTTGGAGATCCTGCACTTAAACGCCTGAAATTTGATTATGACTGGGGTGTGTTTATCCATCTTCCTATACGCTTCCTAGCATCTTATTGGCCAGAAATATTAGATGATGAAGGAAACCTCAATGCACTTAAACCCGGCCAGAAGATTAAAGGTAATTTCTATAAATGTGGTGATGATACAGAAGTTCCTCATTTCTTTTCTTGGTCTCCTATCGAGACGGAAGAGCCGGATTTTCATCGTCCCGAGTTCTTTGGCCAACTAATCATGGAGTAGACGGATGGAATTATTTGATGCGCTCAGAAAACGAAAATCAGTCCGTAATTTCTCTATGCAAGTTCCGGGAAATAGAATTCAAGTTGATTTGCTTAACTATTTGAACAATGTTCCTGTACTCCTTCCAGAAGCAGATATTTCTATTGAGTTATTATCCTATGAAGATTTACTGGACTATTTTCCCAATATGGGTCCTAAGATGATCCACGCGCCTTTATACTTAGTATTTCGTGGGGAACTTGCGTTATACCACCTGATGAATGTAGGTTACTATGCGGAACATGCATCGGTATGGTTAACTACGAAGGGATTGGGCTCGGTATGGCAGAGTGGATTCGTTCTAGAAACACTAGAAGACGATGAAGTTTATTATGAAGAAGATCCCTTAAACAGTCCTAAGGTCGTGGGAGAAGCTGAGTTACTTCCTTCTGTTCTGGCACTGGGTTATCCAAGCAAGAGTCCAGGTAGAAAAACCCGTAAATATAAGTTGAAAAAGCTCCTGCTAAATCCCGGAAAACATCTTCCACAAAATAAATTATTACCTCTGTTGGATGCGGCCCGTCTGGCTCCATCAGAGTATAATCAGCAACCTTGGAGATTCTTGACAGGATCAAATGACATGATTCATTTGTTTATGAAAGAAAATATATTACTTAGAAATGCCCAGCGCCGACATATGCAAGAAGCGGCCATGGGGTGTGCACTAGGTAATATGGAAATTATGGCTGCGCTCAAGGGTTTGGAAATGGAATATGGTTTTATGAATCAAGTGCCAAAGGATGGACAAAACAAGAAGAATCTCCACTATATGGGCACTGTCCAAGTGAAGAAAGCCTATAAACAAATGATGTTTGGATTTGATCTTAACCGAGAGACGTCCTCAAACGAAGCAGAGATTTTCTAACATAGAAGAAGAGGCAGAAGTTTCCTTCTGCCTCTTGTGTCAATAAATAGGAAGCGACTTAACTATCCACTTGTACTGTTGACTTGTTCTTGTTTCTTAAATACATCATGTGGCCAATTCCTATACCCACTATAGATACAATTGCACCTACTAATATCATGCCCCAATTAGGCAAATTAAATTTATTAAAAGTCGTCATGTTGGCAACGCTAAAACTAGCATACTCCGCTAACATATACATGATTCCAAACCCTAAAGCTGCGAACCATTTCCTATTTCCCCAATAGTGCCTAGCTCCGATAAGTATAGAGAGGACTAGAGTCGTCACAGGAAGTAGGATCCATAAGAAAGCTAGGCTAAACCCCATGGCGTCACTAGCAGCCTGGAAAACCCAGAAAGCAGTTAAGCCACCACCCCATATCACGAGATAAGCCAATATCATAATTAATTTAGACCATTTGTTTCTGCTCTTTACTGTGTTGGTACTTTCTTCTAAGTAACCAAGATAATTTGAATTTGTCATAGTTCTTTCCTCCTTTAGTAGATGGTCTAAACTTATTACATAGAGATCGCTCATCTTAATGACACTAAGAATATCAGGATAGGTTTTCGCATTTTCCCAATTGGAAATGGTCTGCCTACTCACACCCAAATACTCTGCAGCTGCTTCTTATGTTAACTTCGCGTGAACCCTAGCATCTTTAATTTTGCTCCCTATATCCATTTGTTGTACCACCTTTCTATGCCCTCATTCTATAAACGCGATTACCTGCCGTCTACCAAAAGCCTTTTACATTAGAGGGGAATCTTGTACAAATCCTTTTACATTGCCATTATATAACAGTTTTCTGTGGCCAAAGCTCCACAAAGATTTATATTTCTCAAATCACAGGAATCGTAAACTTTGATTTCAACCCTTGAACAATTAGTTTAGAATGAGTATAATTTATTTGTCATTTATCAATAAGATTTTATGATGAAAATTTTTGGAGGTTTAGAAATGAGTAAATTTCAAGAAACTAAGACGTATCAGAATCTGATCAATGCGTATGCTGGTGAATCTCAAGCCAGAAATCGTTATACCTTTTTTGCATCAGTAGCTAAAAAGGCTGGCTATGAACAAATCGCCGCGATTTTTGAAGAGACTGCCTATAATGAGAAGGAACATGCTAAGTTATATTATAAGCATATTCAGGACAATCTCGATGAAGTCCCTAATATGATTACTGTTACTGGCACCTATCCTATCGAATTAAGCGATACTGCTGCGAACTTATTGTCTGCTGCTCAAGGTGAAGAAGATGAAGTTGTGGATTACACAGAGTGGTCCAAGGTTGCAAAAGAAGAAGGCTACGATGATGTTGCCCGTACATTCCGCAATATTGCAAGTGTAGAAGAGCATCATGGTAAGCGTTATCGTGCATTACGTGACAACGTTCTTAATGATAAAGTATTCGAAAAAGAAGAATCCACTGAGTGGATCTGCCGTGTTTGTGGTTACATTCATACAGGTGTCAAGGCTCCTGAAATGTGCCCAACCTGTAAGCATCCTAAAGCTTACTTCGAAGTATTCTGTGCAAACTATTAATCAATAGTTATAGATAATCGTTTGATATCCCTCTAAGATAAGTTATCTTAGAGGGATATCTTGTATAGGAGAGGGTTTACATGGATGAATTTTGGGATATATATGATGAAAATCGAACGAAGTTAGAAGGTGTTCACAAGAGAGGGGAGAAGATTCCTACAGGGCAGCGCCACATTGTCATGCACTTATGTATTTTTGATAAAAATAATAAGCTTCTTATCCAAAAACGCACAAAATCTAAGGGTAAGTTCAGTGAGCTCTGGGATGTAAGTGTTGGTGGAAGTGCTTTGGCCGGAGAAACTTCAGCCCAAGGGATTAAACGCGAATGTGCCGAAGAACTAGGCCTCACGCTCCCATTAGAAAGATTTCACGTACTGATGACTCTCCATGGACCCCACTACTTCGACGATTATTATGTAATTCACGAAGACGTTGATTTGAATTCGTTGAAGTTACAAAAGGATGAAGTCGAAGAGGTACATTGGGCCTCTAGAGAAGAAGTGCTTCATCTCTTGCATTCAGATCAATTCGTCCCCTGGCAAGAGAGCTTCATTACATTCTTATTCAACATAGCTAGTGCTGACGTGTTTCAAGGCATGATAGCAAGGTAAGTTTTACGTTTTATACATGTAAGTGTATGTTGTTTAGATTTCAGCTGTTAGGTGGGTACTTGAAATTTTTCAGTCGGTAGGTGTAGGATGCTATATTTTAGTTTCGGGTTCTCGCTCTGCTAACCATTTTATTTGCTTACTTCTAGTTTACTTAAAATAAAAAACACCGAGGAATCGGTACTCCTCGGTGTTTCTGGTCGAGATGACAGGACTCGAACCTGCGGCATCCTGCTCCCAAAGCAGGCGCGCTACCAGCTGCGCTACATCTCGGTGACTGCTGACGATTATAGATTGTATCAAATAGTTATAGGAAAAAGCAAGGGGTATAATTATGAACTTTGCTTTTTTTAGGATTAAATTTTTTATATGGTGGGATTTAAGCATAATCTTATACATTTGATTATAAATTTGATTTAAAAGTATAAAAATTTTGTGAAAAGATGCTTAATGAGAGGAATTTAGATATAATGAAATTACTCAATCAAGGAGTTTTTTATGCTTAATGATTATTATTTGTTCAATATAGGAAAGAATTTCAATTCTTATCGGAGTTTAGGTGCTCATCCACTGGCTTCAGTAGATGGAGAAGGCTACCGTTTTGCGACTTGGGCGCCGAAGGCACAGTATGTTTCGGTAGTGGGTGATTTCAATAATTGGGATACTTCTGCACATCCAATGGCTTTACAAGAAGATAACGGAATTTGGTTAACTTCTGTAGAGAATGCGAAGGTCGGTATGTGTTATAAGTACTTTATTGTGGGTGCTGATGGAGAATCCAGATATAAGGCGGATCCTTTTGCATTTAAGACTGAGCTTAGACCTAGTGAGGCGTCCGTCCTCTATCATTTGGAGGCGTTTTCTTGGGAGGATGAAGATTTTATTGAGAGAAGAAGTCTGTTAGACCGTAATAATTCTCCTATGAATGTGTATGAATTACACATCTCCTCATGGAAGAGAAAAGAAGATGGATCGCTATACAATTTCCGGGAGATTGCTCCACTCTTAGCTGAATATGTAAAAGATATGGGCTATACCCATGTTGAGCTCATGCCGATTACGGAATATCCGTTTGATGGGTCCTGGGGCTATCAGGTCAGTGGTTACTTCTCACCAACTAGACGTCACGGTGACAGGGAAGATTTTCAGTATTTCGTAAATTATATGCATAAAAAGAATATTGGCGTCCTTCTCGATTGGGTGCCTGCACATTTCCCTAGAGACGCTTTTGGACTTGCCTACTATGATGGTAGTCCTTGTTTTGAGTATGCAGATTCGCGTATTGGTGAGCATCAGGATTGGGGAACTTTGGTTTTCGATTATGCACGTTCGGAAGTTAGGTCCTTCTTATTTTCGAGTGCCTTGTATTGGATTGAAGAATGTCATGTGGATGGTATTCGGGTTGATGCTGTTTCTGCCATGATTTATAGAAATTATGGTAGGGATGAATATTTGCCGAATCAAGATGGGGGTAAAGAAAACTACGAAGCTATATCTTTCTTGACGGAATTAAATGATTATATTCATGATAAGTTTCCTGGTGTACTGAGTATTGCAGAAGAATCGACTTCTTGGCCCAAAGTTACCCATCCTAGCGAAGAAGGTGGCTTGGCCTTCGATATGAAATGGGATATGGGCTGGATGCATGATACGCTAGAATATTTTAGTTTAGATTATGTGTATAGAAGTTACCATCATAACAAGATTACTTTTTCTATGCTTTATAACTTCCATGAACGTTTCTTATTAGCAATTTCCCATGATGAGGTTGTGCATGGGAAAAAATCACTGATTTCAAAAATGCCTGGAGATTTCTGGAGACAATTTGCATCCCTGAGAGCATTCTTCATTTATATGATGGGTCACCCTGGTGGGAAATTAATGTTTATGGGGTCTGAATTCGGTCAATTTATTGAATGGAGATTCTACGAAGAATTGGAATGGTTCTTATTGGACTATGATATGCATAAGAAGCTGCACAATTTCGTACGAACATTAAATCATTTTTATTTAGATATTCCGGCTTTTTGGCAAGATGATAAATCCTGGGAAGGGTTCAATTGGCTTAACGCGGATGATCATCAGAATAGTGTATACAGTTGGGCTAGAAAAGATAAATCTGGGAATTACTTGATTTTTATAATGAATATGACGCCCACACCGCTGGATAATTATAAGATTCCTGCACCTGTCCATGGTAAGTATCGCGTTCTCTTGAATAGTGATGCTAAGCATTGGGGTGGATCAGATTATCAAATCAGTATAGCTCAGGGTAATGAGCATATTGCTGAGGAAAACCTTGATATAGAGAACCTATATACATGGGAGGAATCAACGCATAATAAAGATGAGGATAACCTGGATAAGACAGAAGATATTATTTTTTCCAGTAGAAAAATTAATAAGAAGGATTATCCACAATCTATACGTATGAATTTACCACCTCTGGCGGCTATGATTTTGCAACTAGAGGAAGTGATAGAGGATACAGGGGAGAGTTGGCCAGATCCAGAGTTCCCTTATCCTGAGAAATGGCAAAATAATTAGTAAAAGAAGAGATGGAGGCTTAATATGGCGAAGAAAGATTTGATAGCTATGATTCTTGCAGGTGGTCAGGGGTCTAGGTTAGGGGCGCTAACCAATACGATGGCTAAACCAGCGGTACCTTTTGGTTCAAGGTATAGAATCATCGATTTTACTTTGAGTAATTGTACGAACTCAGCGATTGATACGGTGGGTGTGTTGACACAATATGAACCTTTGGCCCTAAACACTTATGTAGGAAATGGTCATCCGTGGGACTTAGACCGCAATAATGGTGGTGCTTATATACTTCCTCCTTATCAACATAACGAAGGCAGCGACTGGTACAAAAATACAGCAAATGCAATTTATCAGAATATTGGATTTATTGACAGTTTTGAGCCGAAGTATGTAGTAGTTTTATCGGGCGATCATATTTATAAAATGGACTATGCGAGTATGCTTAAGGCACATATCAAAGAGGAAGCAGATGCGACGATAGCGGTTTTAGAAGTTGATTGGGAAGAAGCTTCACGGTTTGGAATCATGAATGCTGACGAAAATGATCGCATTGTTGAATTTGAAGAGAAACCTGCCGAACCGAAGTCAAATCTCGCATCTATGGGTATTTATATTTTTACTTGGGATGCTTTGCGCACGGCTCTTATTGAAGATGAAGAAGACGACAACTCCTCCCATGACTTCGGTAAGAATATAATTCCTAAATATCTTGAGGAAGGTAAGAAACTCTTTGCTTACCGTTTCCAAGGGTATTGGAAAGACGTGGGAACTATTTCTTCTCTATGGCAAGGGAATATGGATATTATCGATAGTCCGGACGAAATTGATTTGAGAGATGCGTCCTGGCGCGTATATTCAAGAAATCCTGTGAAGCCTGCTGCGTTTATCTCTGAGAATGCGGAGGTTAAACGTTCAGCTTTTACCGACGGTTGTCGTATTTTCGGAACTGTTGAACATTCAGTTTTGTCTCATTCATGCTATGTAGAAGAAGGAGCAGTTGTTAAGGATTCGGTACTCATGCCGGGTGCCGTTATTCGCAAGGGGGCAGTTGTAGAAAAAGCCATTATTGGTATGGATTGTGAGATTAAGGAGGACGCTCGTATAGGCGGCCCAATGGATGAACAAAATCCTTATACAAATAAATATGCAAGCGATAATATAACGGTCGTGGCTTCTGGCTTGGTGCTTAAGGCTGGTTGTAGAGTACCTGGAAACTGTATAGTTGAAGAACTGGATAATATTTCTGACGAAGATAATGTTATTGAAGCAGTAAGTTACGTAGGATAAGGAGGATTAGAATTATGTTTGTGAATGCTACAGGTATTATCGTTGCAGATGATAAGAAAGTTCATTTGAGTGAGCTCTCTAGGCCAAGAGCTCTGGCCGCTGTGCCTTTTGCGGGAAGATATCGAATCATTGATTTTCTCCTATCGAATATGGCAAATTCTGGAATTACACTCGTCGGAGTTTCGACTTTAAATAAGTACAAGTCACTTCTGGATCATTTAGGTGCAGGTAGTGCGTACGATCTGGATCGTAAGAATCAAGGTTTACATATTCTGCCACCCTACTTAACTTCGGAAAATTATTATAATGAATCGGACGATTTACGAGGGTTATTAGATTTTATTGAAGGTACAAAAAATAAATATATTATTATTACAGGATCTCACGCGATTTTCACATGTGATTTCGAGAGTTTAAGTCTGAGTCATGAGGAGTCGGGAGCCGACATAACGGTCATGTATAAAGAAGACGGTAGTAGAGGAAATGATACCGATATCATCTTAGAAACCGATGAAGAAGGTAGACTACTTGATGTGTATACAAACCCCGTTAATCCAATTTCGAAGAAGAATTCTCTTGGTACAATGATCCTAAGTAAAGAATTGATGGTTGAGATAATTTCGGACTCTGTATCATTAGGTGTTTCGCATCTCACTGAGGAATTATTCTTAAGAAAATCTAAGATTTTGAACATTCAGACTTTTGAATATACAGACCCAGTACTTAGAATTGGAAATATTCATGATTATTTTGAAGCGACAATGGAGCTCTTAGACCCTGAAGTTAATGAAGCGATTTTCTGGGGAAGAAACCCTGTCTATACGAAGGTTAAGGATGAAGCTCCTGCATATATTGAGCCAAGTGCTTTGGCCAAAAACTGTCTTGTATCCGATGGCTGTCACCTGGAAGGTGATGTGAAGCGTTCTGTTCTCTTCCGAGGTGTTATGGTTGGGAAGAATAGCAAAGTGGAGAACTCCATTATTTTCCAAAATGTAAAAATAGGCAAAAACGTTGAATTGAATCATGTCATTATTGACAAAGATGTGGTGATTCGTGATGGAACCCGTTTGATGGGACAAGCAGAATATCCCGTTGTAATAGGGAAAGGAGCTATTGTATGACGAATTTAAAAGTACTGATGGTTACGTCAGAATGCACGCCCTTTGCGAAGACAGGAGGCTTAGCAGACGTGGTCGGTACCTTGCCTAAGCAGCTTAATGCGTTAGGGATGGATTGTCGTGTCATCATGCCACTCTACCGTCAGGTAAAAGAGAAGTATATCGACTCTCTAGAATTTATACGTTGGTCTACGATTCGCATGGGCTGGCGTTCCGTTTATACGGGAGTGTTTCGATTGGAATATGAGGGTGTGCTTTATTATTTCATCGACAATGAATTCTATTTCAACAATCCAACTATTTATACGGAGTATAGTTATGACATAGAACGGTTTAGCTTTTTCCAAAGAGCGGTTCTCGATGTGCTAGGAGAAGGGATTGACTTTCTCCCAGACATTTTACATTGTCATGATTGGCAAAGTGGTATGATTCCTTGTCTTCTGGATGCGCATTTCAAACCCTATGGTTATTTCAATGATGTCAAAACGGTGTATACAATCCATAACTTGAAATATCAAGGCATACATGGTGTGAATCAGATTGCAGATCTTATGGATTTGCCAAGTGAATATATGACCGAATATGGTGTTCTAAGTGATGGTGTGCCGAATTTCATGAAGGCTGGCATCGTCTATGCCGATTATATTACGACCGTTTCTCCAACCTATGCCCAAGAGATATTTATGCCATATTACGGAGAAAGCCTAGATCATGTTTTGAGAAATTTCTCTTATAAGGTACGCGGTATTCTTAATGGTATCGATATGGATGAATGGAATCCCGAAACGGATACTTACCTAGAATATCCTTATTCTCTTGAGTCCTATATGGAAGGGAAAATGAAGAACAAACGGGCGATGCAAGAAGCCATGGATTTAGAGCGTGTGTCTGATGTGCCTATGATTACGATGGTATCACGCCTGGTGGACCAAAAAGGATTGGATCTTATCTTGCGTATACTAGATGAGTTATTGGAACTCGATTGCCAAGTCCTTATCCTAGGTACGGGGGATGGAGAGTACGAACATCAGCTCTATGAAATGGAAAAGCGGCATCCTAGAAACATGCGTTCATTGATTATGTACAGTAATGATTTATCCCACAAGCTCTACGCAGCAGGCGATATTTTCCTTATGCCGTCCCTGTTTGAACCCTGTGGTCTCTCCCAGATGATTTCGATGCGTTATGGGAATATTCCTTTGGTCCGGGAAACGGGAGGATTAAAAGATACGGTTAAACCCTATGACTTAACAACGGGAGAAGGCAATGGTTTTAGCTTCCCCAATATTAACGCCCATGACATGCTCTTCTTATTGAAATTTGCTATGGATATCTACAAGAATCAACCAGAGGATTGGAAGCGTCTAGTACAAAATGCTATGCAAGAAGATTTCTCCTGGGAGCGTTCGGCCAAAGCTTATAAAGAATTGTATGACTCCCTTGCTTAACACTTAATCTCTTAGTCTAGTGTAGCCTAAATATAGAGAAACAAAAAATAACCCCAGATACTTGGAAATTGAAACCAGTAAATGGGGTTATTTTATATTCGTTTAAGCAGGCATATGTAATGTTTTAATTAGGTGGAATGAAATCTATCGAGGATTGTGTAGTCATCGTGGCTTCAAATTGTTCCAGTTCTTCTAATAATTCTTCTTCCGTTGGCCAAGTGAGTCGTGACGCCAAGAAGGAGAAGAGAAGGAGCATCAGAATAGATCCTATTATGAAAACCAAAACCGTGATACCACAAGAAGAGAAGATCCCTTTTGCCGTGCCTTTGACCTTCTTATTACGCATGTCTCTAAGAATTTTAGGGTCTTTCTCCCTAATGGTATTCTTCTTATATAAGAAGGATCCACATTTCGTGCAGACGTTTCTGTCTTCATTTTTTGTACCACAATTCTTACAAATTATCATTATTCGCCCTCAATCTCAGAATATTCTATAATTATACGGTAAACTCTAGCCGATTGCGAAGCATTCGTGGTAAAGTTATGATATTGTTTACCTATTTACAGATCGTGGAGGAATTATGGATTATAAGGATTTAATAGCCAAGTATTTTATAGACCATTTAGATTTAGATGCAGAGTATATTAAGGAAAACCTAGAAGTACCCCCTAAGGAAGAAATGGGAGAATATGCCCTGCCATGTTTCCGCCTGGCAAAAGTGTTGAAGAAATCTCCTCAACAGATCGCACAAGAGCTTGTAGAGAAACTTGAAGACGCATCAGACACGCCAGATTTCATTGATCGTGTAGAAGCCTTGGGGCCCTATTTAAACGTATATCTAGCCAGAGCATCTTACATTACGAATATTGTAGATGAGCTCATGGAACAGAGTTCAGAATTTGCTAGCTTAACAATAGGAAATGACAAGACGGTATGTATCGATTTTTCTTCTCCCAATATTGCGAAACCATTTCACGTAGGGCATGCCTTCAGTACCTTCCTAGGTGATGCGCTGGCCCGCATGTATGCGCATCAAGGTTATGAGGTGGAACGCATTAACCATTTAGGTGACTATGGAACACAGTTTGGTAAATTAATTGTTGCCTATGAGAAATGGGGAGAGGATAAGGCTTTAGAAGAAAATGCTATACAAGAACTTCTAAGAATTTATGCCAAATTTCATCAAGAAGCGAAAACGGATCCGAGTCTAGAAGAAGAAGCCAGACGTCGGTTCAAGGCACTAGAAGATAAGAGCCCTCGAGAGCTGGAGCTATGGGAGAAGTTTAGAGCACTAAGTATTGAAGAATTTAATCGTATCTATGAACAGCTCGATGTGAAGTTTGATTCTTATAGAGGAGAGTCTTTCTATTCAGACTATATTCCTTCTCTAGTACAAGAGTTAGAGGACAAAGGACTACTGGTGGACTCAGAAGGTGCCAAAGTCGTTATGTTGGAAGAAGAAAACTTACCTCCATGCCTCGTTCTCAAGTCCGATGGATCAAGTATCTATGCTACGAGAGACTTAGCAACGGCAAAATTTCGTTATGACACCTATGCATTTGACCAGAACATTTATGTTGTAGGTTTACCACAAAACTTACATTTTCAACAAGTTTTTGCTGTCTTAAAACAAGCTGGCTACGATTGGGCAGATGACTGTGTGCATGTAGGTTTCGGTCTCGTCAAGTTCCCTGGATCTGTTCTCATGTCCACAAGAAGCGGAGATGTTGTCTATCTAGAAGATTTAATTCAAGAATCAGTGAAGAAAACACGGGAGATTATTCTAGAGAATAACGTAACAAGAGAAGAAAAAATGGACGAGGCAGAAGTTTCTGAAACGGCAACTGCTATAGGCTTAGGGGCCATACGTTATACTTTCTTAAGAAGCAGCCGCGAAAAAGATATAATATTTCGTTGGGAAGATATTCTAGACTTCGATGGTGATTCTGCACCCTATATGCAATATGCTTATGCGAGGGCAAAAAGTATATTACGTAAGAGTGGTTATTCTGAAGAAGCGATCACAACATTTTCCACGAAATCTCTAGGATCTGAATCGGAATTCCAATTAGCAAGGTTAATAGAAGGGTTGAAGGATGCTCTAGTCCTGGCTACGAAAAACTATGAACCTTCTATTTTCGCGCGTCAAATTATGAGTATGTGTAGAGCGTTTAGCCGTTTCTATAATCAAATGCCAATTCTCCAAGCTCCAGATGAAGAGAAACAAGCGCGCTTGAAATTATGTTTAGCATTTCAGTCGGCACTTAAAACCTCTCTAAATCTCTTAGGAATCCAAACGGTCGAACGTATGTAGGCTAGGATATGAAGAAGAACCGTACTGCTCAAACAAATAAAAAGGCAGAATTTAGTCCAGATTCTCCTCTTAGACCTAAGCCATTAAGACGTGTAGCGGTTCTAGGGAGACAAGACGTATTTCACTATGACCATAGTTCAGGCGAGGAACCACAGGTTTCGCTCCTTGATTTTGAGGCGCTTTCATTTGAACCACAAAATTATGAAGTGATTAGGAATCGTCTAAGAGTGTATCAGCAACAGCTTTCTCTAGCCAAGAGTTTGGACCGTACAGTAGATTTCTTCACGAAGATTAATAGAATCTGGTGTATGTATCTTGAGCATTATTATATTGCCAAAGCCCGCTCCATTGAGTTGAGTGAAGATAGGGGGAGGTTCTCGGCGCAATACGAAGAAGCAAGGGCGGAAATGCCAGATATAAGAGCGCGAGTGCTCAAAGCTTACCGTAAACTCCTCCATAGTGACTATTTGGAAGACTTAAGTCTCCTAAGCGGTAAGGTCTTCTTCAGACAACTGAATATTAGTTATATGTTTAAGCAAATTCGACCTAATCCATTTCTGGAAGAAGAAGAATTATTGATTTCTAGATTTCAAACGGAGCGCGATAAGTTACTGAAGCTAGATGTTTTATCGTCATCGGTTAAACAAACCGATATTCTGTTTGATAATCTTGTCCATAAACGTTGGGACTTAGCGGAGACGTTGGGGTTTACGACTTATAGAGACTATGTTTGGATGCGTAACGGATATGAAGATTTCTCTTATGAAGAATTACGTGCGTTTCAAGCCAGTATTAAGAAGTACCTTCTTCCTATTCATAAGCATCGGATGGAAAAACTAGATACGGAATTAGAAGGCGAAGAAGAGAGTTTATTAGAGTTCTTACAATTGGGAGGACAAGGTACACATACAACGCGTTATGAGCATATAGGCGAAAATGTTCGTGAATATTATGAACGGTTCTGGGGAGATGAAGACTGGGAACTTAGAAATATGGAGGAAGTTCTTCTTGTAAACCGCGATCAGAGTTTTAGAAGGACGCCTTATCCTTCTAGTCCTACTTTTATGTTCTTGGGTTCAGCTGAAATGTTTTTTCATATTGTCTGTCAAGTTGTTGATCTGGCTTTGAATCGTAACGAACGAGGTTTTCTAGAGAAGCTAGGGCAGATGGGCTATGTAAGGATGGATTTCGAGGAAGAGGTCAGGCCTCTAGAAGTCGAGTTTATTTCGTCACAAGAGTTGCCGCTTCTAACGGGAACTTATAAGACAAGCTCAGCTTTTGTTGCCAGTTTTCTACAGAAGATTGGAGAAATTTATCAGTTATTACAGAAAACAACTACAGATAAAAAAATCTCCCACACCATGTTTCTACCTAGTTTACATAAGCGTCTATGGGGACTAGGCATGGAAATGTTAACTCTAGGTCAAATGGATGCTTTTTTCCCTGGAGAGGGTTTGCTTTATGGACAAGAGAGAATTAATAAACTTCTCCGAGTCCTATTAATACGTGTCATGATCGATGAATTCGAAGCACATGTGTACCAAAATCGTTCTATGCAAATGTTAGACCGTGTGGCCCTTTGGCGGAAGTTAAGGGAAGAGTATCGCATGGAACTCTATACGGATGACTTGTTCTGGAAAGATAACGAGGTGGTGAAGCGCTTGATTCATAAGCCAGTTCAAGGATTAATCGATGTCTTACCGGATTACTTTGCACTTGTGCTCTGGGCGATTAATTTAGAGGATAAGAAAAATGCAAGAAATCTCTATGAGACCTTTTGTGAAATGAGCTTAAACGAACAATTTAGAGTGCAGGCGGTCGTATCTGGATTCCCAGATTTCTTAGATTTAGATTGGACCAAACGCTTAGCCTTTAAAATTTCCTATTATTTGGAGCAGTAATGGAACTACCTAATACATTTATTGAATCATTAGAATGGCGTTATAAGGAGAATTGCCGCGAGGATTTCTCTGAATTTATAAATTCTTTCAACAACGATTGGATAAGAGCATGGCGCTTACAAACAACTCGTATGGAAGCTGTAGAAGCCGCTGAGATTATGGCACAAGAGTTGGGTGAAGGCAGGTATACGGCCCAAGATTTTTTGAGGCCAGTCCCTTGGTGTCAAGATGGCTATTATATTCCTCAGAATGCAAGACCGGGATTAACAAGCTTACACCAAATGGGTTTAATTTATATACAAGAGGCATCGGCTATGCTTCCTGCCGAGGTTCTAAGACCGAGGCCAGGAGACAGAGTACTTGATTTATGTGCTGCTCCAGGGGGGAAGAGTTTACAACTTGCGAAGCGGTTAGGAGGGTCAGGACTTCTAGTTTCTAATGATATCAGCGAGAGCAGAGCCAGAGCACTCCACAGAAA
Organism: uncultured Oscillospiraceae bacterium; assembly: GCA_964392065.1. Taxonomy (GTDB): domain Bacteria; phylum Bacillota; class Clostridia; order Saccharofermentanales; family Fastidiosipilaceae; genus JASBZA01. Next base: position 21,179 of record CAYMOG010000018.1, read on the forward strand.
TCTAGAACTGGCAGGTGCCCAGAATTCTTATGTATCGGTTCTGGATCCTAGTACGGATATACCCCATACTTGGTTTGAGTATTTTGACAAAGTACAATTAGACGCTCCCTGTTCAGGAGAAGGCATGTTTCGTAGAGATCCCAGAGCGATAACGAGCTGGACAGACTTCGGACCAGAGAGCATCCGCACGATTCAATCCCGTTTACTAGATGTTGCAGCCCAAGTGACAAAAGTAGGGGGACATCTTGCGTATTCAACTTGTACATTCAATACGGTGGAAAATGAAGAGATGATCAGTACATTTCTCGAGCAGTATCCACAATTTCGAGTGGTTTCTGTAGAAAACTTGTCCGAAGTAGAGAACGGTTTACAAGGCGTTGGGATACATGCTGATTTGGCCAAAGCCCTACGCATCTGGCCGCATTCAGGATTAGGTGACGGCCACTTCTGTTGTCTTCTCGAGAAAACAGCGCCTATAGAAAATCACTTGCGTTCCATTAAATCTAAAAAAACACCTAGAAATACGGATTTCCCAAGTAAAAAAGACGCCATGAAAGCCTATAAAGATTTCATAGCTCGGCATGTGATCGATGAGAAACAAGATGAATATCTAAAGAAGAATATCCGCCTATTGCGAAATCTCTTGTTTCTAATTGAAGAAGAGTTACCTAGTATGGACGATCTACGTCTTCTGAAGAGTGGATGCTTCTTAGGTGAACTGAAGAGCAAAGGCAAATCCCACTATGTTCTCCATGCTTCGCATCCTCTCTTACTGGAAATGCATCCCGAGATTTGGCAATGGACCTTAAATTTATCCAGAGAAGATGAACGCGTAGCGAAACTGTTACGCGGAGAAACAATAAGTTTGAATGACGAGGAACAGCGGGCTTTGGCCGGTGCAAAGGCAAGTGATTTCCTAGCGATACTCTGTGATGGCCATAGTCTCTGTTGGGGTAAGAAAAATCAATCGACCATTAAAAATTTGTTCCCAGCTTCTTGGGTACGGTAGGAGGATATTATGGAGAAAATACTTGTATTAGCAAGTAGTAATAAGGATAAGATGCAAGAAATAGAAGCGATATTCCAAGGCTTAAACTTCACGATTAAACGTGCTATTGATATGGGGGAGGAGATCGAGGTCGTAGAAGATCAAGATACTTTTGAAGGAAACGCTATTCTCAAGGCCAGGGCCTATCATGCCTTGTATCCCGAGCATTACATCTTAGCCGATGATTCCGGACTTGCAATCGATGCCCTAGATGGACACCCTGGTGTATATTCAGCACGTTATGGCGGGGAAGGTGCCGATTACCTTACTAAGAGTCGCATGTTGTGGGATGCGCTTCGTGCTACAGGTGTTCCTGAAGAAGAATGGTTTGCACAATTTGTATGTGCTGTGTGTTTCTGGATGCCTGGAGAGTCGGAACCCATGGTATTTACCGGTGAGATGGAGGGGAGAATTATTCCCGAGCAACGTGGGGAGCATGGGTTTGGATATGATCCCATATTCTACTTGGATTCTTATGGTAAAACATCTGCCGAAATTGATCCGGAAGAGAAAAATAAGATTAGTCACAGGGGGCTGGCACTGGCAAAATTAAGGGAGTATCTTGAGTAGACTTCGTATTGTAATCCGCGACACGAGAACGTCATAAAGTAGAAATATTTACCTAATTCCACATCTGATGTACTTATTTATAAGTGAATCCATTGCTTATAGACTTAGAAATTTCAAATTAAAGCAAATATTATAGAAAAGACTTGACCTTACCAATATATTACGATATATTACAAAACAGTTACATGTTCGTACAGCGTGGACAGCCCATCCTTACATGATGGACATGTGAAAAGTAGGAGTGTATATGGCAGATAGACGGTCAAGGTTAAAGCGTAACCCAGAAAGTATTCCTGTAAGTGAGTATCTTGTAGTGAAGACTGAGGCTTTACCTGAAGTGTTCACAAATGTTATGCGAGTCAAGGCATTGTTGCAATCCGGAGAGGTTACTTCTGTAAATGAAGCAGTCAAAGTAATTGGCATGAGTCGATCTGCATTCTATAAATACCGTGATGACGTCCAGAGTTACCAAGATCCTATAGAAGTGGAAGTTGTAACAATTGTGGCCAGTATGCTGATGGATTCTGATGCATTATCGAGTCTACTCATGTACTTATCGGAAGAAGGCGGTAAAATTATGAATATTTCCCAAGGATTACCACGTTATGGTGCCGTGGACTTAATGTTAAGTGTAGACTTATCTGAAGCATTAAGCGATAGGGTGCAACTTAAGCGCATGTTATCTAGAATTCCTGGGATCCGTCGTGTTGAGCTCTGGTCTCAAGACGAAGAATAGTACAATACACTCAAATAGAATAGAGGAAAAATTATGATCAACATTGCAATTTTAGGCTATGGCGTAGTTGGAGGCGGTGTTGCTTTTTTATGTCGCGAAAGAGCTGCTACCATTAAACATAAACGCGGAATAGAGTTTAACATTAAGTATATTCTTGATACCAAAGCATTCCCAGGCGATCCTCTAGCCGATCGCATTCTCTTCGATGTCGAAAAAATATTCTCGGACCCTGAGGTGGAAATTATAGTTGAAGCAATGGGCGGTATAGATGAAGCCTATGCCTTCACGAAACGCGCACTCCAATCAGGTCGCCATGTAGTAACTTCCAATAAAGAATTGGTAGCCCGGCATGGCCAAGAGTTACTAGATTTAGCACGTCAAGCAGGCGTATTCTATCTTTTCGAAGCCTCGGTGGGCGGAGGAATCCCGTTATTAGTTACTTTACGCGAAGCACTAGCGGCCAATGACATCATAGGAATTTCGGGCATTCTAAACGGTACATGTAATTACATATTAACGCGCATAGAAGAAGGTATAAGTTTTTCCGACGCTCTACGGGATGCGCAAGCGAGAGGCTATGCCGAAAGAGAACCCTCGGATGATGTATCGGGCAAAGACAGCGCTCGCAAATTAGCCATTCTTGCATCCATGCTCTCCGGAGAATGGATCAACGCTCAAGATATTCATACTGAAGGAATTTACGCAATAAACCAAGAAGATGCGCAATTAGCCAATCACCTCGGCATGTGTATACGCCTAATCGCAAACCTACGAACCAGACAGACCACCGACCGCACGCAATACGGACTTGCCGTAACCCCCATGCTGGTCCCGAAATCACATCCAATTTCTATTGCCAAAGACGTCTACAACGCTGTCTTAATTCATGCCGACCCAGCCGAAAACATCTTGTTGTATGGCCAAGGAGCAGGGGCTCTGCCAACAGCCAGCGCCGTACTAGGTGATCTCATGGAAATTGCAGTAAATACCTGGACTATTGAACATGCCCAAGAGTGGAAAGACGTCCTATCAGACCGACTAATACCTTTTGGTGACCAAAAAGTGAAATCTTACCTACGCGTAAAAAAACATTTTGATGTCGACGCATTAAGTGAATATTTAAGAGATCTCGGAGGCTATCAGTTACTAGATTCCGTATTTAACGATGAATACTTGATTATGACCACGGATAACAAACTTCGCGAAGGTCGCTTGGAGTCCGCCATTCTAGAATTACCAAAAGAATCCTTTGTTAGCCGACTAAGGGTACTAGAGTCCTAAATACTTGTGCGATAGCAACAGTTTTATATTTTGGGATAAAAATAAGGTAGGCCGTGGGGCCTACCTTTCTACATTCTCTATTTAAATAACTGTGATGAGTATTTCTTAGCGATCGTAGTTTCTTCTTGGACGGTCTTGTCTTTGAGCCTTGCGGGCCTTACGGCAAGATGGACAACGTACTGGGTCATTTTCGAAGCCCTTTTCTTCATAGAACTTCTGCTCACCTTCGGTGAAAACGAAAGATTCGCCACAGTCTTTGCACAATAGTGTTTTTTCTGGCATGGATGTTTCTCCTTAAATAATTTCCAAGTATCTTTCTTTTTTGATACTTACTTGTTCATAGTAACACGTAAAATAACAATATACAAGAAATATTTTTTGTATTTTATAAATGCCTGCGAATGGTGGTAGATTTTCTATTTTATTGTGGCGGTGGGGGAAGAGTAGAAGGGATTTTGGTTTTTTTTGTTTATGCGTGGCTTGTTATGTAGCGTTTGGAACTTGCGGTATGTCAGGATCTAGCTGTAGAAAGGGAGATTCGTGTCAAGGAGGAATATGTGTTTTTGATGTAGTGGAAAGAGTTTTCGATTTAGTAGGATCTGCTGGCACAAACG
>CAYMOG010000019.1:0-13861 GCA_964392065.1 uncultured Oscillospiraceae bacterium
GTCCTACAAATTCCTACAATTTTCGACAATTCTTAATAAGATTCAACTTCTCGGATCTAGGCATTTGCTTGATCGCCCACTCGCGTTTGGAAGCTTCCGAACGATCCACCGCTTCTTCTAAATAAACAATCTTACAAGGAGAACGATGTTTTGTATATTTCGCGCCCAGACCTCTATTATGGGCTTCTAAGCGCTTATAGGGATCCACGGCAATGCCTGTATACAGAGTATCGTCATTACATAAGAGCATATATACCCAGTACCCTCTATTCTCCACGGAAAACCTCCACGTCAACGACAAGAATCTCAGTATCTAGACGCTGGAAGCGTATGTTCCAGGCACCGTATTGCATGCCATAAATGCGCTCTGATACCGGGTGAAAAGCAGGTCGAGGATCAAGCGCTAAGCTCGCTTCAATGACAGCGCGTACCTCGTCCTCCAAAACTGAATAGAAAGCACCCCAATTGACAGGAAGACGTGGAGGGCGGTCTTGGAAGTGTGAAGCTTTGGCATGTGGGTAACTGTCGGCGTAGGGGATGTAGGGTTTGATGTCCACTATGGGCGTTTTGTTCATGAGGTCGGCGCCTCGGACGTGGAGCTTAATCTCCGCGCCCTGGATCTCGACTTGTTCCAATGAAACTACGGACATGCCGATGGGGTTCGGGCGATAGGAGGAGCGGGTGGCAAAAACGCCTATGCGCTGATTTCCGTGCAATCGAGGCGGGCGGACGGTGCCGCCCGTTGCCAGCGCATCCAAATGTTCGCTAAATACCCATAGTAGCCAGAGGTGAGAAAACGCTTCTAGCCCGCGGACATGTTCCGGTGTAGCCACCGTAGAGCGCAAGACAACTTGACCAGGCACGTCCTGTACGAGTCCAGCCTGCCTAGGAATGCCGAACTTCTCTTCCCAGGGCCCATAATAATCCGCTATGATTTTCAGACCAATTTCATTCATGCTTAATAGTATACGCCAACTCCTTCTCGAATAGGTAATATCGGGTTTGGGAAGAAATGCGCTTCTCCTCATAAAACTGTGTGAACTTACCCTGATGTATGAGAGCGGCCGTAGCGCTGGCACGGCGAGCACGGATTTTTTCGAACTGACGGTAAGTCATGGCAAGCCCTAGACCTTCGTGCCCAGGCCGAACCGCCATATATAGCAACACATAATGCTTGGCTTTGCGCTTCCTCTGCAAGAACTGAAAAAACGAACGCAAAGTCAACGCCCTGTCCCCAAGCGTCCCATAATCAGGTAGAGTCAAGAGAAACCCATGGAGCTGCCCATCTCTATATACGCCTTCTATCATCGAAAAATCTATCGCCCTCTCCAAAGAAGAGAACACACTCCGAAAATCATCGAGACTAAGCGATCGAAACAAAGGAAAATCCTTATACGTCTCCATAATAAGCGCATAAACCTGAGGAAGCATCCTCTCCCAGGGTTCCGTACGGAAGACATAGCCTTTGGCCAAAGCCTCCGCATACCTACCCTGACTCTTACTATTAGGGGGCCCACCACCAATCGATTCCGCAGAATAGTAGTTACTTACATAAGTCTCAGCGATATAAAATTCTTGGCGCAAAAAGGCCGATTCATAGAAGGGTAGATGCCAGGGCTCGCTGACGAAAGCCTCTTGCCTAGCATCCGCAACACGCAAGCGGTAACCCAACCAGAAGCTTAAATCCACTGGACCTACCAGGCGCTCTAGCCCCTCGGCCTGACGCTCGAGATAAGCCAGCAGCTCAGCAAAAGCCTGCTCATCTACTGCTTCAAGGAAACCAAGATAGCCTATTTTCTCACCAGGATAGACAATGAGCATCCCTCGAGATTTTCCTTCCCAATAGTATGCAGAAATAGATGGCTCTCTCGCTAGAACGTGCCTTCCTTGCAAAATTGCACGCAAATCTTGTGCATTTTCGCACTTCTGGTGTTCAGTATACAATCCAGAGAAAACCGCTAGAAATCCTTCTAGCGTTTGAGGAGATTCTACTTTTTTAAACATAATCTAATCGCTCCACTGTACCCTGGTCCCCATCTAGAAGCACGATGTCTCCAGACCGCAGAATGGAGCTGGCTTTGGCCACTCCAGTAACGCACGGAATACCCAATTCACGCGAAATAATTCCGGTATGAGAAAGTAAGGAGCCCTTCTCGCAAATCAAGCCTTTGGCCTGAACCAAGAGGTAGACCCAAGCGGGGTCAGTGAGAGGAGCAACTAAAATTTTGCCGGAAGTGTCTTGGGCTTGGGCCTCTGCGACGGTCGTGATAACGATGACTTCCCCCTGAACCTTACCCTTGGACACCGGCGTACCGCGTAGGATAGGCGTGCTGTCGTCCTGGTCTAATCCGACAACGTCTAGCATACTGCTAGGTACAATTTCACCGGCAAATACGAGGCGCGGATAGGTAGGTAGCTTCTTATAAATCTCATACTTCGCCTTACGTTCGGTCACGAGCGGACGATAATCCTCTTCGGCTAGCATTTCACTAATCTCTAGGTAGAAAACATCTTCTGCTGTTTCTAAGAACCCTAACGCAGTCAAACTCTCGCCGAAATACCACGCCATTTCTCGCACCATGCCGTAAATGCGGCTCCGATTGAAACGGGAACTCTCACGATACGCTATGCCCAATGAAGCCTTACGATACCAGCGTTTCTGGAAGAATCCCCGAGGCGGATCCTCCGTCTCCTCTACTATTGGCAAGGCCATGGGATGCTCGCGAAAACGTTCAACGACTTCTTCTAGAAGCTCGGGATGAGAGCGAAACGTCTTCGTCTCTAATTTCAATTCTTCCATATTGCGGTCACCAAAACGTGTAATGAAACTTCTACACGCTTCCGTATAGGCTTCAGATTCGGGATCTAGGTTAGCCAAATCTCTCATCGCTAGAATGGGCTCCATACTGGCCAGAGCCTTCTGGCCTTGGGCAGTCGCTTGGCTTCCATCGCTTAAGAGACTAACATAGAAGAAGGCATACAAATCATTGATTAGCGTCAAATCCCATTGCCTTAAGAGCTCTTCTTCTAGTCGAGAAAATAGCTCACGTAACGCTTCTGGAGAACGGCCTTGAGAGATTTCTCTACGATAATTCACTTCTATCTCCTGAAACCTATGTTCTAAATTTTCCATATGTTCAGGCATCTTCCGAAATAATCTCCAGAATCTGGGGAAAAAACTAAGTTTCTTATACCAGGGCGGCGCTTCTAGGCCCACATGTACTTGCTTGTTCTCCACGCCCAACATGCGCTGCCATGTGGCGATTACCCGCTTATGAAATGGCAAATATTGCAAGACTCCATACCAGTTCGAAATAAGATAGTACATATGCCCCTGATAATCTTCTACCATATGGGCAAGGTTTTCCCACACGGGCTCTTCCTCAATTTTCATGCCCAGTAAACGCCGACCGAGTTGTTGGAACACACCCTTATACGCCAATTTCGCGAAGGAGACAGACAATGGCAAGGTAATTCCTGGATAACTCTCAGAAATATTCGAATTATCTAGGACAATTTCAGTAGCCTGGTCCAAAGTCGTAATCGGGCGTATTTGCAAGTAATAGATTTTCTCATCGGCGATGGCAAATTCAATATCAACCGGTTCTTCTAAGCGATTAATGAGACTTAAGAGCTCTTCTCTCTGTTTACCATCTAAATAAGGAGCGTCAGGATTCTCACTATGATGAAGCTGCTTGCTATCCTTATGATAGAAATAACGCTGGCTAGGACTTAAGCCATTCACCAAATCTTCACCCAAACCATAAGCAATCTCAATAACGGCTTCGTGAAGTAAACCTCTAGGATTATCACGAAACAGTAGGCCAGACACCTCCGCCTGAACCATCTCTTGACAAATAACTTCCATAGCTTCTCGCCTAAGTGGCGGGAGGTTCCTAGCTTCCGTGTAAGCCTGGGCTCTCCTACCTAGGCTCGTATCGAAAACCTGCTCCACAAAATACGGAACATCTGAAGCCTGTATATTCAAATAGGATTCGAAGATTCCAGCATAAGAATCCTCCTTACCATCTTCTGCTCTATAAGAAGAACGCACCGCATAGCGCTTATCTGGCTTAATAAAAGAATCCCCCTCTACTTGATCCCCATAACGGTATACAGTGTAGTCAGGGACAAGAAGGCCCATAGCTTCTAGACGTTTCAAACCCTGAACTTTGCCACTCATAATCCGATCCTGCCCCAGACAAGATAACTGACAACGGTCAGAAGCATAAGCGTTTCTAGAATGAGCGTATAACGTTCAATCGGCTTAATCAGAGGAAAACTTCTAGGGTTTCGGACGAAACGCATGAAGAACCAAGACATCACAAGTACATTAATTAAAATTAGAATCACAGAAATCTGGTTTAGATTCCAAACCAAAAGTATATTGGTAATAACATCAATCCAGGTGAGAAGGAAGATAAAGCGGACCGATTTCTTGACTCCGAATAATTTCGAATACGTGACATACGCTGTCTCATCTTCAGGTGCTCGGATTTTACGACCAATTTCCCAGATCAAAGCAGGAAAATAGAGAGTAAAGGCGGCTAAAATGACATGGAGTCTGAACCAGGGTAAATCATATTTAATTAGTGTGAAGGAAATTATATAGATATTTAATACCATCTGTACAGGATTATGGGTTACCAATGCCAGCGGTAAGGACTTCTGAATTTTATGTTTCTGGAAAAACCACATGGACATAAAAAATCCATAGATATAGAGAATCAGGAAGAAAAGTACATTATTCATGAACAGAAGATTTAAGATAAAAGTAATGGCGGTTACAATCCCCAGTGCCCACCAGAGATCAGACTTCAAGACTTTCCCAGATGGGAAAGCTCGGTCAGGAAACAGTTTCTTGTCCGTCTCATAATCCTTGAAATCATCCGCAATCCGTAAGAACATCAAGAAACTAAAGACCGTAAATCCACCGATAACTTCTTGTAAGCCGAAATCGAATCGCGTGATCCCAAAATTTAAGAGAATAATGAAGTAGAGACCCAGGAAAATAACATAGCCCAAGAGAAGCCTCGTGATAAGTGGATACATTTCCTTGAAATAAATTCTTAAACGACTAAACATGAAGCACCCTCACTTTCGCACCGCAAGTCTTTCCTAATCGGCTTTCAAATCAAGGAAGACTTACACTATTATACCCACCTTTTCGCCTCGCTTCACAAGTGTTTCGAAACCGAGTTTACTCTGCTCTAGAATATCTTCATCAGGTTTAATCGACTCAATGGGAAAAATCTGAACAATCGTAGAACCACCTAAGTCGAAATAACCCTTCTTCTGCCCTCGTTTAAACGTTTTTCGTTCAATATTGTGAATTGCACCCACTTGCATAGCCCCCACTTCCATCGTAAGCATCTCCCCAATCCCTTCAACATGTTGCCAGGACCAAACCCGCTTATTTTCCGCTAGAACTTTCCATTTCTTGGCGTAGTGCGATACCGTATGGAGGACGCCTGATAGCTCTTCAGTCAAGAGATTTTTACCATCTGCAATATGTATGTAATGGTGATTATCGGCCATGGACAGGCGATAGATGAACACCCATGACGAGGAGAAACGTTCCGCCATTTCATCATCTTGTAATAATTCGGCCAAAGTATAGCAAAGCCCTTTCACTTCCACTACCCTGTTCTCGTCCATAGAGAAAACTTGCAATCGACTATCGGAAGGAGAGATCAAGGCTGGAGCCCGTGCTATAGGTCTTGCCTTTGGCGGTAATTCCCGTAAGAAAAATGCCCGAAAACTCTGATACGTTTGTGTTTTATATTCAGACATATCAATTCTATAGCGTGTGATGGTTTCTTCGATTTTATCCACTGATTTGGGCGAAGACATTTGCTTAGCATTATAATTCGAAAAATCTGCATGCATAAAATAACGTTTCAACAAGAAGCGACCTAAGCGTTTATTGTAGAGAAATTGTAGAGACTTCCCTCCAAATTGTTCTTCTTCTAAGTAAGTTCTAGAATCACGCAAATAAATCTTAGGCATAATTAGAACCACAGATACCAAACACTTAATACGATTGCGAGGATACCGAAACAGGCGATACCGAACGTTCGCGGTTTATGTACCTTAATAGGCAAGATAAAGAGTATACCTACAAGAATAAAACTGATGAAATATAAGATACCATGAATATATAAAGGCATGAAGCGATGAGCTAAATAGACGAAAGGGAAAATCAAGGCCGCATAAGTAACCGGTAATCCTCGATAATAGCGGACAGGTTGGTCATTTTGTTCGCTAGTAAAATCACTTAATCTGGCAAGTCCACATATAACGTAAAGAGCGTAGATAGGTACATAAGCTGGAGCGCTCATTCCTAGCCCTAAACAGATCACAACAGGAAATACTAGAAAACTCACTACATCTGATACGGTATCTAGGAGTATACCGAAGCGTTTTTCTTCATCTGTACGTTGGATACTTCTCGCGACAGGGCCATCTAGCAAGTCCAGTACGCCCGCCCAAATTAAGCAGACAAAAGCAAGATTCATATTCCTCTGCCACACAAACCATATCCCTAGGATTGCAACCGACGTCCCTAAGTAGGTTAGGATGACACTAGGATTCCATTTTCCTATCATGTGAGAATCTCCTTTTCAATAATTACTTCACCTGTGGCTCCATCCATTGTAATGAGACTACCGTTTTTGATTTTCTCTGTTGCTCCATCAAGATGAACAATACAAGGCAAGCCATATTCTCTAGACACTATGGCGGCATGGCATAGAAGGCCTCCATATTCTGTAATAACACCCGCAAGGATGGCGAACTTCGGTGTCCAGCCAGTATCGGTAAATTTCGTTACGAGTATTTCTCCAGGTTCAATCGTATCCATTTCTTCAAAGGAGTAAACCACTCTGGCTCTAGCGGTGACAACCCCTTGATTACAACCTAAACCTGCGAAATGGTCTTCATCCGTATAGAAATGCGGTACAGGACGCTTCGTAAAATTTCTGCCAATTTCATTGGGATTTTGGCAATGGGCAAATGAGTAGTAGTATTCTTTTGCCGTAGTAATTTTACTTCTTAAGTCTACCTCTTCTGGATTATCGAAGTAGGCCCAGAGGTCTTCTAACTTTACAAACCATACGTCCTCAACATGGTCTAAGGCATTTTCTTCTACCAGAAGTTTAGCAATCTCCATAGTATAAAGACGAATAAGATGATAGTACATAGAAGAAATATCTCGGAGTTCTTCTCGCCACCAGAGCATTTCACGCATGTTATCCACTACTTCTAACAACTTGGCCTGATTCTTAGGCCCTACCGCTGCTGCCAGTTTCTCTCGCATAGCTTGATAGTTCTCTCGCTGCTTCTCTTGTTCATCGAAGGGAGCTTCTTCATCCTCTACAGTTAAGAGTTGCTTAATATTTTGCACGATAGGTCTAGGGTCTTCTATATAATTTGGATAACTGACGTCTAATTCTCGGTCGGAATGGTACCCAAATGTTTCGAAGAACTGGGCCAAACCGGGATAGCGATCAGGCTCTTCTAAATACTGACTAGAAATTGTTTCGGTGTCTTCTTCCCAATACTTGGATAATTGTTCTGATTTGCGAATCGTGCGAGACATAGTCCACATGGCATAAAATGGCCGTAGATGGGAGATATTATCTAAACCTCCCAATAAACTTAGATACTCGCTATCACTTAAGTATTTGCAAATCTTGTCTTTATATAAGGATTGATAAACCGTATTTAAGAAAATTTGCTGGAAGTACGTTCCTTCGGTCTCCATATATTCAAACTTAGTTAATTGGTACCAGATGACAGCCAACTTACCTACTGGCTCATCATTATCTAGAAATGCCAAGAGCTGTTGATAGCGTTCTTTACGTTCGTCAAGAAAATTTTCTAGCTTGTGGGCTTGCTCTTTTTGAATGCGCTTGAGCGCCCAAGCAATCTTACCTACATGGTATAGAGAACCTGGATTTAATTTCGTCGTTTCTCCTCTGCCTTTATAGACGCTTTGTATACCATACTCCTGGTCGAAATCCTTCTCTACGTATCCAGGAATTTTGCTAAGCGCATGCTTCACGACCGAAAGATTCCAGTAGGGTCTTGCATAGGCCATGATGCTTAAATGCTCAGGGAGTTGACTTTCTTTTAATATACGTCCATCAATAATAAAATCTCTTAATTTTCGCTCCCATATATATTCATACAAACTCCACATATAGGGTTTACAGACCGTAGACGAAACTCCACCATCCTTGAAATCAGCGGTAGTCCATACACTATCGTATCCTTGGAATTGGATACTACTTACTGGACGGCTCTGTACAACATAGAAATGATCCAAGTAAAAGCAAAATTCTATATCTTGTGGTCGGCCGAAATGGACCTGTAAGGCGAGGGCTTCTTGCATCAGAATTTCTCGTAAATAGGGACCTAGAATCGGTCTGCCACTGGGGATGTCAAGCCATTCATCCTTCTTCCAATCGAAGAGATAGCGTTCTCCATTCACTTGGCCTGCCACGAGTCCTTCTGCTACACCTGATGTGACTTCTGCAAGAATCTCCGTATCGATTCCACTCACAGGATTTACCGTAAATACGACTCCAGAGCATTCGGCATCTACCATCTCTTGTACAAGTATGGCCATCTGAAGTTTTGCAATCGGCAAATGGTGGTCCACCACATAATGCAAATTTGACTCGGAATAGAGTGAACGATAACAGGTTTTCACCGCTTCGATAACTTCATCTGCCGTAGAGCAATGCAGAACCGTATCATACTGGCCGGCAAAGGACTGGTCCTCTAGGTCTTCAAGAATTGCTGAGCTTCTAACCGCATAGGTTTTCTTAGGATCCAGATATGGAATAATACTTTGTTGTAGCGAATCTAAATCTAGAGATTCTAGAGTCGCCAATATCCTCTTACTGACTAGACTAATATTAGTAAGATAGAGTGCCTTCAATTCATTACGGATACTTCCCCATAGCCGGTGTTCTTTCATGATACGACGGAAGATTTCTTTGTCCAAAATAAAACCATCAGGAACTCGGAAATTAAAATGTTTCAAGCGCGCCAGATTACCTGCCTTCGCTCCAACCCGTTCATTCAAATGCCGGTTGATATCCTTTATAGACAGATTTTCATGTCGCTTCGCTTCGTCTCTCCAAGCTTCTTCTAATGTATAGATCTTATCGAACACAGTCTGCTCCAATCCTTTTATTGACTCCATTGTAGAACATGCGCAAATACTCAAACGTTAAAAAGCTAGAAAGATTCGTAAAACTTTTGCAAAATTACAAAGGATGTTTCCTTAAGCCCAACACATACAACAAGAAATTAATGAGCGCATGGACAAAAAATCCAATAAACAACAAGAAAATGTAACGTCCAATTCCTAGCGGATAGAAGAACCACACCACCAGTCCTACCCCCGCAATAGAATCAATTTGATCGAGAATCGTGAAGAAATAGCCCTTAGGCCCCTGTCTACCTGTGCCAGGAGCGATTTCAGCTCGCCTTTTAAGAAAACTATTAGGCAACTCGAACACAGCATAAGCCATACCCAACAAGAAACCCACGAACAGATTATAGATGAGATGATTCTCACGCAAGAGATAGAAATAATTGTTATTCGCCAGAGTTGGAATGGCTTGGGCCAAAGCCCCCCACAATACAGTAAAGACCATATGTAAAACCACATAACCGATTAAACCTAAATACGTCTTATTAGCACCGAAAAGCCTCTTGCCATCAGGAAGTACCTTCCCGTGGTCCAAGGGGATACGCAGGGCATCTGGCCCGAATTTCACCCAGACCATATTGCAAATACCTGCTAGAATAACAGGAGTCAGAGTATTAAATAAGCGCACTGTAAGTAATAGCATAATTTCTCCTTAGAGAGTAGTATACGGGATTGAAATAAGAAATGCACGAGAAGTTAACGGAAGAATATTTCGCCCAGTTACCTACGGGCCCAGGCATTTATCGATTCTATAATGCCTATCAACAACTCCTCTATGTGGGGAAGTCTATGCATTTACGCCAACGCATTCGTTCCTATTTCCATCCTTCCCAGACCTGGTCAAAAGTAGATGAAATGCTCCGTATCCTAGATCGTATTGAAATAGAAGAAACCGATACGCACCTAGATGCTAGGCTTCTCGAATGCCAATGGATACAAACCTATCATCCACCCTTCAACGCTGCCATGCGCAATAGCCGAAATTATGTTTTTCTAACGCTATCTCTTGTGCATGGTATAGGTATATCCCGCACAAGGAAGAGAAACTCCATAGGGCCCTTTCGCTCCCAACACCGCTTACAAGATTTTAAGCTTCGCATGATGCGCTTACTAATCGAAAACAACGGCCTATTCCACCACATAATAAACAACGAGCAAGCAGCCAATGCCTTCCTCTATGAAGTCTTACAATCTTCACCGAAAATTCAGACGCTCCAAACACAACTTACACAAGCTCGAGACCACGCCCTAGCAGAAGAAAACTACGAACGCGCTGAGCAACTCGGTAATCCACTGCCTATTCTAGAAGAGATTCAAGCTAAACTCGAAAACTTCGAAACTTTTTTGGCCAAAGCCTTCTACTTCTCCCTTGAAATCCCTAACGGAGTAAAACACTATTATGTCTCCCAAGGCCTCGTACAACATACAGAAATTCAGAAAACTCAGAATGCATGGCAAAAAGAACCACTATTCTCTCTTCCCTACTTCCTATTCTATGGCGGAGCACAAGTCCAAAAACTGCATCCAAGCCTTGCTTACGATCGTCAAGAAATTCTTCTTTCTGCCCATAGATCTGGCGAAATAAACCTCATCCCAGTAGAAGAAATATTATGTAGATAAGATGAATTAAAAACAAAAAAACCCTAGGGTTTCAATAGTCCAAGGGTTTATTATGGAGCTTCATCCGAGAGTTGAACTCGGGACCTCACCCTTACCAAGGGTGCGCTCTACCGCCTGAGCTAATGAAGCATAAAAGCTTAGGCTATTCTAACGAAGTTTCTACGATTTGACAAGTAGATTTTTTCCTGCGCTTGGGAATTGGGGAAAATCCAAAATAAGTTGTCGTGAAAAAAGGTAGGTCCCAAAAGACTTAAGCCAACATAGTAACGGAAAAACAAAATACTATAAACACCTATGTATATATAACGCTGATTAATTGTAGTAGATAGAAATGAAGAGCACTACATGAGTGGTCCGGTGCACAAATCTCCACATTTTGTAAGCAGTTTCCTTGAACAAGGAAACTGCTGGCGGAATTCTATGTTTAGTGCTGGAGGCTAAGACCAATAGACAAGCAGTCCGAGGTGAAAACAACACTCTTCACAAAAAATTAATGCTCCTCAATGCTCTTTCTTCTACCTCAATTGTGAAAAACCCCTTAACATAAACATAGATACTTAAATCAAAACTACTGAACGGAGGCTTACTATGATTTCATACAGGCAGCTACCCAATGAAATGTATACAGATATTTCTCCTACACCTGTGAAGAATCCAGAGATTCTAGTTTTTAACGGAAGCTTGGCCGATGAATTGGGGTTCGACTTGGGGCTATGGCAAGATAAGGAGCTTCTGAGTGGAAATAAATTACCTGAAGAGTTTACACCTATTGCTCAGGCGTATTATGGACATCAGTTCGGGCATCTCGTAGAACTGGGGGATGGTCGGACGATTTTACTTCAGGAAGTGCTGACGTCTGCAGGTGAACGGTTCGATGTTCAGTTGAAAGGGTCTGGCCGAACGCCTTATTCTAGGCGTGGAGATGGTCGAGCTACTGTAGGACCTATGCTTCGAGAGTACTTGGTAAGTGAGGCTATGCATAAATTGGGGATTCCTACGAGCCGTAGTTTAGCGGTGGTTTCTACGGGTGAGACGGTTTATAGAGATAAGCCGTATCCTGGGGCTATTCTGACCCGAGTCGCTAGTAGTCACTTGAGGGTTGGGACCTTGCAATTTGCCAATGCTCACGAAGTTGAAAGGGAGGTTTCGGATTATATTATTCAGCGGCATTTTCCTGAATGCCGTGAGGCCAAGCGCCCTTACCTTGCAATGTTCGAGGCAATTGCAAGTAGGCAGGCTGAACTCATTGCTAAGTGGCTAAGTTTCGGCTTCATTCATGGTGTTATGAATACGGATAATATGGCGCTTAGTGGCGAAACTATTGATTATGGTCCCTGTGCATTCATGGATATATACCAAGGAGATCAAGTGTTTAGTTCCATCGATCACTTGGGTAGATATCGTTATAACCAGCAAGGTGATATGGCCCGTTGGAATCTAGCTCGTTTGGCGGAAACTCTCCTGCCTATTGTGGACGAGGATGCTCAAACTGCGGTGAATCTTATGAACGAAAAATTGGAGAAATTCCATGAAGATTTCCAATTCCAGTGGCTGCTTCAATTCAGTAGGAAACTAGGTTTAGAGCCCAGTATAGAAAGTAAGCAACAAATCGAACATTTCTTGGTTTTGCTAGAAGAGGAGAAGCTAGACTTTACCAATGCATTTTTATCTCTGAGTGAGAAACCCGATGAGGACTTGTTCCAGTCGGAAGCGGGACGGACGTGGCAGAAGCTTTGGCAAAAGACAAGAAATCGGGAAGTGGATTTATTACAGTATAACCCTCGTGTAATTCCTAGAAATAGGAAGTTAAATGAGGTGCTTGAGGCTGCGGAAAAAGGAAATTTAACACCGTTCTTGAAGATGTTAGAAATCGTGACGGATCCGTATGCGCTTTCGGCTCCAGAGGAATTTATGAAACCTCAAGATCCTGATGAGTCTTTCGTTACGTATTGCGGTACTTAATGTAAATTGTGTACTATGGCTCCGGAGGTGTTTATGAAAATCAGTTTAGAGAATGGTGTGACGTTACACTACGAGATACAAGGTGAGGGTCCGACTTTGCTTCTGCTCCATGGCAATGGTGAGAGTGGTGAAGTGTTTTATCCTCTGATGGATGCCTTGCAAAAGGATTTTACGTGTTATGCCATCGACAGCCGAGGGCATGGGAGAAGTTCTCATCATGGAGAATTTTTTCATTATGAGGATTTGGCGGAAGATATTGACCTATTGATTCGTGCTCTGCATCTTCAAGATGTGTCTATTCTGGGGTATAGCGATGGAGGTATCATAGGTTTACTGCTCGCAATCAAGCAGAAGGATTATTTGAAAGCTTTGATTGCATCTGGCGCTAACTTGTCTCCTAGAGACATCACGCCTACTTGGCAAGAACATATTGCAAATCTGGCCGAAGCCCACCCCGACAATTCGCTAATTCAATTAATGGTAAATGAGCCTAATATTCCTCGGCAAGATTTGAAGAAAATACAAATCCCTGTCCTCTATACTTGCGGCCGAGATGGCGATATTATGGAACCTGAAGCGTATGAAGCTCTAGCACGCTTGACGCCACAAGGAGATGTGTACGTCTATGAAAACGCTGGACATGGTGAATACGTCACCCACAGCACTAGACTTAAGCCTCAAGTACTAGCCTTCTTACAATAATAGAAACCGCTTCCATAGGGAGGCGGTTTCTTGCAATTGAGGACATATAAAATTAAGTTTTCTAATCTCTATCAATTTCGTAATCTAAGATTCTTCCTGTACGAGCGTCGATATCGTATTCATATTCCACGCCGTTAACTTCTGCTTCTAGTTCCCATTTGACAACACCATCGTCGGTATCCCATTCGGCATAGAAGGCCGATGCGTTGATTCCGGCATGTCTTGCTGCAATCTGACGAGCTTCTGTAGCGCTGAGATATTGGGATTTCGTAGTTGTTGGTTTCGGAGCTACTGTAGTTTGTCTTGTCGTAGGTGCTGGAGCAGGTGGTCTCGTGGTCGCTCTGGTTGTAG